>JACPHA010000012.1 GCA_016188825.1 Candidatus Pacearchaeota archaeon | reverse complement strand
ACACTTATCTTGGCAACTTTTCTTGCCTGATAAACTGTTTTTCCATCAGCAAGCTTCTTCAAAGTATCTGTAAGCTTTGCTTGTGTCAATTTCATAGGATCAATTATATTGTCCTTATGAAATAATTTCGGGATAACACAAGCATTATTTAAACCACAAGATTTATAAATAAAAAGAAATTGTTAACCATGTAAATTTGTTTAAAAAAGTGGTGATAATGGACGACGAAAATATTATTAGTAAAAAGAACTTTTTTGTTTTGGCGTCGCTAATTTTAGTTTTTTCTGTCTTATTTTCATTAAATTTTGCTTCTGCGCCTGGTGCCGACTGCTGGCAGTACACAACAAATGCAACTTGCTCCGGTGTTAGTGCATGCAAATGGAAAAGCGATAATTGGGGAAGTTGGTGTGAAGAATTAAACTGTTGGAGTTTGACTAGTCAAAATGCCTGCACTACAACTTCAATAACTGGAAAAAATTGCACATGGCAAGGAGGAAGCACTTACAACACATGCGAGCAATTAAGTTGCTGGAGTTTTTCTGGGAAAGGAGAAAATGCTTGTGTAAATAATTCTGCTGGAAGGTCGTGCTCATTTAGCGGCTCATGTTATAGTCTGGGGGGCGGGGGCGGAGTGGATTGCTGGAACATTAATAGTCAAGCAACTTGTCAAAACACAACAGGATGCGCCTGGGGGCAATGCCAGGACAAAGGGTGCTGGAATTATAATGCCTCTGCTACATGCAGCGCAGCGAAAGATCCTTGGAATGGAAAAAATTGCACATGGTCTAGCAGCGGGAATTATTGCACGACAAGCAGTTGTGGAGACACGATACTTTATCCTAATCAAACCGCATGTAATAACAATAAATATTGTAAATGGCAGAGTTCTGGAAGTTCCGGATATTGTCAGGAAATAGGATGCTACAGCTTTGATGGCAACCAAACAGGATGCACAGACGCAAACACAACACATAGTTTAGACTGCACGTGGAATAATGGATATTGTAACACTGCGTCTTGCTGGGAGTTTACAACACAGGCAACATGCACAAACAAGGCAACATGCACATGGACAAACTATACTTCTGGGGGTTGGTGTGAGGAGGTTAATTGCTGGACATTTGATTCTATTAAGGGGGGAAACCAAAGCAAATGCGTAAATAATCAATATAGCTTGGCTTGTATTTGGAGCGGAAATCCTTCTGGGAACTTAACAAACGGGTGGTGTTATAAAGATATTTCAACAACAACCTGTGCAAATATAACAACTGAAAGAAACTGTTATGACACATTTTATTGCTGGTGGCAGTATAATAATATAAATAACGTAAGTGCGGGAGGAAAGTGCACAGAGCCAAACTGGACTACCATAGGTGGAGGAGTAAATGGAAGCATAACAAATGATTGGAATCCTGGATGCTATATATTTGACTTGAACAGCACCCATTGCAATAATCTTTTAGGATGCAATTATACAAGTTCAAGCGCTGCATGCGATGAATTAGGAAACAATTACGGAACAAATATCACAACTGACGGAATAAAATGCACTTATATTAATGAATCTAGCTTATGCAACGATATATCTGTTTTATCAACTTGTTGCACATGGCAGAATGGGACATGCAAGGAAAACAGGGCAACTAGCTCATGTTGGACAGATCTTGATAAAACGCCGAATGGAGAAAAGTCATGTGAAGAGGCAACATTAAAAACAAGCTGTGAGCAATTGGCTGGAAGTCCATGGTATTGGCCTTGCAAATGGGATAATTCTACAACGCCGGCAAAATGCACTGTAAAAACATCGGATATCTGGGGAAATAGGACACAGAATTTAATCACAATAGAGAACAGGCAAACATGCGAAGCAGTTGGCGGAAGATGGGTTACAGAGAATTATTGTGAAGGAAATGTTTCTGTGCCGACTGGAAGATGCGAGTATAAATTTGATGAAGAGAGAAACTGCAACAAGGCTTGTTTTGCTTGCGAGTTTAAGTTAGATGGAACAAAGCATAATACAACTGCCGATGCTAAACAGGCTTGCTTAGATTCTACATTAGGAATTTGCGAGTTTGAAATTAACAGCAATGCGCCGAATGGGCTGGGTTTCTGCAACTCAAAAGAGCAGTTCAAGAAAGGGGTTGCTGAAGAATGCAGTGCAACAAATTGCGGAGGATGCTCATTTAAGGGAGATCCAAAGGGAGCAAACGGAACAAGAACTCCGAAAGATTATTGTAACGATTATAGCACCTACTGCAAGTGGATTACTGATAACAGAACAATAACTGGGGGGTATTGTGTGGATAAAGAAACAAAGACTTGCAGAGACGCATGTGATAGATGTGCTACACAAGCAGAATGCGCAAACGACGGCAGGGCAGATCTTACTAACACAAGTGGAAGTTGTAAATGGCAGGGTTCTGGTAATGATGGAAGTTGTGTGGCAAATATAGCCGGAGATGTTGAAATATGCTGGAATGCTGTTGACGATGATAACGATGCATTGACTGATTGTGCTGATCCAGGATGTTATTCAGATTCATTCTGTGGTTTTGTTTCGGGAAATTGTTTTAGCTGGACAGACAACACAACTTGCATAAATAATAAATGCGAATGGTTTTCTGATAAATGGGGAAGCTGGTGCGACTTCAAGGGAAGCCAGTGCTGGAAATATGATGGTGATCAACCTTCATGTCTTGGAGCGACGAGTGTTAATGAAACCTTAAATATCTCAGTGGCAAGATTAGCAGGAAACAATATTAATGAAAGTTATACATTTGGGTTAGCAAATCTTGAGGGCGGCTGGGTTGTTGGCTCTGTGGTAATTAAAAACACTTCAGGGACATCTTTGGCGGGGAACTTTAGTGTAAATTATAATTCACAAACAATTAACTTTACAAATAACACATTTATGGTTTCCGGAGGCGGAGCAGGCAACTTAACAAATGTTACCTATCAATATTATAAAACAACCAATCAAAATTGTGAATGGCAGAATGGAACTTTTAGTTCTGGAGGAGGAAGTGGATGGTGCGAGCAAGATTGGAAGATAGCTGAAACTTGTATGGGAAAGAATCAAAGTGCTTGCACTGTAGATTGTAGATGGACAAATGACACTTGGTGCGGTGGTGACGGTGCTGGAACAGATTGGTGCAAAACTCAGGGAGGATGGTGCGACCATAAAGATTTTGCTCCTAAAAACTGTTGGCAGTATAATACCGATAAATCGGGCTGTGAAATAACAAGTGGATGCTCTTGGAGAATAGATCAATATAGTCATGCATTTTGCGAGATAAACTGGAGTGGAAATTGCTGGAATTACACAAGTTCAAATAGCTGTAACAGCGCTGCTGGAAATAATTGTTTGTGGTTTAATAGTTCTGGAGGAGGAAACGGATGGTGCGGGAATAAAATGGATGAATGCTGGCAAGTATTTAGCCAGAGTTCTTGTAACAGCTTGTCTCCAAAATGCTCGTGGGATAGTTTTATGAATAGTTGTAGACCTGCATGCTCTAACCAAACTTTACATGATAGTCAAAGTGCTTGCACATCGGTTACAGGATGTTTATGGAAAGCAGATTCTGGATGGTGTGAAGAAACGCAAATGGCTGCTTGCTCTAACACAACAAATTATAATAACCAGACAAACTGCCAGACAACAACAGGATGCAAGTGGAGAAATCCTGGATGGTGCGCGCCTAAAGATGGTTTCTCTAGTGGAGGATCTGGGGGTGGAGGATCATTTGGAGCAGAATGCTATAAATATGATGGCAACAAAACATTATGCACGGATAAAAACGCAATTAACATAACATGTGGTTGGACTGATAATTTCAATCCAGGGTGTGAAGTTAATTGGGTTAAAGACTGCTGGCAGTATACTTCAGTAGCTGGAGGATGCAATGCAACAAACGGTTGTTGGTGGAATCCAAACGGACAAGGATTCTGCATGAATTTGGCAGACCAATGCTGGAGCAACACGACTTTAGTAAATAATGCTACATTATGCAATACAAACGCTTATTGCAATGCAACCACATATGGATGCGAGCCAACTTGCTTCTCACAGAAAACACAAAGCGCTTGCAGTGCTGCACAAGACAGCATTTGCAGATGGACAACCGGCTGGTGCAATCCTGCCGGAATGAATGAAGTATTTAATGGCATGGAGACGGGACAGCCTACCCCTCTAGGATTTGATAGTTGCCCGGAGAGCGGTATTAAAAGCTCTGTTGATATTTGCGGATTTGGAATGAAAGATATGGGCAATGCTTACGGATTCGGAGCAAAGGTCTATGACTTTACTAATGCTTCTGTGTGCAACAAAGAAAAAATAAGCGGATATACTTTTCTGACACCCGGGGCAGCAGATATAATTGGAGCAGGAAATGAAACTGTAAACTTGATTGTCTATCTTGATACAGATGGGTCGCCTAAGGGGGGTTGCGCTTTGGAAATCAATGCTTCTGCAACCGGATATGAATTTAAATTTAGATACGAATCAACATGGAATTCCAATGCAAGCAAGACAACCGAATCATTTACATCTTATATTTGTGAAAACAGCAAATGGAAATTGAGTGATATTAAGACAAGCGCGTGGAAGAAAATAATGTGCTCTGATATTGGCGGACCGATGATTGGTGTTGAAAAAGGAGAATTGACAAGATTCCCAACGCTTTATGATTCAACAAAAGACATAAGAGTTTATGTTGCAACAGTTGGAAACACAGGAAATGTTACAACACCGAGTGATACTGCCGGCCCTGGATATGCAACACCCGGAGCAATTGATTTTGAAATAATGAGCGCTTTTGAATTTGGGGCAGACAGCGCTAAGTTCGAGGATATTTTAAGACATGGATTTACCAAATTCGAAGATTGCTTTAACACGATTGATGATGATAATGACGGAAACAGCGATTGCAATGATTGGGATTGTCAGTATTCTCCTAAGTGCACAGCAAAAGGAGTTAATTCAGCAGGATACAATGACACAAGCATGCCACAAGTAACCGGAGTTAAGATAGAAGAATATACGGATAGTGCATTAATATTGTATGACACAAGCAAGCCGACAAACGGAACACTTGAGTTTTATGGAAATGATTCAAGATGCAACACATTAAACACAACAATCTATGATGTTGGAGTTTTGAAAAACAATACAATTAGAGCACATAAATTCTGGCACGCTGGAGAGATTTATAACGGTGCTAATTCATTAAGCTATAACTTACAAAATGACACTAAGTATTATTACAAGCTGAAAGTTTGTGACAGTGGCGGAAAGTGTGCGACAAGCAAGTGTAGCGCATTTACAACTGCTCCTAAGAGCAAATGCGGATTCTGCAATTTTGTGACAAGAATAAAAGCACCAAGCGGATGGACTGTTTCATATGACACAAACAGAGATGGAACTTACACTGATCATGTCCAGGGACAAGTGTGCGGGCCAAATTCAGGATTGAAGACAAACTACGCAGTTGGAAGGAGAGTAAATATAAAATTAGCCAAAGATGACAACACCACATATTTTGAGTTTATTAATGCTTCATTAACAAAGAGTGCATTGAACGATAAAGTCAGAGATGTTGATGATTCTGGAGATTTTATATCTAGCGGAGGAGTTGTTGGGTTTACATCTGAAACAAGAGACAAGATAGTAAATAATTTGCATCCTGAAGAATGCAGGATTAAGATAACTTCAAGTTCGTGTAGCAGTTTGTTCCATTGTGATGATAGTGGAGCAAATTGTGTTGACAGGACAAGCGAGGCAACTTTGCTAAATTCAACAAATTGTGTCTGGAGACTTCCATATTGTGAATTCTCCACATACAGAACAACAACTGGCGGTGGAGGAGACACTGGGCCAAGTGGTGGTGGTGGAACTAGCGGGGGAGGAGGAGGTGGAATAGTTAATGCACCAAAGACAACAATACCAAGTGAAGAGACTCCAACACCTGCAGAACAGCCACAGCAACCAATACCAACAACACAAGAGCAACCGAGGGAAAAAAGCAATACAGAAAAAATAATATTCTGGAGCATTATGGGGTTGGTAATTATTGCAGGGATAATCGGACTGTTGATTGGTATAAACAGAATAAGGAATAGAGAGTATTAGAATTGAAGGGGGAAAGAAATGAAAAAAAGTATGAAAATGGACGAGCATGTTTGCGGAGCTTGCTGCCACGGGGCGTGCCCAAAATGCCATGCAGGAATGTGGCTTATAATTGGGATAATATTTCTTATAAATGTATATTGGACATTTGCTGACTGGTGGACATTGGTAGCTTGGCTGTTTGTGGTTTTTGGAGTTGTGAAACTGATAAAGCCATATTGTCCACATTGCATGTAAATTTTATTTTATTATTAGGCGATTGAGGCGTTTCAGCACTAATCAAAAACATTAAAACAGAAAATTTAGATTGCATATAATTGTCAGACATTAATTAATTCCTAAAAACCTTATTTATTATAGTTATAATGGTTATTATTAACAATCTATTATTTAGAGAAAAGTTTCTATGAGTCGAAAGAACTAAAATTGAAAGGATTCGAAGAATCCCTAAATGTGGTGACTAAATGCGGGGACTAGGATTCGAACCTAGGTAAGCACTAAGCTACGACGGCCTTAACGTCGCCCATTTGACCGCTCTGGCATCCCCGCTTATATGGGAACCAAGGGTTCCCCTGATAAGTCACCCCTCCTCTAAAAGAGGCAACCGCATAACCCTCTCCTTAAGAATGAGAGAAAGAATAATTTATAAGTGTAATGGTCTTATGTGATTGCGAAATGGGTGAAGCAAAATATATAATTTCAGCATATGGAATAATTGGAATAATACTAATTATATTAACTGAATTAAATTTTTTTATAAAAATTCAGCCATTTGAAAAGATTTATTTTCCGATAGTGTGGCTTGGCTATATATTATTTGTCGATGGTTTGACTTATAAAATCAGAGGAAAATCTTTTGTGAAAAATAATCTTCCGTCTCTTGTTGGAATGTTTGTTATTTCTGCTCCGTTTTGGAAAATTTTTGAATATATTAATTTAAGATTGGGGAATTGGCATTACATAGGAACTGAATACTTCGGGAGATACGATGACTTATTTGCTTTTATTTCTTTTTCGACTGTAATTCCCGCTTTTTTTATTACTTTGCAATTATTTAAGCCAGAAATAGAAAAAAGCATTCCTGAAAAAAAGTTGAGCAAGAAGAGTTTTGGCGTTATTTTATTAACTGGCCTTGTTTCGTTTATATTAATGCTAACACTTCCTAAATACCTCTTTCCCTTGGAGTGGATTTCATTATTTTTAATTTTTGATTCAATTAATTATTACAATAAACAACCATCATTGATTTATGCTTTAAACACTGGACAAAACAAACTTATAAAAAACATTGCAATAACTTCTTTGACATTGGGATTTTTGTGGGAATTTTGGAATTATTGGGCAAGTGTTAAATGGGTTTATAATGTGCCTTTTGCTGATTTTTTGAAAATTTTTGAAATGCCCGCCCTTGGTTATCTTGGGTATATCCCCTTTGGATTTGAAATTTTTTCCTTTTACTTTTTTGTGAGGTGGCTGTTTAAGAAAAATTTAAATTTGTGAAAATATAGGACAATTCGCAGAAATGTGATATAATCAAGCGAATTGTCCATAGATAGGTAAAATCTGTCTGTTAATATAACAATCACTTCTAAACTAAAAATAATGCCTATCGGTTAATTATAATCTAAAAAATAATTTAGATAATTGGCGAAGGTAATTTTTGTCCTTAATTAAATTTATGAATCTACTTAATCTCCTTTTCAAAATCATCCAAGTTATTTTCTAGGGCCTTTATTGAATGAAGCAAAATTTCTTTTGCTGCCATGTTGCCATAAGATTCAATTACGAAAATTAATTGAGAGGAATCTTTTACTGCTTCTTTATCTATTTTTTCTATTTCGTTGACTTCAGAGTCATTTAGGTCACAGAGCCATTTTGAGCTTTCTTTTTTTCGTTTTATTAGGCCCTTTGAAGACTCAATAATTTTATCTATTTGAGGAGAGGATTTTACTTCAAGAGCGTGGCGGTAAAAGCACAATCCCGGGATATATTTTGCGTGTGATACTGCTTTGCCTAAAGTCGCAGTTGCTATTAATTCTAGTTTATGGTCTTCTCCTAGGATTGTTATCGGTATATTTTCGTGAACAACTTCTGCACCGCCTTTTAAATCGCCTGAATAAACTATGCATGGACCCTTTTTTAATAATTTAAATTCTATTTTTGTTTTTTCAGACATTCCTTTTTCTGTTTTTAAAGGAACCAAGCCAAGACGATTCGCTATAATCTCGTCGTAAAGGGCAGAATCGTTTTTGAATATTTCAACATCGTCTATTGCCAAAACTGGCACTTCAGAGATGCTTCTGCGAATGGCGTTTGCCAATGGTTCATTTCCCTCTATTTGAAGGATTAATTTTTCTTTTGTGTTTTCTATGACTTGCATTTTTAAATGTGGAAAATTTGACTTTTAAAGTTTTTCTATTTATGATTTAAGTTTTTTGGCTGGTACATCTGGGTCTGGATATTTTTGGGATAAATATTTATGAAATTCGCTGAACCTTTCTTCTGATAGTCCTTCTCTTCTGACTAATTGCCCTTCTACATCAGTAACATCTAAATAAAAAGATAAAACTATCTGACCATTAGAAATTATGTCTTGATAGGGAAATCTCCTTCCAGGTAGTGCATGTTTTTGCTTTGAAAGAAGAGATTCTAAAGATGAAAATTCTCCATACTCTTTTGCTAGAAGCTCTGCTGCATCAGAAAATCTTTCTACCTCATTATCAAATTCAACTAATATGGCTTTCTTGTCTAGGCCATAATTAAAATTCCTATCGGCAGAAGTAATCTCATCACATACATAAGTTATTTTTACCATCTCAAACTCTCCTTCCTCTTCTGCCTCCTTTTTTCTTTGGGCCTCCGCGAGGAACTTTTGTTGTGTCTAATATGCTAACAATTTCCAGTCCCGACTTTCCCAAACTTTTTATCGCGGCGTGCGCTCCCGGGCCATTGCCAAAAAGGGTTTTGCCACGCATTCTTATATAGACTTTTGTAAAGCCCAAATCAACTGCGCGCTCTGCTGCCTGTTTTGCAACGAACATCGCTATTGTCGGATTTGCTTTTAGTCTGCTGTGCTTTGTTATCATTCCTCCAGAAACTCTTGATATTGTGTTTCCTGCTAAATCAGTTACATGAATAATTGTGTTGTTTGAAGAACTATAAATATATGCAATTCCTGTTTTTTCGTCTTTTGTTTTTTTTGTTTTGGCCCCTGTTTCCAACTCTATTTCTTCTATTTCCTGCGGGATTATTTCGGCTTCCTGTTTTTTTTCTTGTGCTAATTGTGTTTCCGTCATTATTCTGCCACCTCAATCATCGGAATTTCTCCTTTATTTTCTTTAATCTGTTTAACTGCGCTTGTTTTTGTTGTTATAAACTTTTCTTCATCGACTGGAACAAGATAACTCGGAGAATTAATTACTTTTCCCTTGACTAGAACTTTTTTGTGCACCACCATTTGCCTTGCATGGCGTGTTGTGTTTGCAAGAGTTTTTTTAGCAACAATTGTTGGAAGTCTTCTTTCCAGCAGGTTTTCTATTTTCAAGTCAAGAACATCTGTCAGAGTGTTTGTTTTTAATCCAATTGCCTTTAGTTTATTAAGAAAAACATCCTGCTCTTTTTGATTTGATTTTGCCAATGCCATTGCTCTTCCTCTGAAATAATTTACTTTGGCGAGAGTTTTCCATATTTCTCTTTTATTCTTCAAGGCATATTTTTCCTTTAGGGCATTTTCTTCCTTAATTCTTCCTAACTCATAAAGTTTTCTTGGCTTTGAATATTTTTTCTTTTTCCTTATCATTTTTTTGTTATGTTATCATCAATCCATTTAATTGTATAATGATGTATTTCTTCTGCTCTGCTCCTAATTTCTTTAGGAATAACAAAACTTTTATCTATCTTCATTACAATGGATGCTATTGGCATGCAAGCAGTATTTTGTGGATTATCGTAGTAATTTCTATATCTGTTAGCAATTAATGGCAAAACTTCTCTGCCCATTGCCGATATCTCCTTAGTAAATTTTATTTGTTCTGAAGAAATATAATGCGGTTCTCTATGTGGCTTTCTGCAATAATTTTCCCATTCTTCTGCCAATTCATTAAATCTTGTTTCTAAATCTGTATTTATCATTTTATCGCTTTCCTTTTAACTCCCGCTACTATTTTTCCTTTTTTTCTGAAATGTGATCTTGTGCGCTGACCCCTTACCGGTTGTCCCGAAGTGTGCCTAATTCCCTTATAGCTTCTTATTTTCTTCATCTTTCTTATATCAAAGTCTTTTCTTATGTCTAATTCTGTGCCTATGTAATGCTTTGTTTCGCCTGTTTCAACGTCTAATCGACGATTTTTTAGGAAATCACTTATTTCGGGAGCTTTCAAGAATTTTTCTATTTTGATTATTTCATCTTTTGTCAGCTCTGAAATTTTTTTCATTCTGGGAATACCGAGTTTAACACAGACGGCATTTGAAATTCCCCACGAAACTCCCTTTATTCTTGTTAAACCAACGTATGCGTTTTTGGTTCCCGGAACGTCGTATCCTGAAATTCTGACTAAAGATTCTTCTATGATTTCTTTCTCCGGCACGTGGAGTTTTTTTTCTAATGCCGGAGATTTTTTCTCAATTTGTTTTTGAAGCTGTTTTTGTTCTGTCATTTTATTTTTTCATTCCCATAATTTCTTCTAATTCTGATTTTCTTTGATTTGATATCGAATCTGTTGGGGAATAAATTTCTAAGAAAATATCACTTATGCGCTTTCTTAAAGGGGACCGTCTAGCGCGCTCACTAAAAACCACCGTCGAATCTTTAAAATGATATATCCTAACCTCCGCCACAGCCATAGGGTAGTCATCGTTTATGGAGGTTACAAATATTAATCCCATTTCTTGATAGGCGTGGTGGTTCTTTCTAAGTTCCTTTGCTAATTCTGCAATCTTGCTTTCTCCGTCTATTCTAATTTCTAGTTTCGTCATCTCACAAATAAATTGAACCTCTGTCTTTCGAGCAATTCTTCCATGAACCTTTTTTCTATTGCTTTTTTTGGCTCTGGTATGCTTTTTACTCGATTTTTAATATCTTCAAATGAAGCGAATGGTTTTTCTTCCCGTGCCTTTAATAACTCTTCAGTATGTTTTTTACCGAATCCCGGAATCAATTCAAGCTGGTGAAGACGGGTATTTATGGGTTGTGCTTTATTAAAAAACTCTACAAAATCATTTTCTCTTTCTAATATCACTGACTCTATAAATTCTCTTAAATTCATTTTCGCTGTTTCTGTAAGCTTTTCCCTTGGCAAGCGGCCTGCAATGAAATATATCTTCTCTCTTTTTTCCGGGCCTATGTAAACTTTTTCTTTTGCAGTTAGAGTAACTCCTCTGCGAGGCACTAATTCAAGCAGAGAAAACATTTTAACACCAATAGCTTGCGCTATCGGCGTTCTGTGCCTTTCCATTGGATAGCCATACGCAAGGAAATCTAAGACTATTGCATATTCTTCTTTCTCTGTCATTTTCAATATTTCTTGACAATTTCAAGTATTGCATTTATTTCTCCCTCTGTTAAAGTTATTTCTGTGAAAATTTTGTTTACCTCTTCTGGAGTTTGCGGCAGAAAGTCCGCGACTTTTATTATGTTTTCTTCTTTTATTTTTGGGTTATTGAGAGAAATTATTTCTTCATTAAGTTTTACCGCCCTGTCTTTTGAGAGTTTGCTGAATTTTTTCAGGTATTCGTGAAGCGGTTTTTTGTCCTCGATATCTTTAACTATTTCAAAAACTTCTGCTAACATCAATGGTTTTCTTCCCTCTATCATTTTGCCTCCTGAATCTTGACCAAATGAATTGGCTTAATTAAGTATTTTTTTGGTTTTCCTAAATCATTTATTTCGACGAAATATGCCGCACCGCGCTTTTCAAGAACTTTGCCTGTTCTGCCCTGCACTCTTTTTGAATAACCAAATTTAAGACTTAACTCGCGAGCTACTGCTACCGAGTCGCCTGGCTGCAATTTTTGAAAATACCTGCTAAATGAAAACTTGCCCCTTGTTCTGGGCTTCTTATGCTTCAACATGAAAATTAATGAAAAATTTGATTTATAAACTTTCGCTATGAAGATTTGATTGTGTTATAAGAAAATTAGTTCATAACGATAAAATAACTCGTTGTATGAAATTAACTAAAAAGAGGTTAGTTGATTCTTTAAGAGCTTTAGAAGAAGGAAAAACTGTTTATCAATGAAAGCGGGGAAGCCTGTCAAACTTATAAATCCTAAAGAAGAGAGTATGGTAAAAGAAACTTATGAAAAGTATAGAATATGTGCATCAAGATTAGCTAAAAAGATAGAAAGAGATTATAATGTTCACATTCCTGTTTATACTATCCATAAGATTATGCTTGGAGCAGGACTAGCAAAGCATAAGGAGAAGAAGGATTTGAGAAAGAAGAAATGGGTAAGGTATGAAAGAAAGCATTCACTAACAGCAGTTCATATGGACTGGCTGTATCATCCGGAATTAAGACTGTGGGCTCTTCCAGTGATTGATGATTCGACCAGAAAGTTGTTATCTTTAATTGAAACTGAGAGTGCAACAACTAATGCTTCTATCGACGCTATTGAGCAAGCAGTAATGCACGGACAGATAAAGCAGTGTATCACAGATCATGGGCCACAGTTTACTGCAAATGAAAGAGGGGAGTCAAGATTTCAGCAAGCATTAATCAAACTTAAGATAAAACACATTCTAACTAAAATAAAACATCCACAAAGCAATGGCAAATCAGAGAAGTTTGGCCATTTGTATTTGATCCATAGAACAGCATTCAACACAAAAGAAGAATTTATTAAATGGTATAACAATGTAAAGCCACATATGAGCCTTGATGAAAGAACCCCGGAAGAAGTTTATCAAGAAAGAAAGCATGAAAAGAGGGTATATTACACATGAGAAAAAATCTATCGATAGGAAATATTAATCATATAACACACAACTTCTATCTTATTTGAAGTTTATAATTGGAATTAAAAATTTTCTGCTTGAAAATCAATTCTGCGCCGGTTGTTGAGAGAGATTTTCAGTGCTTGTTTGCTGCGGACTAAAATTCTGGAATCTTGAGTTTCTTCTCGAGTCTGTATATTCAGAGGAATCTGTTGTTACAGAGCCTTGGAAAAGGTTTCCTGTTTCGCGGGCGCTTTCCATACTATTAATTATTGCGTCCAACATTTTTTCTCCCCAGACACTAATGCCACATCTGCGGCAAATATCGATGACGGAATTATCTTCTATTTCAATTTTACAATAAATACAAGATTTTGCCATTTTCCCTTTTTGATTTTAGATTTTAGTAAAGACGAGTATTTAAAGATTGATGTTAATAAATTGCTGTGAAAAATTTGAAAAAATCATAGTAAGGTTTAAAAAGGACCTGAATTAATTTACTAAATTAATGATAGAAAGTATAAAATATCATGTTCACTTTCACGCTCATATTTATTGGCGTTTGGATTGAGAAGAAGAACTGCTTTCTATTAGAAAATAGATTATTGAAAGATAGAGAAAAACAAAATGGCAAAAGTAAGTCCAGTATCGATAAAATACATGATTTATGCTTCTTTTAAGGCAGAAGGGCCGTTGGAGAGGCCTGATGTAATCGGAGCTATTTTTGGGCAGACAGAAGGACTGTTAGGCAGTGATTTGGAAATGAGAGAGCTGCAAAAAGAAGGCAAGATAGGAAGAATAGAAGTTGAATTGGAAATTGTTGATGGAAAAAGCGTTGGAGAAATACAAATTCCTACTGCATTGGATAAATCTGGAACAACTTTGGTTGCTGCTGCTTTGGAGACGATAGACAGAATAGGGCCCACGGAAGCGCAAATAGAAATAAGGAAGATTGAAGATGTCAGAGGAAACAAGAGGGCTTACATTATGGAAAGAGCGAAGAAACTTTTGTCAGGCATAGACCAACCAGAAAGCTTTAAAGAAATTTCGCAATCTCTCAAAGAAGACACACGAGTAGAAAAAATACAGGAATATGGTGATGAGAGGTTGCCTGCTGGAGATATTTCTGGAAATGAGATAATTGTTGTCGAAGGAAGAGCAGACGTTGTCAACTTATTGAGGAATAGAGTAAACAATGTCATTGGAATGAATGGAACAAAAATGCCTATGGCAATTGCAGAGCTTGGAAAGGAAAAAGAAATTACTTTGTTTGTTGATGGCGACAGAGGTGGAAAGCTTATAGCAGGAAATGTAATTAATCATGCCAAGGTTACGTTTGTTGCAACAGCACCTGAAGGCAAAGAAGTTGAAGAATTAACAGGAAAAGAAATATTGATGTCTTTAAGAAAAAGAGTTCCTGTTCGAGAATATTTGGCAAGGGGCAACGGTTTTGTTGCTGATGAAGACAACGGAATAAGAAAAAGCGCTGCTGAGGAAACAGAAAAAATTGATGAGGGAAATGTAAAAGAAAAATTGAGAGAAATTTATGAAAAAATAAGAGGAGAAAAGGCGGCTTTGCTTCTTGACAATAATTTTGATGTTATAAGAAAAGTTGGAAACAAGGAAATTATAAAAAATATTGAAAACTCTAAAAAGAGAATTTTTGCCATTGTTGCAGAGGGCACTGCCGGTGCTTCATTGATAAGGGTTTGTGATGAATACAACGTTTCTTATTTGGCTGCGATGAACTTCTCAAGCGTTGAAGGAGCGAAGGTTAAGTTAGTAAGTTTGTAGAACTTTGTTGATAAAATTTTTTTACTGAAAAACGTTGTTCTTTGCTAAGCTCCTCGTAGGCTCTGTTTGCTCTTTCTTCCGAAGAAATTGTAAGAATTAACCTTCTGTTTCCGTCTTCTAACTCTATCCCTGCTGATAAACTTCCATAAAAACGATTTAAGTGGTCTTTAATGATTAACTTTGATGTTAAAATATTTTCAATTTTTGATTCTAAAGTCTGATCATTAAAAGTTATTTCAATTCTATAAAACCCATTGTCCATCAAAATAAGATTAGAAAATCTTTGTTTTTAATGATTGTTGTTTTACAGACTATGAAATGAACTGCAAAAGAGTAATTTAAATAGCAGTAAAATTTTTGTATAACATAAAAAGAAGTAAAGAAAAAATGGTGTTAAGTGGTGTTGGGACAATTGCTTTTATTTTTGCTTTGCTGGGAGTTATGAAAATAATAATTGTGTTATTTAATAAAAATTTTTGGATTGAAAAAGTTGCAAAAGAGATTTATAAGGGCGGAGCAATAAAGGCAGTTATTTTAGCCATTCTTGCAATTATTGTATTTTATTTTTGGTGATTAGTGGAAATCAGCACCAACTTTTTAACTGATCACTAATAATAGCCCTTATAATTATAATAAAAAGGGTTTTTAGAATTAATTAATGTCTGACAATTATCTGTAATGTAAACTGGTTTTTTAGGGCGTATTAATGCATTATTTTTTGTTTTAATGTTTTTGATTAGTGCTAAAATGCCTCAATCACCTAATCTTTTTAACTTACCCTTTCCCCTTAATATTAATACATTTCTTCTCGGCAATCGGGGCAGAGCAAAAGGCCGTTGACTTTTAACAAATCTGCAAGAGCACCGCAGTTTTCGCAAAGGCCTTCAACTGGCCGGTTCGCGTTTGAGTGGACATGCAACAATTTTCTCTCTTCTTCCCTGATTTCGTCAGTTAAAGTTCTTAACTCTCCATAGAGAGTTGGTTCAATTGCGAGAATATCTTTTAATGTTACCACACCGATTATTTCACCTTTTGATAAAACTGGAAGCCTTCTGAAACCAGACGCCCGCATTTTTTCTAAAGCATCTGAAATGTCTGCCGAGGGTTTTATGACTGCGATTTTTTTGGTCGCGATTTCTATACCTTTTGTTTTTTTTAAGCCAAGGGACTTATTTTTTGTTATTGCTTTTAGTATGTCCCTTGCTGTAAGAATTCCGACCAGTTTTTTATTGCTCGTAATGAGGAGGCTGTTTATTGATTCTTTGGCCATTATTTTTGCGCATTCGTGCAAAGTTGAGTTTGGTGCAGCAGAAACAAAGTTTCGCGTCATTATGTCGCCAACTGCAATTCTTCTCATGCTCTTTTAGAGAAAAATAAGGTTAAAAGGATTTCCGTGGTTTTATCACATATATTTATAATAAGTATTTCATTTTTTATGTCAAGAATTTAATTGTCAGAATTCTTGGTGTCCAAAAGTCCAAACACACACAAGGACTTTTTGATTATATGAATATTTTTGAAGTTGTTGACAAAACAGGAAGAAATGTGCATCTTACCAATAAACAATGGTCGCATACAATAAATGGCGGGGATTATAGGGCCGCTAAAAGTAAAAACGCAGGCAATAATCTTGGCCAGTAAAGTTGCTACGAGGGTCTTAAGAATTGATGATGTGGTTTTTAAGGATGGAGAATTAATTAATCTTCTCTATAAAATGATATCGGAAGAGATAATTTTACTCTCAATGCCAATTCTTCAATTGGTTCTTTCTGCGCAGCGATAAACTCCAGAGATGCAATTGCGTTTTCTCTTGCAGTGTAGAGAGTAAAATATTCAATTACAACGCCCGAAGAGTGCAAATAAATTGCTCTATTGAATGTGGGCAAACCTTCGTAAATTAAACTTAATTCTTTTTCTAATAACTTTCTTGATTTTTCGAACTCTAAATAAGAAATATATTTTATAGAATTTTCATTTCCCGATATAGTGTTTCTTAGTTCTTTTCTTACTGCTTCCATGTTAACTTTGTCTTGCCAGTTTCTGCAGGTGCACCATTTGAAAGAAATGGCCTCTTTTTCAGTCAACCTATATCTGTCAAAGTAGTTTGATTTTGGTAATTCTTTAAACATGAAAAAAACCTGTTATATTATTTTATAAGGATTTATGTGATTTTGTTAATTGGTAATTATTTTCTAGAGTATAGCCCGGTTAAAGTTGTTTGTTCAAGAATGTGGTCTTGCATTGCCGACTCTATCGCGGATTTATTTGGTGCTTTAGAAAATGTCAAAGTAACGTCTAGAACATACAGTTTGAATTTGTATCTATGGACTCCTAAAGGAGGACATGGGCCCCCATATTTTTGATTTTTCCAACTATTGATTCCTTGGCTTGCACCTTGCGGAATTGAATTCTCCTGAATTTTTGTTGTTTCAGGATTTATATTAAATACAAACCAATGATCCCATGTTCCGACTGGTGCATTTGGGTCGTCCATAATTAAAACTAAGCTTTTTGCCTTGTTTGGAACTCCTAAAATCTCAAGCGGAGGATTGATATCTAAACCCTCGCAAGTATATTTTTCTGGAATTCTTCCATTGTTTGCAAATGCTGGGCTTGTCAATTTCATCTCGCTAATGTTGGTTTCAAGTTTAGTTTCTTTATTAGAATTAAAAACAAATAAGATTATTAAAATTATTGCAACTAACATTATAATATAAATGTGGGATTTTTTCATGTTATTATAGCAAATTGCTTTAATTTTCGGATGTTTTTCAGCAATTTGCTATCTAGGAAATAACAAAGCTGTTACGATTATTAAAGTTATTTCCTATAATAATGAAAAGAAATATTTAAGTTTGCGTATTAAAATGTAAAATGCGGTATGAGGGAATCGGACCCTCGGCTCCTCGTTGGCAACGAGGCGTTTTACCACTAAACTAATACCGCATTGAAAAATAAGAGAAAAAATGTTATTTAAGGTTTGTTATTTCATTTTTTAAAAACAAAAAGAATTTAAATAATGTTTTCTATTGAATAAATAAAAGATGGCGAAAGTAGATAAATATTCTCTAGCACAGGAAGAATTGTCGAAGGAAAGGACATTGATGTCAAACGAGAGAACTATGCTTTCTTATGTTAGAACCGGGTTGACTGCTTTCGTTCTCGGCTTTGGTTTAATAAAATTATTTGCCGAAACAAGAGGTGCTTTATTATGGGGTTATGTTGCAATTTTGGTTGGAATTTTGTTTATAGTTGTCGGGATTGTTCATTATACAATAAGGGGAAGAAAAATAATGGACTTTGATGAGGATTAGCTTGCTCAATAATTATAAACTTAATCTTGTTGAAATATTTATAAATAATTTTCTGAAATAAATCTTGTTATAGTCGTTAGTAATGTTTTATTAATTAATTTTAATGATTTTTGATACAAATTACCAAAGCCAAAATTAGTGGGTGGTAGTTTTACGTTTGCATAAGCAAGGTTTAAAAAATAAGTTTTGCCTATTAGATTAGTTGGCCTCGTAAGCTAATGGTAGACTGGCTCGTTTACACCGAGCATGCGGCAGTTCGATTCTGCCCGGGGCCATGTTTGTAATGACAGAAAGAATAAATATAAATAAAGGAATTATTGAAGAGCTGTTTAAGAAAGCAGAGAATAACGTTCGGTGCCCTTTCATAAGGAAAGATTCTGTCGGACCTTATTGTAGTAAAGGACTTAATGAAAAAAGCAATATTTCTCAGGAAAGAAGAATGGTTTGTGATATTTATTCTTTGCAACTTTATTGTTTGAGTGAAAGTTATCCAAATTGCATTTATTATCAAGGAGAAGAATTTTAATAAATTCGATAGTTTTTTATATTATTATTTACTAATAAATTAAATGGCAAAAAAAAGAAAAAAAGAGGAAGAAAACTTTTTAGCATTTTCAGCAGAGAATAAAAAAATTCTTTTGATGTTGTTAGTTACTGTGGGTTTAGTTGTTGTGCTTCTTCTGATTAGTTTTATTTGGAAAGGAGATGACAAAGAAACGGTAGAGGACAAAACTTTTTTAGAGTCAAAATATTGCAATCAGAATATCGTGCCGGAAAAAGTTTTATTCCGTGTTCTAAGAAATGAATTAGAAACCGGGCCGAGGAGTTATGGTGCAATATTATCGACGTGGAAAGATGGAACTCCTGTGCAGACTTTGCCTTCGGTTTACTCTAACAAGGGAATAGAGGTTTTATGCAAGAAAGGCAGTTCTTCTATCGGACAAAATGAAAATTATTTTTATTGCAATAATTTATATTATGCAAAGACAACTTTAGATAATAATCTCAACAAAATAAGCACAGAAGAATACATAATTGATTTGACGCTGAATGCAAAGAATTACACTCTCTTGCATAATCATCCTAAAGGATGGACTGGCAACATAGACTTGAAAGTTGAGAACGTGGTTGTAGATTCTATCTGTGAGAAGATTTAATTATTTCCAATTCTTTGATTTTTTATGGGAAAAATTAAATCAATAAATCCTGCTAATGAAGAAATTTATGGAGAATTGAAAGAGACTTCTTTTTCTGAAATAGATAAAATTGTCAGGAAAGCAAAAGAAGAAAAAAAATGGGCTGGAAAAAGTTCTGAAGAAAGGATGGAAATTGTTGGAAATTTAATTAGTCTTTTAGAAAAGAGTAAAGAAGAACTTTCCAAAATAATGGCTTTGGAAATAGGCAAGGCCATCAAGGCGGGAAGACACGAAGTTGAAATTGCAATGAAAAGAGTTGAGGCATTTTGCAAGAAAATCCCGAAGTTTTTGGAAGATGAAGTTATTTTTGAAGATGATATTGAAAAAAATATTGTCAGGTTTGAGCCGTTGGGAGTTGTTTCTGTTATCTCGCCTTGGAATGCTCCTGTTTTTGTTTCTTTGGCAAATATTATTCCACCATTATTGTGCGGAAATAATGTTATATGGAAGCCTTCTGAATACAGCAGTTTTACAGGATTGAAATTAGCAGAGTTGTTTAATGAATTAAAAAAATTTGGATTGCCAGAAAATGCATTTCAAATTGTTATCGGAGGAAAGGTGGTTGGCAAGAAATTAGTTGAGAGTGATATTGACCTTGTTGCATTAACTGGAAGCATCATGGCGGGAAAAGAAGTTGTTAAAAATTCTTCAGAGAAATTACATAAATT
The DNA here is from genome assembly GCA_016188825.1 of Candidatus Pacearchaeota archaeon. Classification (GTDB taxonomy): domain Archaea; phylum Nanobdellota; class Nanobdellia; order Pacearchaeales; family GW2011-AR1; genus UBA73. The sequence goes on along the minus strand of JACPHA010000012.1, from coordinate 36,650 downwards.
TGTTCTTGAATTAGGAGGGAAGGATCCCGCAATTGTTCTAGAGGATTGCGATTTGGAAAAAGCAGTTAGGGAAATTGTCAAGAGCGCAACAATGTACACGGGACAGGTTTGCTTTGGAGTTGAAAGAGTTTATTGCGCGAGAAAAATTTATGATGAATTTGTTGAAAAATGCGTTGAAGAGACAAAGAAAATAATTATCGGAAATCCTTTAGATGAAAAAACTGATATGGGGCCATTTGCTGTTAAATTCCAGATGGAAAAATATATTTCGCACATTGAGGAGGCAATTCAGAAAGGAGCAAAATTAGTTTATGGAGGAGATAAATTAAAGGAAAAAGGATATTTTGTAAATCCTGGGGTTATGGTAAATGTAAATCACGGAATGAAAATAATGAAAGAAGAAACTTTTGGGCCTGTGATTCCAATAATGTCCTTTGATAAAATTGAGGAAGCGATAAAATTAGCAAATGATTCTGATTATGGTCTGACTGCAAGTGTTTGGACAAGTGATTTGAGGAAAGGAGAAGAAATAGCAAAAAGAATAGAAGCAGGAACTGTTGAAGTCAACAGGCATGGAATGTCAAAGGCAGGATGCCCGTGGGGCGGATATAAAATGTCTGGAATTGGAAGAATTTACAGCAAAGAGGGCGTGAGGGAATTCACAAATATAAAGCATGTTTGGGTTGTGAAGAAATGATTAAAACAAATCAGAGCAAGACCCGAAATAATTACATCTTACGCATTTGAGTTTGTATTTTTGTTCTATCAATCTTCCTCCGCATGCTTCGCAGATTAAACTGTTTTCATCTTCGTATTGGTTGTCTATAATTTTCTGGTTTGTTGGCCAAACATTTTTATTTTTTTAGCAATTTTAGCTCTTTTTCTAAATCATCTATCGAGTATTCTGACTTATAACCCTTTTCTACAAGATATTTTTCCATTTCCCAAACTGTCAGATTTGATTTTTTTGCTGCTTCTGTTATTGTTATTTTTCCTTCTATATATTCCTGTGCTGCTTCTTCCTTTATAAATTGCAAATAGCCCACTAATAAAAGCTTTCTTATTATTGTGCTCCTATCTTCCATTTGGCTTTTTCCTAAATTTTCTATTCTTTTTATCATGTCTTTTGGCAAACGTATTCCTATTGGTTGCTCCATCTTTCTACCCCCATCTTCATTTTGTCTATAACTTGACTACTAAACCACCCTATTTTTCTCAATTCTTCTATGCTAGAGATATATTTTTCTTTTGACATTCTATTGCTTTTATAGAGGCTAATCATTATTGCTGGTGTTCCGATTATAGATATTTTTAGTATTAATCCTTTTCTTCTTACATTGTCGTCATCGGTTGCTAAATAATCTGCTTTTTCTTGCCAATATAGCGCCACTGCTTCTGCTTCTCCTCCTTTAATGTTATATTGCTCTGCTTTTTCTAAATTTTTATCATCTTTAATTCTTTTTATTTTTATTTTTTTCTTATTAACTAATTCCTTTATCAGGCTTGCATCACCATATCCTTTTTGTTCTCCTTTTATTATTTCTTGATAGATTGTTTGGGATATAACTACTTCTTTGAAATATTCACAACTTTTTTCTAATAATGTTATTTTTGCCAAGTGTATAAGCACCATTGAATCTTTTACTATCATGTATCGTGTTGTGCACAATGTAGTATTTAAACTTTATCTTTTAAATAAAATCACTAATTTTATGTTTTAATTCCAAATAAATAAGCCAAATCACGAGCAAAATTCCGTCAAGAGAGGGTATGATAAAGCCCTGTATGTCATTATTGATAAAACCAACTATATTAATCCCGTAGTCTTTCGATGAAAAGGGATAAAGAAAAAATGCCTGCTCGCCGAAAATTGAGTCTAAAGATATGTGAATAATTGTTCCTATTGCCAGCATGAGGAAAACCGTGCTTAATTTTAAATTATGTCTTGTTAAATTACAAATTTTTGCGTTTGCTTTTATGGGCTTTAAAATTAAAAATAATATAATAAAAACTAACGGAAAAAAAATAGAATGTGTTAGAGTTTTGTGCACATTCCAGTTAGAGAGACTAAAAAGATTGAGGAAAATTGAAATTATTATGTCAATATCTGGAAGAACACCGCCGATTCCTGCGATTAAAACATAATGCAATGGAAATTTTTTCTTTTCGTTTTTTCTTAGATAGAAATCTCTGAAAATTGATATGAGTAATATAGGAAATAAAATGTGCGTTACTGCCTGTGGCATTTTTCACCTCTTGATTGAAATATTAAAGATAGGTTATAAATTTATCTTAATGCTTCAGTATCTCCTCGTGAAAGCTTAATTCCGAGTTTTAGAAGCAAAAACATTGGCGTGATGATTGAGATGTGCTGAATAAATCCAAGCATTGAATAATTTTTTTTATAACCGTAAGAGCCCCCAAGCCTAATTGCATTTCTAAGCTCTTTAATAATTCCTTCGGAGCTTGAGAATTTTATGTTCGGCAATTTAAGAATTGTATAACTTGAGCCAACTTCTTTGAATGAGTGGCCGTCAGAGCTGGCTAACCAACCAATGTGCAAATATTTTTCGCAGGCATTGTTAAAATTGGTTTTTCCGGCTAACCATTGCGCCCTAATATTCGCTTTTCTTGATGCATTGCCATTATGAATTTCAATTCCATCTATATAATCAAAATATTTTGGGTTTTGCTCAATCGTTCCTCCAACTCTACTGTGAAAATATGGGTGCGGCAAGATGATAATGCCATTGTGGTCATTGGCTTCTTTTAGAGAATCTTCCAAATTTTTTCTTTGTGTCAAATGCTTTCCTTCTTCTAAGCACAAAACAAGCAAGTCCCCTTGTTGAGTTGAAAGCTCCTCTCCTTTTATTACTAGAACATTTCTATCATGAAAATAAACTGCATTTCCTAATCTGTTTCCTATTGGCTCTGCCCTTTCTGCAAATCCTTCAAATCTTCTATCATCGTAATTTACTAAAGCACATATTCCTCCATTTCCTAATGCCTCATAAACTCTGTCTGCGACTTTATTTGCATCTAAAACTCTGGATTTTGTCGTGAAATGATTATGCAAATCAGCTTTTATTGTTTCCACGAAATCGACTAAAATAAACTCTTTTTAAACATTTATATAATTTATTTTCTGGTTTTTCAGTTCACTAACCCTCTCAGTAAATACCCAACAAAAAAAGCAATAAGGGCCGCGAGACTTCCGATAAAAAGAGTTTCAAATGAGGATTTTAAATAATGCTTTCCAACTACTTTGCTTTTTAGTGCGCCAATAATCAGGAAAGCAATAGCTGTTAAAACTATTGAAATTTTAAATTGAAAAGGTATTAATGAAGGACTGAAAAAAGATAAGACAAAGGACAATAACGGAATAAACCCTATTAAGACAAAAGAAATGAAAGTCACAAAGGCAGTCTTTTTTGGGTTTTTTAGATGGAAATGTTTGTGAGGGTGTTTTGAGTCTAAATCTTTTTGTGATTTTATTGATAAATAATTTGAAATTGCCATTGAAAAGCCGTCTGCGAAAAGATTTGCAAGTCCCAAGATTAAAACTATTGCAGAGCTTAGAGAGGCGCCGATTGCTCCTGTAACAACTGCGAATGTTGTGATAACGCCGTCTACACTGCCGTAGACAAATTCAGCGAGATATTTTTTCTCTGATGATTTTTTAAACATAGAGCAAAAAAGAGAAAGGATTATTTAAATTAAAGGACGAAATAATTATCTTTAAGATTACTAAAAAGTGGTTACAATAAAAAGGTTTATAAACAAGGTATTTTATTAAAAAAATGGCAAGAAAGTATGAGATAATGACTGAGGCTTTATTTGAACCTGCGGAGAGATTTGTTGATATTGGTCACAAGCAGGTAATAAAGAGAATGCAGACAATATGAGCATAACTTTAAATAAATAAAAAAATTGATATAAAAATGGAAAGCAAGAAAAAAGGAAATTTGGTTGATAGTTTGGCTGGAGTTAAAAAATATGACGGGAAGCTGGTTCCTGAAACTGGCGGGATGCCTTCTTTAGCGGGTAAAGGAACTGAACAACAAGCGCATGCAAAACACATAATCGACTTCGAGAAACTGAAGAATAAGTTAGAAGATTTTAAGAAAAAAATTGTTAAGAAATTTAATTTTACAAGAGCGATAGGAATTCTTCCACCGACATCTTTCCCTATGTTTGAGGAGGATGAAAATATTCCTAAGGAAATTGTGGCCACGAAGCCGATACATGCAATCATGATTATTCCGGAAGAGCAGTATAAAAATATGAATAAAATAAAACCGGAGGTTGTGAAATATGCAAAAGAATCCGGAGAGAATTTGTGGGTTCATATAAAGACATCTGAGATTGATTTATGGAATTATGGCTTGGATTCAAAGTTTGAATTTTTGGACGCAATTTCTGCGAGTTTTCCTTTGTATGATAATGGTTTTTTAGGAGCTTTGAGGGCTGCAAATATTCACAAAACACTTGTTTTGAATTGGCTAAATGTGGGAAGAATTCATTATGTGGCGACTTATGCAATTGGGGGCAGTCTTGTGCGAGGAACTGCAGATAAGACAAGTGATGTTGACACTTTTGTCATAATTGACGATACCGACGTGAAGAGAATGTCTAGAATTGAACTGTTAGAGAAATTGAGAGGAAAGATTGTTTATGAGTTTGTGAAAGAAGCGACTGTTTTGGCTGGAGTTAAGAATATTTTAAATGTTCAGGTTTATTTGCTTACTGACTTCTGGCAGTCTGTTAAAGACGCCCAGCCCGTGATGTTCACTTTTATCAGAGACGGAGTGCCGCTGTATGACCGAGGAACTTTCATACCTTGGAAGAGGCTTTTGCAGATGGGAAGGATAAAACCCAGCCCAGAAGCGATTGACCTTTATATGAAAGAAGGCGACAGAACAGAAGAGATTGTGAAGAGAAGACTGATGGATGCGATGGTTGATGTTTATTGGGGTGTTGTTACGCCCACCCAGGCAATGATGATGCTTGCCGGGCATGCGCCTCCAGTTCCAAAAACAATTGTGCAGGAAGTTAAAGAAGTTTTGGTTGATAAAGAAAAAGTTATGACAGAAAAAGAAATAAAGACATTGGAGAAAGTTGTAAAGCTTTACAAAGATTATGAGCACGGCAAATTAAAAGATATTCCTGGAAAGGACATCGATGCCTTGGTTCAGGAATCTAAAGATTATTCAAATAAAATGAAAGAATTAAGGGAAAAGTTAGAGAAAAAAATTCAAGAAAAACAGGCAGAGAAGATTCATGAAGAAACATTTTCTCTGATGACAAAAATTTTCGGGCCAAAGGGACAGGATGAACTGGTCAAAGATTTTGAAAAAGAGATGATAGACAAGGGCAGGATTCAGGAAAGAATGCTAAGCATAGCAAAAGAAGTTGCGAAATTGAAGTCGAAAGATAAAGGAAGCAAGAAGCTGGCCCTGACTGAAATGCAGAGAACAATGCGCGAGTCTTCTGATTTGATTGAGGCTCTGACAGAATACTTGCAGAGAAAAGAGCTTGTCGCCGCAGAAAGAGGAATAATGATAATCCAACATGGGGAAAAGAAAGCAGAGATAGTTGCTACAGACAAGGGCTTTTTTGTTGTTGACGAAGGTAAAATAAGAAAAATTGATTTAGAAAATAAAAAATTAACGGATGTTGACAGGAAAGAATTTGAGTCTGCCTTGGATAATACAAAAGAAAGATTCAAGTTTAATGTGCCTTCTCAAGTCATGGAAATTTTGAAGAAGGAGTTGGGGGAATTTAGCGTGGAGTTTTAGTAAAACTTTAGAACCGTGAATATTAAATTGCCACAGATAAATTAATTTAAAAAGCTCAATATATATTTATGCAAATCATCGTCTAGTTTTTAGTAGGATTTTTAAATAAGGATTAATTATATAAATCATGAATAAAAGAGGGTTGAGTGATATTGTGACTACTGTAATAATTGTGCTTCTGGCTTTAGTTGCAATAGCACTCATATGGGTTTTTTTACGGAATGTTCTTTTCAGGGCGGGCGAAGATATTGAGGAAGAAACAAGACTTTTTGGAACAAGCTTTTCGATTATTGATAACACAATGAGGTTAAGATGGAACAATGATGTTTTATTTTTTGTTGAGCGAGATCCTGTAGGAAGCTCTGCTGCTGTTTTCCCGGTTTTTGTTTTTGAAGATGAAAAAGATAATAGAATGGCAGTTTATAAATATAATAATACTCCGGTCAATGAATTAGAAAGAGTAAAAATAGATATTAAAAATAAAGAGCATGGTTTTGGATATGAAGAAAGTTTGAAAAGAATTCTTGTCTATCCGGCCACTTTCAACAAGGCGGGCGAGGTAATAACCACAAGAGATCCGAGTGATGTTTATGATGCTTCCACATTTCAAAAACAAGTTGTTTATATTGATAAATGCGGAACACTTGACAAGGAAAATACAGAGTATAGGCTGACAAAAGATATAGATTTTATAGTTTTAAATTCTTCTGACTCCCAGCCCCAGTGTTTCCATATTAGTGCAGATGATGTAACACTTGATGGACGGGGGCACACAATTAATTGTTTAGGATGTGGTATTACGAATGGGGCGGTTTTTAGCCAGGGCTTAAAATATGCTATAATCAGAAATTTCGATATTAGAGGTTTTTTTGGTTTCTGGATTCAAGAAACAAATAAGTCTTTGATTTTTAATAACACGATAAATAATAGCGGGAATGACGGTTACGCAGGGGCTATCGGAGTTCTCTTGTTAGGGGGCTCTGATAACAGGATTGAAAACAATAAATTATTAGAATCTTGGGGTGTTGGGATTTACATTGGTGCTTCTACCTCTTTTGTGAACTCAACAACCGTCAACAACCCTGAGAACTCTGTAATTAGTAACAATTTTGTCTGCGGAAATGGTGGTGATTTATTTTGTTCAAATGATATAAATACTATTGGTTCCGGGAATATTTTTGATACTAATCAGGGCTGTGTGAATTTAAACAGGACAAGGGGTTGCTCGTAAGCTTTTTAAATAAAAGAAATTTATTAAATAGATGAAAAAAAGAGGTTTGAGTGAAATCGTTACGACGGTATTAATTGTTTTGCTCGCTTTGGTTGCTATTGGTCTTGTTTGGACATTTATCAGAGGCACGATTGGGCGCAGCGGCAGTGCTTTGGGCTCAGAATCAAAATTGCTTGAGATAAGATACTCGATAGTTGCTAATAGTGTTGTTCCAAGTGTGGATGGGAAAAGTGTAACTTTCTTTGCCGAGAGAGAAACAGGTGGAGGAGATGTAAATACTTTTCCTGTTTTTTCTGTCGAGGATAAAAACGGAAATATGGCTGCAGTATATAATTATAACACAACTAAGATGAATGAGTTAGAGAGAATTAGCGTGGTGATTAACGGTGCTGATTATGGTTTGACCGATAATATCACAAAAATTTCTGTTTTTGCTGCAATATTTGACGAGGAAGGAAATACAAAAAAGGCCCAAATTCCAAGTGATGATTATGAAATTAGAGAGGTAGGAGCAAGCGGAAGTGAAATATCTCAAACACCGGCAACTTTGAGCAGTGCAGAACCAGCGTGTGATAGCACTCTTCCGAGGATTAAAAATAATACAATCTTGCTAAGATTTGACCATGCCATAACTCTTCCTGGAACTGGACAGATATTAATCCAAGAAATCTTAGATGGCGGCAATTATGGAACAGATTTGTCTGGATCATTTACCTTTGCAGTAACTGGAAATGATTTAAGGATGACAGAAAATGGTATTGTTTTGCAAAACCAAAGATGGTATTCTGTGCGCAATACTGGAGGATTTTCCGAAGTTAATAACTTTAAGATAGATTACGCAGTTGTTTATGGAGATGCTAATAATGACACTTTTACAGACATTGGAGATTTATCCTATATTTCCGCAGATTTTGGAACTAATAATTATAGGAGCGACATTAATGCAGACGGCACCACAGATAGCAATGATAGGAATGATGCGGTCAGCAACTTGGGTTCGTATGCTCCAATTAAACCAACAGGACATTTGTGCTCATAATTATTGAGGAAAAAGCAACAACTTTAAAAACCTAATTTTGTAAGATAATTTACTAAATTAAATAAATGTATAAAATTAAAAAATGAAAGGAATTGTTGTGCAGTTCAGACGGGGAAAGAAGAGAATACACGAGAGGCACTACCTGTTGGACATGGGCTTAACATCAAGGGATGAGGCGAAAAAAATGTCTGGGAGATATGTTGAGTGGAAGTCGTCTAGTGGAAAAATAATAAAAGGAAAGATAAGTGATGCACATGGCAACAAGGGAATTGTCAGGGCAATATTTGAAAAAGGCTTGCCTGGGCAAGCGATAACTAGCGAGATTGAAGTTAAGGAAGAAAGTCATGAACATCATGGAGGAAAGAAGTAGAATGGAAGAAAGGAGAGAAATATTTGTCGTTTATGAGGGCAAAAGAATTAATGCAAATGAGCTAGAGGACGATAAAGTTTATTCACTAAGGTTGCCTGAATTTAAAGTTTCAACCATTGATGGTAGAGGAAGACAAGGAGTTATTAATAGAATAATTGAACTGGCGGAGAAAAATCCGGAAAGATGGGCTAATAGAAAAGATGTAATTGTTGAAGAAGTCAATTTTCCGAATATTTCTAAAAAAAAAGCGGAGGGAAATTAAAATGGGATTGAGAAAAGCACTGGCATATTCAAAGAAGAAAGTAAGACCTTACACAAGGAAATCTGGAAGAAGAGATAAGGCATATATAAAAAGCATTCCGCAGAGTAAGATAACAAAGTTTAACATGGGAGACCAGCAGGGATTTAATCATGGGAAGCATGAATATTCTGTCAAGCTAGTTGCGGGTGAAAAAGTTCAAATCAGAGATAATGCATTGGAAGCAGGCAGGATGCAGGTGAATAAAAAATTAGATAATGAAATTCCGGGAAACTATTATTTTTCAATCATGGTTTATCCGCACCATATTTTAAGAGAAAATAAAAGTGTTGCGGCGGTTGCAGGAGCAGACAGATTATCAAGTGGAATGAAACATTCTTTTGGTGTTACTGTGGGCAGAGCGGCTATTGTGAATCCTGGAAAAGAAATATTTTTTGTTTCTTGCACAAATGAAAGAGCCGCACGAGTTGCAAGACAGGTTTTGATAGATGTTAAGTCAAAAGTGCCTTGCAAGAGCAAGGTTGTTTGGGAGAAGGTTAGGCACAATTAAACATAAAAAAATCGAGAGATTTATAAATTATATTAAATTTATTGGTGATTATGTGATTAACGGACCAGATTGTTTATGTCAAGGAACCTGACAGAAGTTCCTTGAACATGTCAAGAATTTAATTGTCAGAATTCTTGGTGTCCAAAAGTCCAAACACACACAAGGACTTTTTGATATCAGTAGACGACAAAATTATGAAAAATGTGTGCAAGTAATTGAAATATTGTTTAATAACAACCCCCACCAATAGATTTTATCGATGTTATTGGATAATTATTCAAGATTACATGAGATTAATTGTGCATCAAAATAGGCAGTTTGGTGCGAAAAACGGCCAATCACCATTTGTTAATATATTAAATCAGCGTTTTTTCTCAAACAAGTTATCTAATGCGTAAATTCCTGGGCCTTGGGAGAGAATTACCAAAAAGCAGGCTAGATAAAGCAGAGCAAGCTCGCCAAGGTTGATTATTGGTATCCACCCCTGTTTAGCATGTGCGATGAACCATGCACCAACCATTTCCGCTCCAGAAATAAAGGCAAGAAATCTTGTGAATAAACCTAGGGCAATTAATATTCCACCGAAAAATTCTATTATTCCTGCCAAGCCAAATAAACTAACTAAAGATTCAACTTTTGTGCCTCCTAAACCCCCGAATAATTTTTGAATGCCGTGTTGCATGAAAAGCAAACCGACAGCAACTCTGAATATAAAATAGAAAGAATCAGAATACTTGTCCATGAAACTTTTAGCCATTCAATCAAATTAAATTTTAGGTTTATATAGTTTTTTGTATTAAATTACAACAATTGGTGCATAATATTTATTAACTCTTGTTTATTATTTTTATCATGAGAGCAAAAGAGGACGGCAAAGAAGAGAGTTTTGTAAAATGGTTTTCTGAATTAAGCAATAAAGATGTTGCTATCGCGGGCGGGAAGGGAGCGAGCTTGGCAGAGATGTATAATATTAAAATGCCTGTGCCTCCAGGATTTGTCATAACGGCGCAAGCGTATGCTTATTTTATCAGAAAAACAAAAGTTGATGAAGACATAAAGCATATACTTTCGAATCTTGATGTTGAAAATACTGAGGCTTTGAACAAGGCATCGAGAAAAATAAGGGAGATTATTGAAACAGCTGAGATGCCTAAAGAGTTGGAAGAAGAAATTGTCGAGACTTATGAGATATTGGGAGCGAGAAAAGAAGAAAGCGCAGATGTCAGCAGGATTTTAAAAAAACATGATGAACCCTTTGTGGCTGTTCGCTCGAGTGCAACAACAGAGGATTTGGCAGACGCAAGTTTTGCAGGACAGCAGGATACTTATGTCAATGTGAGAGGCAAAAAACAGCTTTTAGAGAGTGTAAAAAAGTGCATGTCCTCATTATTTACTGCAAGAGCAATTTATTACAGGACAAAAAAGGGTTTTGACCATAATAAGGCATATTTGGCTGTGGTTGTTCAGAAAATGGTTAATTCTGAAAAATCTGGAGTTATATTTTCGCAGAATCCGACGAGCAATGACAAGACAATTGTGATAGAGGCGGTTTTTGGTTTAGGAGAAGGCATTGTTTCAGGAAAAATAAAGCCAGACCATTATGTTGTTTCGCCTGATTTAGATAATTTTAAAATTCTTGCAATTGAAGTTTCTAATAAAAAAATTGCGATGATAAGAGATAATGACGGGAAAAACAAAACTATTAATTTGAATGAGGAAAAAGCTGACTCAAGAGTTCTGGATAGTTATGAAATAAAAAGACTTGCACAATATTCAAAAGAATTGGAGAAGCATTACGGAAAACCGCAGGACATAGAATTTGCCATTGATAAAGATGGAATTTTTATTGTGCAAAGCAGACCAGTAACAACAACCCATAAAGAAAGCGCGAGAGGAGAAATTTCTGGAGAGGTTTTGCTTTCTGGCTTGGGAGCAAGCCCGGGAGCAGCTTCAGGAATTGTTAGGATTGTTCATGACTTGAGCGAGCTGGAAAAAGTAAAACCGGGAGATGTTCTTGTGACTGAAATGACAAATCCTGACATGGTTGTCAGCATGGAAAAAGCTGCGGCTATCGTGACTGATGAAGGAGGAATAACAAGTCACGCGGCAATTGTATCCCGGGAAATGGGGATTCCGTGTGTGGTCGGAACTGAAACAGCGACTAAAAGGTTGAAAGAAGGAGAGGTTATAACTGTTGATGGGAGTTCTGGAAAAGTTTATCGAGGAAAGGGAGAAACAAAGCTGATAGTGATTGAGCCCGTTGTTGACACCAGGACTGAAATAAAAGTTATAATTGATATTCCGCATTTTGCAGAAAGGGCGGCGAGAACAAGAGCAAAAGCTGTTGGACTAACTAGGTTAGAAGGAATTATTGCGGCAAGCGGCAAACATCCTTTGAAGTTTGAAAAAAATGGAAGAATAAAAGATTATGTCAAGATAATCTATGATGGCGTCAAGGAAATTACTTCGCATTTCCATGAGGTTTGGGTTAGAACTTCTGACATAAGAAGCGATGAATTTGTTCATCTTGACGGGGCTCCGCAAATAGTTGAAGGAAATCCTATGTTGGGGGATCACGGGATTAGATTTAGTCTGAAACATCCTGAAATATTGAAAGCCGAGTTAACTGCAATAAAAGAAGTTGCTGATGATTTTCCTGATAAAAAAATTGGGATTATGATGCCTCAATTAATCAGTGTTGAAGAGGTCAGAGAGACAAAGAAGTTTGCTAGAGAAATAGGAATGCCTAAAAATGTAAGAATGGGAATAATGGTTGAGACGCCGGCCGCAGTGCAAGTTATAGAGGAGCTGTGCAAAGAAGGAATTGATTTTATCAGCTTTGGAACAAATGACTTAACGCAGTTTACATTGGCTATTGACAGGAACAATCCAGAAGTGCAGCATATTTATACTGAAATGCATCCTGCTGTTTTGAGTTCGATAAAGTATGTAATACATGTTTGCAAGAGATATGGCGTGCAAACTAGCATTTGCGGGCAGGCAGGAAGCAGAGAGGACATGGCAAGATTTTTGGTTGAAAATGGAATAGACAGCATTTCTGTCAATGCAGACGCGGCGAGAAAAGTCAGCGAACTGGTTGCAAGAATTGAAGCTGAAAAAAGTGTAGAACAGAGAGAGGAAAAAACTATCGAAGATAAAGTGATTGTTAGTCATCAAGAAGAAAATAAAGACAAAGAAAAATTTGAAAGGGAAATGGAAATGAAAAACTTAAAGGTTCCTCTCATGGCGCAAGACAATGTTGAAAATATTGATATTGAGGAGAAAATATTGAAAGAATTGGAAGATGAAAACGGCGGAGAATATAATCCAGGAGACCCTGACAAAGAAAAGAAGGACATTCCCCCGCTGCATGATGCTGTGGATGTTGATTCTGAAATGCCGGATAATGAGAAAAAGGAATGAGGCGTTGTATTAGATGAATTATGATTAATGTAAAATATTTATCGTCGTAAATTATTGGTAACGATTGAAAACAAAGAATCTTCATTGAGCTAATTTAAGATATTATTTTTGACTCCAGTTGGAGATTTATGTTACCACTTATAAGTTCATACAACCGAAAGGTTTAAATACCCTTTATTGTTAGGAAAAGCATGGTAACAAGAGATGAATATAAAGCATTTGTAGGAGAGCTTGAATTAGCAAGAGGATTGGAAGACAGAGCGAAGGCTTTGAGAGATTCTAAAGACCCTAATGCTGCCAGCAATGCGAGAACAGATTTAACATCAATTATTAATGGCGCGGTTGGCCCACAGACAATTATAGAAACAACTCCTGATACTCAGATTTTGGCTTATGTTCCTGGATTAAAAAAAGTATTTGACGTAAAAAGTCTCTCAGAATTTATTAGGAATCCTGATGGAATAATAGAAACAGCCGGAAATCTGATGAATGAAAAGGCAGAAAAGGATTATACAGAAAAAGGTAAAAAAGATGAAACAAAATATGACTTTCATAAATATGCAAGAAGATTTTTGGATGTGGCTCCTGTTGAAACAGGAAACGTCAGATATGATGCTATTGCTCAACATCATGCTTTGTATAAAGGCATTGTAGACGGCATTAAAGAGTATCAAAGAGGTGGAGAAGATCCCTCTGCTGCTCTTGAGTTTATTCAAAGCACGGTTAGATATATAGCAGAAGATGTAAAAAATACATTGCGTGAAAGAATTTCTGTTAAAGATTTGTTTGATGAAAACAATCCTGATGATAAAAAAGAGATTGAAGATGTAGAAGAAGCTATAAATGATTTGGCGGTTCTAGTTGCGGATAGCTATGTTAGCTCTGCTCCTGAAAGGGCGTTGTTAAGGGCAAATGTTGTTGCTGGAAATATAGGAAAAAGAATAGGAAGAATGCTACCAAAAGACGAAAGAGCTGATTATGCCGAAGCGATGGTAAAAGCCCAATTAGCGGAAGCTAAAAAGATATTTAGCTCAGATAGAGGGAAAGGCAGAGAAGCTTATAGAGTGGTATTGGATAGTTTGTATCAGCTTATTAGGTAATAGAGAAATTTTCTTGAAAAAGCCTCTACCGGGACTTGAACCCGGGACCCCGTCCTTACCAAGGACGTACTCTAACCGCTGAGCTATAGAGGCTTGAGAAAAAACGGAAAGAGGGATATAAAAAAGTATCTTGTCTTAGATACTGTCAAGTTATCATGACATGAATTATAAAAAATACCCAGAAAACGGGCAGTTTCTTGCTGTTATATTTTAGTCTTATTAATAAATTAAATTATCGTCGGTATTTGTCATGACAATTGGTTAATCAAACTCCACAAGAGACATTATAATATCTTAATGTTATTTATAAATGTAGGATATCACGGCAAGTTTACAATACCCTTGTCTTAAATTATCCTTCTAAATTTACAGAATAATTTTCCGGCGCAGGAAGCCATTCAGAATTTGTTACAAAGCCAGTGATTTTAGTTAAATGAGAGGATAATTGCGAAAACCATGAATAAAATAAGTTGAAGAAAATTTCCCTGTCAGCAGGATTTTTTAAGTAAAGATTTTCGTTGGTAACTATGAAAAGCGCCCCAATAAACAAAAATTTCAAAACAAATATGCTTAGTTTCATTTTATCCTCCATAACTCGTTGAATTTGTTGAATTTGTCGAGTTTTCACTGGCAGTAAACCAATCCTGCCGTATTGCATAGCCTGTTACTTTTCCTAGGTTTCCCATAACATTCAAGAACCAGCCGTAATAGATTTTTGAGGCTGTAACAATTCCTTTGAAGCTTGTTAAATCAACGTCATAATTGTTGTGTATGTGTGTTAATGAAATTGCTAGAAAGATAAAGAATAAAATTGCAAAGAAATAAAAGAAATTGTCTTTTACCATCGACAACAGCCAAACATGGTTCATTGTCTTAAACAGCAAAACTAAAAGTCCAAATAAAACCAATGATATAATTAACCAACTCGCCATTTTCTTTTTTATTTACGCCTCCTTTTTACTAATAAACCTTAGTTAAAAAAGTTTTTGTTTTTACTTTTTATTAAATATTCACAAAAAAATTAAGAGAATAAGTATATAAAATATAATAATGTTGGTTAATATTCCTATTGTATTATAGCACAAGCCGTTAATTTTTCCTCAATTTTTGCTTGTGCTATATTCGCGGGACATAAAATTTATGTGGAAATGTTTATGTCCTGAGCTATAGTTAAAAAGGGTGACACTTTAAATAAACCAAAAAAACATCAAGATTTAAATAATTGTTTTTTGATATATGGCTGTAGGAAATTAAAAGAGGTTTTATGGCGGCTGAGAGTTTATTTGTGGAGTTGAGTGTGATTGTTATAATCGCGCTTGTAGTTGCATCTATTGCACGAGCATTAAAGCAGCCACTTGTTGTGGGGTACATAATAACCGGCGTTTTAGTCAGCCCATATTTTTTTGATTTGGTTAAATCAACGGAAAGCATTGAGACATTTGGCGAAATTGGCGTTGCTGTTTTATTATTCATGGTCGGCTTAAATTTAAATCCGAAAGTTGTTAAGGATGTTGGCAAAGTTGCTTTGATAACTGGATTAGGACAGATTGCTTTCACTTTAATTATTGGATTTACAATTGCTAAATTACTTGGTTTTGCGAGTATAGAAGCAGTTTATATCGCCCTTGCCTTGTCTTTCAGCTCCACTATTATCATAATGAAACTTTTGTCTGATAAGGGAGATACTTATACATTATACGGAAAAATTGCGACCGGATTTTTAATTATACAGGATATCGTTGCGATTGTTGTCTTGATGGTAATTTCTTCTATAGATACAAGCACAAATATTTCCTCTCTTGCTCTGGGGAAGCTCGGCTATGGTGCCATGCTAATAACCGCTTTAGCAATTGTTAGTATTTTTTTCCTGCCTTCTGTGACAAAATTAATTGCGCGCTCGCAAGAATTGCTGTTTTTGTTCTCTGTCGGCTGGGCTTTGGCGATAGCAAGTCTGTTTGATTATTTTGGTTTTTCAATAGAGAGCGGCGCTTTGCTGGCAGGAATAAGCTTATCAGTTTCTCCTTACAGATATGAAATAGGATCTAAAATGAGGACTTTAAGAGATTTTTTCATTTTGCTTTTCTTCATCATAAAGGGCATGGCTCTTTCTTTTGCCGACGTCGGTGCAAATATTGTTCCGATTTTAATTTTCTCAGTTTTTGTGTTTATAGGCAATCCCATAATAATAATGACTTTAATGGGGCGACTTGGCTACACAAAAAGAAATGGTTTTCTCGCCGGCTTGACTGTTTCGCAAATCAGCGAGTTTTCTTTCATATTAATTGCGCTCGGCATAAGCCTTGGCCACTTGCCTCAGGCTTTCATATCTATGATAACAATAATCGGCTTGCTCACAATGGCTTCTTCCAGCTATGTTCTAACGCATGGCGAAAAAATTTACGACAGGTTTTCAAATTACCTAGAAATATTTGAGAGAAAGGGGAAAAAAGTTGATGAAGGAAAACATTACAAAAATGAGAATTATGAAATTATTTTATTTGGGTACAACAGAGTGGGATACAGCTTAAAGAAAGCGTTTCATGAACTAAAGAAGAAATTTTTGGTTGTTGATAACAATCCTGATGTTATAAAGAGGCTTGCTTCTTTGGGAGTCCACTGCAGATATGGAGATGCAGATGATAGCGAATTGCTTGACGAACTGCCGATAAAAAAAGCAAAGATGATAGTTTCTACTATTCCTGAGCTGGAGACAAATCAGCTGCTGATAAGAAAAATAAGAGGGATAAATAGGAACACTATTTTTATTGTTGTTTCGCATCAGATTGATGATGCCCTTGCTTTGTATGGTGCTGGCGCAACTTATGTTATAACGCCGCACTTTCTTGGAGGGACGCACACTTCACATTTAATTGAAAAACACGGATTTAATAAAAATGAATTTGAAAAAGAAGGGAGAAAAAGTGTTAGAGAATTGTTTGAGAGAAAAAGAGAAGGGCATAGAGGGACATTGCATGAGAGAGATTAGGGAGATTAATGAAGATTATTAATATCAATCATAAAATCAGATAAGTAATTCATTTCAAAGATCTTGTGTCTTAATATATCAACAGCTTCCGTTAAGCGTTAGAATTATAAATTGGAAATTCTTTTTTGTTAAATGCTTTCGAAAAAATATCCTTCGGCTTTATTGAAAGATTTTCTGAAAAATGCCATTGGAAGCTCGAAAAGAGTTCTTGATTTAGGATGCGGCGATGGCGTAATTGCATTTTATTTAGCATCAAGGCTAAAGGCTCATGTTGACGGCGTAGATATGGACAAGGGAAAAGTGCATAGGGCAAACCAAAAATTCGATAAAAATAAAGTAAGAAAACTTGTGTCTTGTCATATTTGTGATGCTACTAAGACAAACAAAATATTCAAAAAAAATACTTTTGATGCTGTTGTAATTATTCATACTTTCCATCATCTGACAAATATCGGTGGGGTTTTATTGAAAACAAGATACGTATTAAAATCAAAAGGAAAAATATTTGTTGTAGAATATCAAAAGGATTATGGAGAAAAGATTGATAATTGCCCGAGATTTTCGAATAAGAAAATTAAGACAATGTTAAAAACTGCGGGTTTTAAAAAGATAAAAGAGCATAATCTAAATAATAAGTTAGTAATAATTAGGGCTTTAAAAAATTGAATTTTTCTGGATTAGAAAAGGTTTAAAACTGATTTTATTTTCGTTAATTAAAGAGAAAAGCCCTGTAGTATAGTTGGTCAAGTATTCGGGACTCTGGTGTAAAACCACCTGCGGGTTTTACTAATCCTGCAGCCAATGGCGCGGAGAACTCCCGAGACCCAGGTTCGAATCCTGGCGGGGCTATTCAATGTCGTATGAAATGAGACATTGTAAACTCATCAGAGTTTTGAAAGGTGCTGGAGTCTGGTCCTTGCGGGGCTGTTTATTTTTAAAAAACAGTTAAGTTTAAATTCTAAAAGATATTATTAGAATAATGGAAATAGGGATTGTCACGAACTATTTTGATCATGTAGGGGCTGCCGCAGTGAAATTGTCTAAAGAGCTGAAAGTTGGAGACAAAATAAAAATTAAAGGAGGGAATGTTGAATTTGAGCAAGTTGTAGAGGGAATGCAGATAAACAAAAAAGAGGTTAGCAAGGCAAAGGCTGGAGACGAGGTTGGAGTTATTGTTTCTAAAAAAGTAAGAAAGGGCTATAAGGTTTTTAGGGTTTAGTTAGTGCTTTAGCGATACTATAAAATATAAAAATCGTCGGGAATTTGTTACTTTGTTTAAAAACAAAAATCGAAAGGTTTAAATACATTCTAAAATAAAAGTTATTACTTATAAAATTTTAAGAATTAAAATGGCGAAGACAAAACCGGTCATTAACGTTGCATTTGTAGGTCATGTAGACCACGGGAAGAGTACTACTATTGGCCACTTGATGTTCCAAGTTGGGCATCTTTCTGAGCAGAAGTTGCAAAAATTAAAGGAAGAGGCACAGAAGCACGGGAAAGTTGGTTTTGAGTTTGCTTATTATATGGATAGATATAAAGAGGAAAGAGAAAGAGGTCTTACTATTGATCTTGCTTATGAGAAATTAATAACAAATAAGTTTGAAGTCACAATAATTGATGCGCCTGGGCACAAAGATTTTGTAAAGAATATGATTACTGGAGCAAGCCAGGCAGATTCTGCTTTCCTTGTTGTTGCAGCTGGCCCAGGAATGGGTGTTCAGCCACAGACAAAAGAACATGTTTGGCTGTTGAAAACAATGGGCGTTAATGATATTGCTGTTTTAATTAACAAGATGGACACCGCAGGGTATAAGAAAGAAGAGTATGAAAAGGTTAAGAGCGATGTTTCAGCTTTATTGAAGAATGCGGGTTATAAAATGGACCAGATTGAGTTTATACCAATTTCTGGATTGAAAGGAGATAATTTGACTAAGAAATCACCTAATTTAGCATGGTATAATGGGCCTACATTACTAGAACAGTTTGATAAATTCAAGATGCCTGAAAAACCAACAGAGTTGCCATTGAGAATGCCTATCCAGGACGCTTATGAAATTACAGGAATCGGAACTGTTCCGGTTGGAAAGATTGAAACTGGAGTTATGAAAGTAGGACAGAAAATTATAATCTTGCCTGGAAGAACAGGAAAGGGTATTGAAGGAGAAGTAAAGACAATTGAAATGCACCATGAAACTTTGCCTACTGCAGAGCCTGGAGATAACGTCGGAGTAAACATAAGAGGAATTGGAAAGAAAGACGTTGCAAGAGGAGATGTTATTTGTGACGCTGCGAACCCAATGAAAGTTGCTGCAGAGTTTGTTGCGCAGATTGCAGTAATTTCACATCCTACTGTTATTGCCAAGGGCTATACACCGGTGTTCCATATTCACACTGCTCAGATGCCTTGCCAATTCATTGAGCTGATTGAAAAAACAAGCCCAGATGGACAGAAAACAGCAAACCCTGATTTCTTGAAAAATGGGGATGTTGCAAAAGTCAGAGTAAAGCCAATTGGAAATCTTGTGATTGAAACACAAGCTCTAAATCCTCACATGGCGAGATTTGCAATTAGGGATGCTGGAGCGACTGTCGCTGCAGGTGTTTGCATTGAAATGAAGGCGAAATAGATTTCCGAAAAGAAGATTTTATTTTTGATGGTGTTTTATAAAAGATAAAGTAAAATAATATTTTATACCATAATTATATTTAAATTGGCCTGAAATTTTAGCGTGTGATGAAAAACCGGAGAAGAGGATACTGCCTTAATTCGCAGGAAATCAGAGAAAGAATTTCTAATGGTTTGCTAATCACTCCCAAAGATGACCTTGAGAGCAGAATACAACCTGCTTCTTTTGACCCTATTCTCGGAGAGGAAATATTTATTCTTGAAGCAGAAACTGGCAGTTTGTTTAGGCCCAATCTGAATGAAACAGTTTATAGAACCTTGCTGCAGCTTCCGCAAAGACGCAGACAAAAACGTTCTTTAGATGAGTTTGAAATAAAAAGAGGATTTACGTACCTTGTTCCACTAGAGGATCGAGTGAAGATAAATGGAGGAGAAAGCATAAAATCTTCTCCGAAAAGCAGCGTTGGCAGAATATTCCTAAACACAAGATTAATTACTGACTACAATAAATGCATTGATGAAATAAGTCCGAGTTATAAAGAAGGCGAAGAGCTTATGTGCTGGTTGTTACTACAGCCCCTAGCATTTAATGCCGTTTTACATCCGTGCATTTCATTAAGTCAGCTACGATTTTTTGATGGGCTAGACGCAGAGCTTAATTCTCTTGAGACGGTGCGTGAATTAGAAAAAAATAAAATCGTGTATTCAAGAAGAGAAGATGGGGAGTTAATTCCCAAAAAATCTATTTTAACAGAAGAAATTAAAGTTCACCTTGATTTAAGCGGAAAAAACACGAATGGAATTGTTGCTTTGCGAGCAAGGCATAATCCGGAAGCGATTGATTTATCAAAAATCGGAGAATATAAGGCAGAAGATTTTTTTGAACCGGTTATTAGCGAAGAAGGAAGAGTAAAAATTGAAAATGGAGAGTATTACCTGATTGCTTCCAGAGAGGTTATAAAAATTCCTGAACATTTAAGCGTGGAACTACGAAGATCATCACACATAGGCCTAAGAGGAGATCTTCACTTTGCAGGATTCATTGACCCAGGTTTTGAAGGATATCTTGTGTTCGAAGTAAAATCAAGTGAGGTTGGAGACATAACTTTAGAAGAAGATTCAATTCCGGTAAGCAATCTTGATTTATTCAGAAACAAAAAACCTGATAAAGTCTATGGAAAAGATATGGGCTCTCATTACCAGAAGCAAGTTGGACCGAGGACCGCCAAGTATTTTAAGAAATTTGATTTCGCGTTGGCTGCAAGGGAATATGAAAAACTTAATAGAGCGGTTTTAACTCAAGATACTAAAGTTATGCTCGGCCATAGAATTAATCAAGAAGGATTTGAACCTACAAATCAAAGTGATTTGGAAGCACTGATGAAAGACGTGCAAAATAGCTTTTTCCATTTTAGATACGAGTGTGAATCTGATGAAGAGGTTTTGCAAATAGTTCCTTATGTTTTAATTTTTGACAGGAAGAAAAGGATTTTTTCTTATATGAGAGCGGAAAATATTGAAGATTATGGTGACACAAGGTTATTCGGGAAACATTCTATCGGTGTTGGGGGGCATATTATTCGCGATGATGCGCCAGATTATGTAATAAACTGTATAGAAAGAGAGCTTGGAGAAGAAGTAAAAATTGCAGGAAGAAAATCTAAACCTAACTTAGTTGGAACGCTGGTGGCTCTTGATGCTCCTGTTGATAGAGTTCACTTTGGACTCGTTTATACTTTGCACTGTGACGAAGTAAGACAAAAAGAAGCTTCGATAAAGCACGGAAGAATGCTTAAGATAACTGAAATAATGAATGATCCGGCTTACACAGAAAAGTATGAAACCTGGAGCAGGATTTTGATACCTTACTTAGACTTCTTGGCCAAGGTTAGGTGACTAGCCTGCGTTTTATTTACAAAATATTTATTAATTTCGCATACTCATAGATAGTCGTATAGGATATGTCTCATACATTCATATATCAAAAAATTATAGAATATGTGTAGAACTAATAGAATAAAAATATATTCGATAAAATATAGCTGCAGAACTTAATATTCTACCAAAATGTCTGTAAATATATTCGCGGGACTTAGAATAAATTGTAGAAAATTTCAGTCCTGCGTTATAAGATATTTAAGCTTTCTTGAATTTTGTGACTTCTGGAAGCATTTCTGCATGACCAAGCAAAGCTCCTCTGCAACAATATCTTTCTAGGCCTAGTTCGTCGAGGACTTTTTTAGGGTCTTCTCCAGCTCTGACTCGCTGGTCATATTCTTCCCATAAATGCCCTATTGGCTTTCCGCAACCGAAACAACGAACTGGAATTATCATTTTATATTGAAATGAAGGAAAATTTGTTCTTTTTTAAAGCTTTCGCATAGCATTTTTTAAATTAAGTCAATAAATAATTTTAGATGAGTAGATTGTAAAATTAATTAATGTAAAAATACTTATAACTTAAACTGGTTTCTTTAATTTTATTAACTGTCGTGTTTGGCTTCGAGGCGCTTCATCGACGAGATTATTGCATAATCATAATACAGTAAACTAACTTAATTTTTCGGTGGGAGATGTTGTTTTACTGGACAGCGGAGCAATTAAAGAAGTCGAAAAATTTAATTGTTCTGCTGTAATTTATTCTCTTCTTCTGAAAATTCTTTTTAGGTGTTTTGCCAAATAATAAGCAGAGCCGAAGACAATAACTCCTGGCAGAAAATACAAACCCAGTGCTGGTAATAATAAGCTTGTGCCAAGCGCACCAATTGTTCCTGCGCCAACTGATTCTAAAATATTTACTGCTGCTGGAATGGATTTTTCAACATTTTTTTGCAGAGCGTCAATCTGCATAATCATTTTTTCGTCTTTCAAAATTTTTACTTTTCTGTCTTCCTCTGAAACTAACAGAACAAAATTCTCTTTTTTTGACGAGCTTATCGCTGCGCTGTGTCTTGTTCCATAATTTTTCATGATTTTTGTGCTTTTTATCATTGCTCCATAAGCAACTAAATTTCCCTCTCTGTCTAAAATGACCGCGCCGTCTATTAGAGCAAGTGATTCTAAAAGTTTTGGATTGTTAATAACATTAAATGGGGGGATTGATTGCTCGACTAAAGGCTTATATTTTACTTCACCCATTATAATCAAAGCACCTTCGCCGCGTTTTGCAATTCTCAAACCAACTTGAATTAAAGTTTCCTTTAATTCTTTAGAAATTTCTTCCGCCATTTTATCTGTAATTCCCTTCTTTAAATTTAATTTCCCTGCAGTCTTCTAAAATTCCTTCTTTTACCCTTCCCTTAATGCAGCATGGAAGATGCTTTTCCTTTAAAAAATTGAGCAATTTATTTATTTCGTGCTCTGCATCGCTTTTTTCTTTAGCAAGGAGATTGCATGAAACCATTATTTTTGGATTAAGTTCTTTTGGAAGTTTTATTTTTGCTGCGCGGTTGCCTTTTGTATATTGAGAAATTGCTGCTTTTGTTATTCCTAATATGCTGCCGATTTTTTCATAGGTAACATTGTAATCCCTAATCAGACATTTGGAAATTTCTCTTCTTATTGCTGGAATTATGTACCATGCTTCTATTTCTTGTGGCAAATATCTCATAAAGTTAACATATGTTAATAATATATAAGCCTTTTGGTTTTTATTATGTTAAAAAATTTGCGCAAAAAAACTTGGTGACAAAGACTTTATAAAATAGTTTTTATTAGTTAATTGATGGAAAAAGAGGAAAAGAAAAACTCTGCTAGAAAATATAAGTATCTTGGACTTATTACCGCCCTCTATATAACTTTCCAGCTTGTTTCTGATGTAACTGCCGGAAAAATTGTTCAATTAGGTATATTTACTGTTTCTGCGACGGTTCTTTATTTTCCGTTCACTTATATTATTGCAGATGTTCTAACAGAAGTTTATGGTTATGCCAAAGCAAGAAGTGTTGTCTGGATTGTTTTGTTTAGTTCTGTAATTGCTGGTTTAATTTATTCGGTTGTTGTGTTCTTGCCTCCGGCAACTGGATTTGATGCAAACGAGGCATACACAAGAGTGTTGGGACAAGTACCAAGAATTTTAGTCGGAGGATGGATAGCTGTTTGGGTTGGAGGAATATTAAACGATTATATTTTAGCAAAAATGAAAGTTTTGACTAAAGGAAAATACCTTTGGACAAGAACAATTGGCTCAACTATTATTGGAGAAGGAGCAAATACAGTATTATTCTATGTTATTGCGTTGTACGCGGTTATTCCAACAGGTTTATTAATAACCTCAATTTTATCGGGGTGGTTCTTAAAAATTGCAGTTGAAGTTGTAATGACGCCTATAACTTATAGGGTAGTTGCTAAATTAAAGAAAGTTGAGGGAGAAGACTACTATGATACATATACAAACTTTAATCCTCTGATTATTAGAAATTAATATCGAAAGTATCACAGATTTATTTATTATTCACAACCAGAAATTTCTTCTAATTGGGTGAGATTTTTAAAACCATAATGAATATTTTTATTTATATACCATGCCGGAATTTCTCTGATGTTTGGACAGAGAGATTTGTCTTCTCCGCAATCAACATAGGTTATTAATTTAAAATTGTCTCCGAAAATTTCTTTTTGTTTTTCACATTCTGCGCAGAGAGTTGTGCCGTAAAATTCTGCTCCTTGATTTGAAAGACATTTTGAGAGTTTTAATTTTTCTGATTCTCCTGAAAAATATCCTGTTACTTTTGAAAACCAATCAGTAAAAATATAGAGACCTGCAACTAGAAATATAACTACGATAAAGGTTACCAGAACTTTTGTTCTTTTTTCCATTTATTAATTAAAGAAAAGAAGATTATAAATTTTCCGAGCAAGAAGAGAAACGTTAACGCGGTTAAAAAAGCAAGATTTATAAATCATTTTCGTGTCTTAATAACATTAAAAAGATGGTTGGCATTAGAAATTTAAGGAAAATGTTTTTTTTCTCCACGGGGACTTTCTTCCTAACTTTATTATCTTTAGAGTTTGCATTAGCAAATTATTATGTCGATGACATTTTCTTTACTATTCCTGATACTGTTTATACAACGGGGGAGAGAATAGAGATAAGAGGCTACCTGTACCAGGCAAATTACAGCAATAATGGAACCGTGGTTTCTAACTCAGCTGCCTTGGCTAATGTGACTATAAATATTACCATGACAGTAAGAAATGGAACATTTCACAGCAACTATACGCCAACAACAGATGCAAATGGGAGCTTTTATTCAAGAAGTAATTATTATCCGGGCGCTGTTTTGATAAACGCTCCGTCAACAGCTGGAAATTATTATATAAGAGCGGTATATATAACTCCAGATAATGCAACATGGTTTTCTGAAGTTGAAATAAATGTTGTAAATAAAACTCTTGACTTATTAAGAGCTAGCACGGAAAGAGCGGTTTATAATCCGTCGGAAACGCTCATGATTAAAGCG
Organism: Candidatus Pacearchaeota archaeon; assembly: GCA_016188825.1. GTDB lineage: Archaea > Nanobdellota > Nanobdellia > Pacearchaeales > GW2011-AR1 > UBA73. The sequence continues at coordinate 11,803 of JACPHA010000012.1, read as the reverse complement.
GAAGCAGTAAGGTTGATAAATGACAAAATAATTTATGTCAGCAATGTTTCTATTAACGGAAGCATAAGAAATTCTACAAAAGATTCTTTAACGAGCTTTAACTGCACAACCGAAAATAATGGAAAATGCTCTGTAAGCGCGACTTCTCCTTCTAGTTATGGAAATTATATTGTTGAGATTGGCGGATTCAAGGCTTTTAGCTCTTTTATTGTCGTGCCATTTTCTTTTAACATATACATGAAAGATGGGTTGGGGAAATCATTAAAAAATATATTTGCTGTTGGCGAGGAAGCAAGAGTGGAAGTTGGAATTACAAATGCCAGCTCAAGTGACCTTTACACATTTTCAGGATATATTGCTGATTCTTCGGGAAATGTTGTTAAAACGGTTGACTCAACGCAGCTTAATAGCAATAATTCATTCACAAACTCTTTCTTATTCGGGCTTGATTCGTTGACATTTAGCTATGGTCCATACAGAGTTTACTTAACTATCACAAAGAGCGGAGACGGGAGCGTGCCTGCATACGCCTCCTTTGAGGTGCAGGATTGGGGCTTGAGCATAAATAAGAGAACAGTAAATTCAGGCTTTGAATATGAATATAGTGTTTTTCCAAATAAGACAATGAGATTTGAGGCTTACCCGACAGTAAGAAGCAATGGCAGCATAATAGGAGGAATAAATTCCAGCTTTTTTGAGATCAGCATAAAGGACAACCTTAATAATATAATTTTCTCTACTAATGCTGTTTGGAACGCTAGTTGTGAAAAAAGCGGGTGTTATGAGTTTTCTCTCAACTCGCCGAGCAATCTTGGGAAGTACACATTGCATGTAACTCTTGCTTATGGCGGAAGCATTCAAACGGAAACACAAATAATTAATGTGATTAATACTGTTATGTCTGCTCAATCAACGGATAAAGACGGAAATATAAAAGAGTTATTCGGAACAAATGAATTTGATTATATAACACTGAGCGCATATAATTTAACCTCGTCGCAAATTAATTTATCTGATGCTGAAATATTTCTCATTACTTATATGAATGGTTCTGAATTCTCTTATACGCAAGTTAATAATTTTGAGCTTGTTAATTCTTCAAATTCGGCTTACGAGTGGGCTTGGAATAGTACATTACAAAGAATAAAATTAGATGTTCCAAGAGGGGGCGGGTTGTATGATGTATTTTTATTTGGGAACAACAGAACAACTGGAGCGAATGCGAAGTTTATTGTGAATCCTTATGATAGTTGCATAGTCACGAAGGATTCTGCAACATCAAGCGGAGGCAGCGGAATGAGGTATGTCTGGCAGTTTAAGACAACAGACACGGTTTATTTTGAGATTAAGTTAACGCAGGCAAATAATCCTTTGGGAAGAGCAACTGCCCTCAACTCAAGTGGAAATAGCAGTGTTTATGGGATGAGTTCTGCTTGCGCAACTGATACAACAAAACAAGGAGTGACAAATGCTACTTTAACGATTGTAGAAGTAAGGAATGCGGAATCTGGTGCGTTGCAAGGCTTTAATTTGAGCGAATCTGTTTGCCAGTCCGATGATAATTCTGGAGGATATACCTGCACTGTAAAACCTTTAACAAAATGGGATGGCGGAGTGAGCATTGTTAAATTAAATATTGTTGGACAAGATAGCACAAGTTCAATTGCCTATGGAAGATTTGAAGCAAGATCGTTTTATCTATACGGATGGAGTCAGACATGGCAAAACAGCCCAACAAACAACATTACTTTAAATGTTCAACTTTACGAGGCGGGAAACAATTGGTGGAGCACATCTGGAAGCAGCGGGGGCATTAGCGGGACTGTTACAGTAAAGAAAATAGAATATCAGGGAAGAGACGGAGAATGGTTCTGGCCGCCTGTTGACTCTGGGTATAATGCTTCTCAAACAAATTCATCGAGCATTTCAAGCGGAAGTGGAACAATCTCCTTGCCCGCGCAATATGCTCCTGGTGGAAAATGGAAAACAGGATATTATAGGGTTATATTACAAGGAACAACGTCGTCTGGGGATACAGATTATGGATATGCATGGTTTGGGATAAAATTGTGGGATGTTTACGGACAGCCTGTTGAATGCTTATCTACTGGATGCAGTTACAAGAATTATTTTAACTCAAAAGAGAATATAACGTTGTATGTAAAAATTTCGCAAGCGGGGGCATATAATTATTATGATGCTGGAGGAGCAAGCCTAGGAGAAACAGTAACCATTGGAGTTAAAAAAATACAAGATTGCAGAAAATGGCCTTGCAAGGACTTAAATTCAAGCCAATATGCAGCAAGCAGTATTGCGGTGAATCAATCCAGCCCGTGGTATTGGAATGCAAACAACCAAAATCAAAGCAAATATTTGATTCAGATAAACACGACAACAGGCAGCTGGGGCACGGGATATTATTCGGTTGTGCTGGATGTTAACGGAACAGATACAGGATATGCGTGGTTTAATACACTTGCTTTTTATGTTGAAACCCAGCCTACTAATTCAAATGGAAGCGGTTATAAGTACAGCATAAGAGGAAATAGCCCGATTTACTTTAATGTTACAACAACAAAAAGCTATAAGTGGGGATATTGGTATAACAATAGTTTTGTAAGATACAATCAAACAGATTATCTTAATGCGACTGTTAATGATATTGTTTTGAGAACGTGGGACTCACAGACTTACCAGTCAAAGGAATATAATTATCCCGAGGAAATTAATGTCACTCCGTTGGCAGTTAATGGAAACGGAGTTATAAACGTTACATTCAGAAATGGAACCTGGCCGACAGGGTATTATTGGGGAGAGCTTAACTTGTTGAATTCTGAAAATGACAGCTCAACGGGATGGCTATGGTTTAATGTTCAGCCATTTAGAGTTCAAATTAATTCAAATACATATTCTGTTGATTCTGACCAGTGCATAAATACAACGATTGCTGTTTATGACCCTGACTGGAGCAGTAATTCTGTCTTATACGGGAATTATTCAATAACAAGCATTAATGAAAATATCTGGGGTGGGAGCGGAAGCAGTAAAATTAGTTACACAAATTATACAAGCGGCTCGTTTAATGCCACAGCCAACGCGACATTTTGTCCTAACAACGGAAGTTGGGGAGGAGGAAGCTGGGGAGGTTATCATTATCTGAATGTGGTCGTTAAGGACAACCTTGTTAATGACACCCAAACCGGATGGCTGTCATTTAAAGCAGTCCCATTCCAAATTAGTTGGGGAAGCATCCAGGGAGGAACAAGCAAGCTTACTAATCAAAATGTTGTTGTGCCAGCTACATTAACAAAACCTTTAAGTGGAGCAAGCACAAGCGGAAGATTAACCAAGCTCTATCAATGGAGATATGACAATTACAGAAGCACAAAGGAAGAATATGTATTCAGCGTTGGAAGCTGTTATTCAAATGTTTCAGGTTATTGCACTGTTAATGGAACACAAAATGTTACAATTTATCCTCCTATCACAGGATGGAAGATTGGATATAACTATATTTATTCTGTCTGGACAACGGCTGATGGCTCTTCTGGATTTGAAGATTGGAGCGGGATTTATATAGAAGGAAGAGAAATATATGGTGGTTCTTTTGAAAATGTTGATTCTAATGGAAATTGGAAATATAACTTTATGCCTAATGAAAAAATAACAATAAGATTGGTAACTCAAAATTCAAGCTATAACGCTGTTAATCTTACAATAACTAATGTTCAGTATGCTTATTCGGGAAACAGCTGCTGGAGTGAGTGGTGCAGGAGTTATACAGATGCCACGTGGAGCTTAATTGGGGGAGGCACAAGCACAAACAGTCAAGGCAGGGCGATAATAACAATAAATGCTCCTTCCGGAGGTTGGACAAAAGGATATTATTACATAAAAGCAAGTGTTTCTGGAAGTGGTGGAACAGCAACAATAACAAACGGAAATGTCAGAGTAAAAGATTTAACTGCACCGAATATAACAATCGCTGCGCCGGCAAACAACGGAACTTACAATTTGTCCTCATTACAAGTAAACTTTACTACAACGGAAAATAGCCAGTGCAGTGTTTATCTTGTTAACTACGGCAATTTCTATAATTGGTATTGTAACGACTGGAATTCTACTTCGTCTAATTCAACCAATGCGAGCGCACAGACAATAGGGGCTTGCAATACAACACTATATAATTATACAGGAAACACATATTATACAGAATATGTTTCAAGCAATTATAGATCATCTTATGACGGGAGTAATTCAACATGGTCGTCGGGCTCTACAGGCCTGACAACTGGAGGAACTACCCATCGCTACACTTACGCGCTTTCGGGAAGAACAGCCCAGTATTATGGAATCCAAATATGGTGCTATGATGAAGATGACAATTATGCTTCAGCCATTGCGGCTTTCAAATTGGTGAGTTAAAATGGAAAAGAAAATATTAATAGGAATTGCAGTTTTTCTGGCTGCAGTTGTGAGCATTGAGCTTGCAAGTTCTGCTGCAGAATTTGCTGTAACAAGCTTTGCATGCAGCCCGAGCGAGGTTGTTGTGAATGATGTTTTTTCTTGCACTGCGCGAATAAAAAACAATGGAGATGCATCCGGCAGCGTGAGTATAGCTACTCTTTATCCTGATTCAAATAACTGGCTTGAGAGCTCTAATTATCCTCAATCTTCTGGCACAAGCGTAAGCCCGGGTGAATCAACAGAAGTTACATTTTCAGGACTCAGGGCAACAAAGTCTGGAGACAATGGATTCTCAAAAATCATGCTTGATTCTGTGACAGACACTTTTGTTGCGGACAACAATGTAAAAGTAAATACAATAAATGTTGTTGTGAGTGTCGGCAATTCTGCTTCGAGTGCTATTATGGGATCAACTTTTACAAGTTCTGCCGAGGTAACTGCGGGCGGGAGTATAGATGTAACATTAACTATAACTATTAATTCTGGGGGATGCAGCATAGGGAGCCAGAGCTCACAAAAAACAATAAGCGACATGCAAGATGGAAACAAACAATCAAGGACATGGACAATTACCCAGGGGACTTCCGGGAGTTGCAAGTATACAATATCTGCGGCTGCAACCGGAGATGGAGAAGTCGCAAGCAAGACAGATTCCACTTCAAGCACAATAACTTGCACTGATTGCCCAACAAGCAGTGGTTCTTCTTCCGGCGGAGGAAGCGGAGGGGGAGGGGGGGGCGGTGGAGCATCGACTATTACATCTGAAGAATTAACAAAAAGTATCATGCAAGAGGCAGGCATAGGAGAAAGCATTAAATTTAAATTTGGAGGAACAGAGCACAAGATTAGCATAACAAATCTAACTGAGACAACTGCTACAGTAGATGTTGAAAGTGAAAAACAGACACTTATATTTATAGTGGGGGAGGAAAAACAAATAGATTTCGAAAGAGATGGAAAAAATGAAATTTCATTAAGGCTTAAGTCAATTAATATAATAACTAAAAAAGCTAGTTTTGTTGTTACGCCATTATATGTTCTTGGTGAAGAGGGAGTTCCAAGCGGCGGCAGTGGTGAGGAACCTGGAGGAGAGGGTGAAGGAAAAGGAATATTTGGATTTAGCCCTAAAGGAGTTTCTAAGATACTTCGGATTTTGCTGATAGTTATAATTATTTTGATAATTGCACTCGGGACTTACTTGGGCTTGCTACATTATAAGGACAGGAAGCCTAATTTCCAGAGAAGCTTTCATAGAGTTAAATAATTTAGGTTTCGAAATATTTTGATTGTTTAAGGTATACAAAAATGATTTCTATACGTTTCCTTGCATTTCAACAGGCGACTGACAGGGAATAAAAAAACTTTGTGGAACGTAAAAAATTCATAATTGCGTTATAATGAATTTGGCCTTGTTAAGTATAATATTTATTGATCTTAATTGAATAGAGAAATCATTCTGGCCGTTGTTATCGTCGTCCATTAATTTTTCCTCACCGAGAGAAATTGTGAAAGAATCGCCGTTTTTAACCTGAACGATAGTTGTGGTTTCTGTTAGTTGCTGAAGTTTCACGCTGTGTTCTGTTGAATTAATTGTAAATAGTGCCTTTTCTCCCAGGCTTATTTCCTCTGGCATGCCTCCGGTGATTTCCCCCAGAGAAGTTGTTGTTTCAGGAGTTTCCGGGGATGCTGGACTTGATGAGCTGCTGCCTCCTCCCCCCCCGCCTCCTCCACTTCCTGCTGCGAGGAAAATTGTTTTAGGAGTTACGCAGTTTCCAAGATTACAAACTTGATCGCTCGGGCAACTTGCCCATTGGCCATTGATGCATATCTGCTGGCTGTTTTTTGGATTACATTGCGTGCCTGAACAAACTGCAGGATTTTTTATTTGGAGAGGAGAGACTTTCGCTGCTTTTTCTGACTCTCCTTGGGCTTGTTCTTGTTGGGTTTCGAGAACAGCAAGAGCTGAAAGCTGTTTTTGTTGCAAGAAAATAAGAGAGCCAATAAAAATGCCGAAGATGACTAATATAGCCAATATCGACGAGAGAACTATTTTTTGCCCCATTTTTTATTTATAAATGAAGGAAAGAAGATATATAAATTTATCGCGAGATGGCATTACAACTTCAAAGCTACGACGATATCTTGCGCCCGCAAATCTGAAAATTGCTTAATTGGCTTTAGTAATTATTTTATATTAACGTGTTAAAATAATTAATATTTTTAGATAAATAAGTTATTTCTTATGAAATAATTTCGGGATAGATTTTTTCTTTGCAAAGCTTTAAAAAATATAAAAAATAGATAATTGAATGATATGGTGGATTTGGCTGATAATTGCTCTGGCAGTGATTTTTATAATCATGTTTATTTTTTATTACAATAGATTTGTTGTTTTGGAAAACAGAATTGATAATTCACTTTCGCAGATTGATGTTCAGTTAAAGAAAAGAGCTGATTTAGTTCCGAATTTGATTAATTCTGTTAAAGGTTATATGAAACATGAGAAAACCATAATGAAAGATGTTACCGATGCTAGGAAAGCTTTGTTGTCTGCCAAGGATATTAAGAGAAAAGTAGAGGCTGGAGCAGAATTGCAAACTGCTTTGAAGTCTATATTTGCGCTTGCAGAAAATTATCCTAATTTAAAAGCTAATGAAAACTTTCTGCACTTGCAGGAAGAACTTTCTGCGATTGAAGACAAGATTGCATATGCGAGGCAGTTTTATAATGATTCTATCTTAAGTTATAACAATAGCGTTGAGACTTTTCCAGGAGCGTTTTTTGCTGGTCTTTATTCAAAGAAAGAAAAACCTATGCTCAAAATTCCTCAAGAAGAAAGGGCTGTTCCGAAGGTTGAATTTTGATCTGCAAGAAGCTTTTTTTAGTTAAAAGGTGATAAATCTTGTTATGTCAAGAATTTAATTGTCAGAATTCTTGGTGTCCAAAAGTCCAAACACACACAAGGACTTTTTGATGTTGTCAATCAATCGACAGAATTTGTTAATTATGGATTAGCTAAAAATTCGTAAAAATGTGATATAATCAGGCGAATTGTCCATGATTAGCATTTATAGACAATAAAATAACTGTATTTGTAATTCTATCACCCGCAGGCTTAATAGCTGCAAGAAATATTTAAATACCTTCTTTTGTTATTAAAAGGATGCGAAAAGAGATTAGGTTCTTGCTTATAGTTATTGTTCTAATTGGATTGACGGGAGTTCTTGCTTATGCTGCCGGAAGTGGTGGGGGTGGTTCAAGTAGTAGCACGAACAACGATAGAAATGTTGGAACTGCAAGCAATGATACAAATACCACAACAAATCGCACAACTGGAGGTAGATTTGTTTATCAGCCAAGGGATTGCGAGGCATTAAATACAACAAGAGAGAGAATAAGATGCAGGCTAATACAAGGCGAGGAGAGTTTGCCTGATTCGGTGCCTGAAGCATGTAGGAATGAAACAATAAGAGGAAGATGTGTTGCTTTTTATAATACTATCAGAACGTGTTATAAACTAGAAGGCAGGGCAAAAGATCAATGCTTTAAAAGAGCCTCTGGATTGACAAGAGCAAATTTAAGCGTGGAAAATCCTGAAGGCAGACCAGAAAAAGCGAGGAATTATATGATTGCTTTGCTGTATAATTTAGAAGAAAAAGTTGAGAGGCAAGTTAATCAGAGTAAATTAACAGCGGATGAGGGAGCAGAAATTGTTGCAAAAATAATTGATATAAAGAAAGCGATTTTGGAAGGGAAGAGAAAGCCTGAGATAAGAACAATGGTTCAGGAATTAAAGCAAATGTGGAGGGAAAAAGTAAAACCGACAGAATAAAATGGATAAGAAAATAATGTGGATTGTAATAATTGCTGCGATTTTGTTAATCGGAATTGTGGTTTATAGCATGGGCAAGAAAGATGCCGGAGAAGGTAGAGGAGTTATTGTTATAGATAATCCAACAGAAGCCGAATATGTCAACATACAAACTTCAGATGATACTTTCAATGAAATAGATAATGCTCTGGAGTTTGTTGAATAAATTTTTATTTTTCAAACCAGATTCTCTAAACCTGAATCTGTGAAAGAAATTTCTTTTGCTTTATCACATGACCAAACCGTATTATGTGGAATTATTGCTTCAAAATTATCTATGATTTCCAAAGAAAAACTCTCTTCTCTTATACTGCTAGGTCTTCTTAATATCCCGGAAATCATTCTTTGTTCTTTAGGGTTTTCCGAATTTTTAGTATATCCGACAACAATACACCTTTTATTATTTTGATAGCTGAAATGAAAAAAATATTCGTCTTTTAGGACAATAAAATAAACTCCACACCCCTGACTTTCTATGTACTCTCTAATCTTCTCCCCTAATGACATAACCTTAAAATATGATCATAATTTATAAAGATATAGACTAAATTTAAATATTCAATTTTTCTTTTAAAGTCATGAAAGAAAGAATGTCTTTTCACGACCAGATTGTCAGAAATAAAATAAAATCTTTTTTACTAATCGTTATTATTTTTATTTTCTTTATTATTCTCGGCGCTTTGATATCTCTTGCTTTTGATCCGAGTTATTTTTTTGTTGTCATGATGTTTGCTAGTGTTTTTTCTTTAATTTATATTTGGGCGAGTTATTATTATTCTGATAAGATTGCTCTTGCTTCAGTTAGAGCAAAGCCTGCGTCAAAGGAAAAGCATAGGAACTTGTATCATGTTGTCGAGGGAATTGCGATTGCTGCTGGAGTACCAGTGCCGAAGGTTTATGTTATGGAATCAGAACAAATAAATGCTTTTGCAACTGGCAGAAATCCTGAAAACGCTGTTGTTTGCGTTACAACAGGAACTTTGGCAAAGCTTGACAAAGACGAATTAGAGGGGGTTATTGCGCATGAATTAGGACACATTGCAAATTATGATATAAGGTTCATGACAATTGTTGCTGTTTTGGTTGGATTGATTTCTATTGTTGCCGAGGTATTTTTAAGAAGCTTGTGGTTCTCGCGAGGGCATGGAGACGATAAAAGAGGGGGGGCAATATTATTAATTTTGGCAGTAGTTTTTTCTATTTTTGCTCCGATTGCTGCAAATTTAGTTTCTCTGGCGATTTCAAGGAAAAGAGAATTTACTGCGGATGCAACAGCTGTTAAATTTACAAGGTATCCTAAAGGATTGAGGGATGCGTTAGTAAAAATAAGGCAAGAACATATTTCAGAGCAAGATAAAAGAAGATATCCGAAGGCTGTTGCGCCGTTGTTTATTTCAGATCCTTTCAAGAAAAAAATTACTGGCTTGTTTGCTACGCATCCGCCGGTAGAGGAAAGGATAAGAAGGTTGGAGATGATGTAGGAAATTGAGATAAAAGGGAAGAAAAATTAATATATTAGTTAATATTATAATTATAAGGGCTATTATTAGTGATCAGTTAAAAAGTTGGTGCTGATTTCCACTAATCACCAATATAATCTTTCTTTTATCTTTATGAAAACAGATAGTGAGAAACAAGTTCTTAAGAGTTTTAATATAAGAATAATAGTATCCGACATAAAGTCCCTACAATAAAGCTTATATCATCTATTGTTTTATTCACATCATGGCTAAATTAACTGATAAATTTATTATTGAGCAAATAACTGCTGCGGAAAATATAATTCTAAAAATGGAAGATGAAGAAAGAGACGCACATGAATTTTCTTTAGATATTTTAGTAGGCAAGACTATAGAAGAATTTAGAAAGATATCAAATCCAAAACAGAGTCCTCGAAGAAAGGGCGATTTGGGAATGAGATATTATGAACTGCACTTTAATGTACTTATAAATTCGGATGGAACATTTCTGGCCATTGAGCCATGGGGAGATTTAGAGTGCAGACATTATAGTTTATATTATTATGACGGAAAAAGAACATTGTACTCGGGGAATTTATTGTAAATTAAAAAATTAGGAAAATTGGTGCTTCATTCGCAATCCAATTTCATTCTTATACCACTCAATCGGTTTCTGATTTCCTCAACTGTTCTGTCTCCAATAACGTGTTCTCTTCTTTCTTTTAACATTGTTTCAAGTCTTTCTGCCTCTTCCATTAGCTCTTTCCTGTAATTCGGAAAATACTTATTTATTACTTCTGAAACTTCTTTATATTTTATCATTTAATCGGCAAATACTAAACCTATATAAATATTTGTCTTCTTTTTAAATAATGAAAAACAAAAAATCGTTCAATGAAAAATGTTATGAAATTTTGGGAAGGGTTCCGAAAGGAAAAGTCACAACATACAAGGAAATTGGAGAGGCATTGGGAACAAGAGCTTATAGGGCTGTCGGAAATGCAATGAATAAAAATCCTTATGCTCCTAAAGTGCCTTGCCATAGAGTGGTAAAGGCAAACGGAAAAGTTGGCGGATTTGCATCTGGAACAAAAAAGAAAATTGAAATGTTAAGAAAAGAATGTATTGAGATTGTTGATGGAAAAATTGAGCTGGATAAGTTTTTGTTTAGGTTTGAGTGAGCGATTTATCCGCTAGCAAACAGATTTCGTTAGCCAGAAAGTGATAAATATGCGATAAGACCGTCTTTACAGAAATTTCAAATATAGCAGACCAACTAAATCTTTCGGTTGCTTAGTTACTCTGCTATAGTCAACCAATAAAAAACAAACTGAAGAACTTAATTGGTTGACTATAGCAAAAAATATAAGAACTTCCTAAATTAAATGTGATGAATGAAACTGAAGAACATAAAATCAAAAGAGGTATTGAGAATACTCCAAAAACAAGGTTTTGAAATTAGGAGGCAATCTGGAACTCATGTCATTTTAAGGAAGGGAGATAGAACGGTTGTTGTTCCGGTGCATCGCGACATAATGCCGATTGGAACTTTAAAGAGTATAGAAAAACAATCTGAAGTTGACTTCAGAGAACTACTCTCGTGACAAGAACCGGCTCTTTTTTTCTTAACAATGTTTCCTTTCCTGGAGTTTCTTCCAATAAAAGAGAAATGCCCTTCTTCAAGTTGCTTAAAGATTCATCAATACTATCTCCGAAATCACTAACACCTAACTCAACGCAATAAGCTACAAAAACTGTCTTTCCATCTAATTCTTCCTCATGCAAAACAGCTGAAAAAGATATTTCTCTTTCCATGTAATTAATATAACTAAGCGATATATAAATATTCTGTTGGTCTGTTTCTTTGTGTTATCCCGAAATTATTTCATAAGGACAATATAATTGATCCTATGAAATTGACACAAGCAAAGCTTACAGATACTTTGAAGAAGCTTGCTGATGGAAAAACAGTTTATCAGGCAAGAAAAGTTGCCAAGATAAGTGT
>JACPHA010000011.1 GCA_016188825.1 Candidatus Pacearchaeota archaeon | reverse complement strand
CAATTACAAGAAGCCACATATGAGCTTAACGAATGGAAAGCTTAGGACTCCTTATCAAGCTTTCCTAGAGAAACAGAGAAAGAAATAAAAACAATGAACAACTTAAATAATCGAGTGAAGATTAATAGTGGATATTACACAATAAAATTATTATATAAATATTTAGATAGTGAAATTTTATGAAAAAGTGGTGATAATTATTTATTTCCAAACGCCTCGCACTTTATATAACGAAGGATAAAAGGCTCGCTTTCGCTCTCCGACATTTTTCGATTAATAGGAGGAGTTTCTTAATCCTTCGGATAATTTGTCGGCTTCGCCGAAAGTTACTTATTCTAGAAAAAAATCATTCTTTTAGGCAAAATTTCAAGATAAAGAAAGAAATGATTTTAAAATAAAAGCAATAGTTGATATTAACAGATTTCTACTTTTTCATAGAAGAAGAAGAATTTTAAAAGATTATTTAAGGAAAATGTTGATGGAAGGCTAATTTTTCAAATTTCTATTCTAGGATTAGAGAGTCTTGCAAGAATCTTATATCCGAATGAAAATTCTAAATCTCGTTTTATTAAGCTCTTATCAAAAGAGATGAAAAGAATTGCTGAAATTATAGTTTAGCAAAAGATTTAGAACGGATATCCAAATTGGCCTCTTTCTCTTCCTACGCTAACGCTTCCGTATAAATGTCTTCTACCAAATGTTCTATGAATATCATTTCTTGCTCTTTCTAATTTTTCTCTGCTTTCGCCAACAAGAACTGCTGCAATACCTCGCCCCAGTTCATGAATTGGTAAAAATCTTGGATTAGCAACTAATATATTGTATTCTGCATCTCTAAATTCTAAATCACAGTCGTATTGATGTGCTATATGTTTTGCACTTGGTTGAACTTCACTAAAAACGTAAATGTTTCTCTGTATAAAACGTAGGTCAACCAAAGAATATAATACTAAATCCTGCAATTTCTTTTTTTGTGTTGGTTCAGCAGTATTTTCTGTCACAGAACATTTGTGGATTTTAGTATTTATAAATCTTTGTATTGTATTAACTATATAGTTGCTCTTCAGCAACTACGTTACGAAATCGGCTGAGAACGAAATCTCAACTCGCGAGGTCGCTTCTTGCTCCACTCGTACCTTCCACTTCGCTCATCTCCTCCCCAAAAGATCCAGAAACATTTTCATTTTTTCTTTCAGCTCCCTCACGTCCTTTGAAACAATTTCCTTCATCTCATTAACTCTGCTCGGTATTATGTACTTGTTGTAAAAATCCCTCACGAATCTTGAAAATGGTGAAGTCTCCCATTTTGAATCAGGGTCTCTAATTAAAGTTCCGCTTATTTCAACAGAAAGTTTTCCTTTGTTCATTTTTTTCTTTGTCCCATCAATCTCAACCTCTACATCAACAAGATTTTTTATATCAAATTTTATTTTATGCTCAATTTTGAAGTAATCAGACAACCCTCGTGTTGCCTTCCATTCTATCTCTATATCTCTTTTGTTTCCCTCGACTTTTTCATTATATTTTTCCTCATTCACACCATATTGCTGCTCCTTTAACCAAGAATGAGCAAAAGCATAAAAACCAGGATAATCAAACAACCCTTCATGTTCCATCTTTTCCTTCAAAACAAGTTCTTTATCAGGCATTTTCAGTCCCCTTTTTATAAGTTATGTAATTATATTATATAAATTTAAGCCTCTAACCTTACAACTTTCATTTCAACTTTATTGTTTGTAGTGGCAAGTTCTGGCTCATCAGTATTAATTGCCAAAGTAATTTCTTCCGTTTTTCTCGGTATTCTTAAATTAGAAATCGTAAGCGTTTTTTTTGATCCCAAATCAACCCCGTTAATGTCAAAACTCTTGTAAACTGAATTATCAATAATCAAATACAAAGAAGAATTTTTGACATCCTTAAAACCATAATTTGCAATCGTAACTTCGAAATTCAAGTAAATTCCTGTTTTATTTGCTTTCACGCTTTCAATCAATAAGTCCGCAAGAGAGGGCAGGCTATATAAAGTATTAATTTCGTCTATAATATATTGATCAATTTGCTGCTTGCAATTTGTAATAGGATACATGATGCTGCTTTCATTGCTGTTATGATCAAAACCTAAAGCATGCAAAATCTCATGAATTGCTATTTGAGGCTCATCACAGGTTTCCACTCTATAAAGGGCAATTTTTCCAGACAAGATTACAGAATATTTGCTTGCATTAATAATCAAAGACGGGCCGCCTTCTCCGGCAATAAAATGTCCTTCTTCTGCAGGCTTTGGAGAAAGGTTCGAACAACTAACAGATATCTGGGCATTTTCAGCTCTATAAAATTCTAAAATCGTTTTTTCCTGAAGTATTCCTATCGCTTCCTCAAAATCTCCCTCTTTTCTTGCCCCACAGCTTTCAGACAAAGAATAAGAAATGCTTTTATCAGCATACCTCATTCTCGGATAAAACTGCGCGCTTTGTAATGGAAAATCATTTATAATATTTGCCTTATATTCTTCAAACTCAACTGCCTGTGTTGGAAAATTCTGCCATAAAAAATAAATTCCGAAAAACAATAAAGCAAGTAATACCAATAGCACAACAAAATCTAAAAATTTCATTTCTTAAAAAAAACTAACAAATTTATAAACTTAATCCTATTTCATAAATAATGAAATATGAATTCTTAGAGCATACGGCAGATATAAAATTTAGAGCCTATGGAAAAACCCTGAATGAAGTATTTGAAAATGCTGTTCTCGCAGTTTCTGAATATCTATCAAAGGGACAAAAGATAAAACCAAAAAAAGGAAAAATTATGAATGTTTCAGGAAGAGACAAAGAAAGCCTGCTTTATAATTTTCTCGAAGAAATTATTTCTCTACTTGACACTGAAAATTTCATAGTCGTAAAAGCCCACGTAATGTTAAGAGGAAACAACCTTCGCGCTGAAATTTATGGCGATAGCGCATCAAACTACAACTCCTTAGATCAAATAAAAGCTCCGACTTATTCCGAAATGTATATCAAAGAAACCAAACACGGTTGGGAGCTTCAAGCAGTGATGGATGTTTGAAATTTTTTAATATCTCTTACCTCTGCATCTCTTATACCTTTGATAGGTTCCCTCTAATCCTCCGAAGAATTTCCCAATGTTTCTTCCTCGATAAAACCCGGTTCCAAAAAATTCTTTTATATCGTCGAGGGAGAGTCCGGCATCACGTAAAGCATAATAAATTTTTGAAGGACTAATTTCCGGATTATAAATATCGTTCAACTCTTTTATATTCACATAAGCTTTTCTAGGGCTTTCTCTTCTAACTTTGAGTGCTCCTATTTTTTCTGAATTTAATATCCTGGCTCTATTCCCGCTAATAGATAAAACTCTCTCTCCGCTTCTTTTTTGCAGAGCCCGCATATATTTTACAGCACCCCCAAAAGAAATGTTCCATTCTCTTTTTATTTCTTCTGCTGTTTCCTGCCCCCCATCCAAATATTTAACTAGCCCCGCAATTCTTACTTCTAAAAGTCCGGTTCTCGCTCCTTCTTCAAGTACATCTAAAAATTTCGTGACCTGCTGGACATAATCCGGATTTTTTGTTACATCTCTGTAAACTGCCGAGACAAATTTTTCTGCTGTCTGCAAGGCATGTTTTTTGTTGTCGTCTATTTCTCTCTGAAAACTCTCCAGAATTTCGCTTAAATTTCTTATTTTTGGCATATCTTATAATACAATATTCCGGATATATAAATATTACCCTTTTTTAGTTGTTTTGATTAATAATTACTATAAAGTAATTAACTATTATTTTTGCTAATAAAATAATGCGAAAATAAATCCAATCATTCCAAAGATTAAACCGATTAAAGCTCCTTTAGTAGGCAATTCCTGAAAAATAACATAAGCAAGAACCGGCTCAGTAAACAGGATAGAAGTTATAGAAACAACAGACACAATCCAGATATTTTTAAAATTAGAATACCCAAACATATATCCCGATAATAAAAAAGCTCCTGCGATAACCATTATAGGAAAACTTATTATAAAAACATTAAAATTTTTTGCTCTGCTTAGAGATTTCGAGGTCATCATTTCAGAGCCAATTGCAAATGCTTCTCCAAGAATTATTAATAAAATTGCAAAATCTTCATTGTTGAGGAACTCATAAAAAATAAGAAAATCAAAACCATTATAAGCTTTTCCTTTCTTCTAAAAACATGAAAATAAAAAAAATTGCAGAAAACATTTGGGAAATTGAGAAAGAAGAAAAAATGAACGTTCCGGGAATAGTCTTTGCCTCAGACAGCTTAATGGAAAAAATAAAGCTGGATAAAACTTTAGAGCAAGTAAATAACGTCGCCTTCCTGCAAGGAATTGTAGAAAAATCAATTGCGATGCCTGATGCCCACCAAGGCTATGGTTTCTGTGTCGGGGGAGTTGCAGCTTTCGATATAGAAAAAGGAATTATCTCACCAGGAGGAATTGGTTATGATATTAATTGCGGCGTCCGCCTCCTAGCAACAAATCTAAAAAAAGAAGAATTGTTAAGAAAACGCGAGCAGGTTTTAGATGAATTATTCAAAAACGTCCCTTCTGGCGTCGGTCACGGTGGAGAATTCAAATTAAATGACAAAGAATTAGATGAAGTTCTCAACAACGGCTCAAAATGGGCATTAAAAAAAAGCTATGCAACAGAAGAAGACATAAAGCATACAGAAGATAACGGGTGTATTGCTGGAGCAGACGCATCAAAAGTCTCGCAAAAAGCAAAATCGCGCGGCAGAAACCAGTTAGGAACACTCGGTGCAGGGAACCATTTTGTTGAAGTGCAGGAAGTAAATGAAATTTTCAATAAAGAAATAGCAAAAATTTTCGGCTTAAACCATGAAGAGCAAATTGTTATTTTAATTCATACCGGCAGCCGCGGTCTTGGACATCAAACAGCATCTGATTATATCAAGCAAATGGAGAAAGAATACGGTTTTAAAGATTTGCCAGACCGTGAACTGGCTTGCGCGCCAATTGGATCAAAACTAGGAAAAGAATACCGCTCAGCCATGGCTTCTGCAGCAAACTTTGCATTTACAAATCGCCAGATAATAACACACCAAATAAGAAAAAGTTTTGCAAAATATTTTCCAAAATCAGAAATAAAAGTTGTTTATGACATTGCCCACAACATTGCAAAATTTGAAGAATTTGAAATCAATGGAGAGAAAAAAGTGTTGTGCGTGCATAGAAAAGGCGCAACTCGCTCATTCGGCCCAGGCAGAAAAGAAATTCCCGAAGACTACCGCCCTGTCGGCTGTCCTATTTTTATTCCTGGGAGCATGGGAACTTTTTCTTATGTTCTAGTCGGCACAAACAAAGCAAGAGAAATTTCATTTGCCTCAACAGCGCATGGTGCAGGCCGTCTTCTTTCAAGAACATTTGCGAAAAAAAATATTTCTGCTGAATCTCTAAAACAAGAACTAAAAGAAAAAGACATTGCAATCAAAGCAGGCTCAGTAAAAGGAATGATAGAAGAAGCCCCAGAAGCATACAAAGACGTCAATGAAGTTGTGAAAGTCAGTCACGAATTAGGAATCGGAAATTTGGTTGCAAAATTAAAACCACTTGCGGTTATGAAAGGATAAGTTTTTATATATATGATATATTCCTATGGAACAAGAGCAGAATAATGAATATTCTTCAATTAACGGTTGGCTTTTATTTTCTGTTATAATTTTTATTATTATTGCCATTCCAAAAAGTTTTGTTTTAGTTGGTTTTTTAACATTTGGACCGCTTTTGTTAACTGAATTGGTCCCTGCTGTTTTTGGAATAGCCCAAATACCTGGCTTGATTCTTGATATGATTATGATATCTAAAATAATAAAAAAAAGAGCAAGTGCTAAAAAGTTTACCCTGATTGCAGTTTGGTTTGCATTTATTATTTTATTTGGTAGCTGGAACATTGGTTGGGGGGTTTCCTAAAGATGAGTTAATTAAAGTACCATTATCTCTAGGTATCAGTCTTGTATGGGCAATCATGGTTACTTTGTATTTCCTAAAATCAGAGCGTTTAAATAAAACGCTAATCAATTGAATATAATGTAGTGAGAAGATTTTATATAGTTATTTTTATTGCTAATATTAATTAAATAGAGGGTTTGAGAAAAGTGAAAAATCTAATAGATTTAGATGAATGTGTCATAAACGCCCTAAATTTATTTTCTCGCGTAAATTTGCCAAATTTGAACTTTCTAAAAGAGTTTAAAAAACCTTTAGTGATTGGAAGTGGCAATGCCTCTGTAACAGGAAAAATTATTTTTTCTGAACAAGATACGGTATTGGCAGATGAAAGCAATTATAAAGAATAATTAAAAAATGAAACCTAATTTAAACAAAATCCTGAAAAAAGAAAAAGCAATGTATCTTTCCTACGACCAAGGCATAGAACACGGTCCAGCTGATTTTAATGATAAAAACATCAATCCAAAATATATAATTGAAATCGCAAAAAAAGGCAAGTTCACTGGAATTGTTTTCCAAAAGGGGATTGCAGAAAAATACAGCAAAGAAATAAGAAAAAGCAAAATTCCATTAATAATTAAGTTAAACGGCAAAACAAATTTATATCAAGGCGAGCCAATTTCAGAGCCAATTTGCACAGTCAAAGAAGCAATTAAACTAAGAGCGAGTGCTGTCGGGTTCACAATTTATATTGGAAGCAAATATGAATCTCACATGTTAAGGCATTTTGCAAAAATTGAAAAAGAAGCACACGGCATTGGATTGCCGGTTATCGTATGGGTTTATCCTCGTGGAAAAAGTATCAAGGGAAAAAAAGATAGCGAATTAATGGCATATGCCTGCCGCGTCGGTTTGGAAATCGGAGCAGACATTGTAAAAATACACTGGAATGGAAACCTAAAGGATTTACAATGGGCTGTAAAATCTGCAGGAAAAACAAAAGTTGTAATTGCAGGCGGATTAAAAACAGATGAAAAAACATTATTAAAAAACGCTAAAGACATTATGAATTCAGGAGCAATTGGTCTTGCTATTGGAAGAAATGTCTGGCAAAATTCAAAACCTCTGGAAATCACAAAAAAAATCAGAAAAATAATCTGGAGTAATAATAAAAAATGATGATAATAATAAACTTCAAAAACTATGTGCATGGTGAAAAAGCACTTAGATTAGCAAAAAAAATCGAAAAATATCTGCCAAGGGCGATTGTCGCTGTCTCTGCAGTTGATATTGGTTATCTAAAATATCATACAAAATTAACTATTTATGCGCAGCATGTTGATTCTACAAGGTCTCCAACTAGATCAACCGGTTTTATCACGCCAGAAGCCATCAACGCCTGCGGAGCAAAGGGAAGTTTACTCAATCACTCAGAACACCAGCTAATACTTGATGTAATCCGGCAAGCACTAAGTGATTTAAATGAATTGAATTTAAAAGCGGTTGTCTGCGCGCCAACATTAAAAGTTGCAAAAGAATTAATTAAATTAAAGCCCTATGCAATAGCCTTTGAAAATTTAAATTTAATTGCAACAAACAAATCAATAACTCAATATAGAGCCAACGATGTGAAAAAATTTGCGGAAATTTTATCAAAAACAAAAATTCTTCATGTTTGCGGAGCAGGAATTCATTCAAAAGAAGATGCTATTGAAGCTAAAAAACTGGGCTGTAAAGGAGTTTTGATTGCCTCTGCAATCGCAAATTCAAAAAATCCTGAAAAATTACTGAAAGAACTTAGTAAGATTTAAGAGAACTCAACAACCCTGCTCCAACCAGCCCCGCATCATCGCCCAATTTTGCATGAACAACTTTTATGTTTCTCTTAGCCAAATCATTTTTATGTAAAAACTCCAACATTGCGGGCCAGAAAAACTTAACCTTTGCAAAACCTCCGGCAAGAATAATTATTTCAGGATCAAAAACATAAGATAGATTAAGCAAACCAATTCCAAGATTTTTTCCAATCTCTTTATAAACTGAAATTGCTTTTTTATTTCCATTTTTTGCTAACTCTTCCAATTTAAAACTATTAATATTTCTAAAGCCATATTTTCCGGCAATTTTTTCAGAAGCTTTTCCAGAAGCAATTTTCTCAAGCTCTTTCCCGTTAACTAACATATGCCCGGGCTCAAAACCAATTCCCTTTCCAGAGTACGAATCACCATTAACAAAAAGCGCTCCTCCAATCCCTGTTCCTAAAGTCAAAAGAAAAAAATCCTTTTTTTCTTTTCCACATCCAAAATATTTTTCTCCCAATCCGGCGCAACGCGCATCATTCTCAACAAAAACTTTAATTTTGAACTTTTCCTGCAAAAATTTTTTTAAATTAAAATTATGAAGATTCATATTAGGGCTGTTTTTTATAAAACCATTAACTTGCATACCTGCAATCCCGACACAAATTTCCTTGGTTTTAATTTTTTCAAGATATAATGAGATAAATTTTACCAAAATTAACTTTATTTTTTCCTGATTTCTTGGATTTTCTAGCTCAATTTTATTTTTTATATTTGTTTTTGAAACTTCTGCAATTCTAATTTTACTTGCCCCAATGTCCAATGCAATAACCATTTTATACCTCTTTTATTAATGTTAAAAACAAAGCAAATATAAAAATGTTGACTTTGTCCATCAAATCATAAAACAAATTAGAAAGATATTTAAACGAACTATATTGGGTTTTATTATGAGAAATGGTCCATACAGCGGAATTGAAGTAAAAGTACATGAATATATGAAGAAAATTCTAAAAAGAGTGGAAATTTCCTATGAGAAAGAGGGGATTGATACAAAAAATGATCCTGTCTTGGAAATAGCCAGATATGTGATTAATGAAATGGGACCAAAAGGACATTTTTGGAGATCAAAGACATTAATAGCAACCGCTAATGCATGGAAAGCGCCACTAAGGCCTTCAATTGCTTGTGGTGCTCTTTTAGATACTCTTCATTTAGGTAGTTTAGTTATAGATGATTTTCAAGATAATTCCGAAAGTAGAAGAGGGCTGCCTGCAGTCCACATACTTTATGGTAAAGAGATGGCCCCACTTATTACATTCTCCTTAATAACATGGGTAGATAAAGAGATGCTAAAGAGAAAAAGAAGAAGTCGTAAAATTTCAAACAGAAGTGTAAGAATTTTAGATGAAATAAAAGATGCAACAGATAAAGCTATTCTTGGACAAGGAAGAGATATTGGTTCTAGAGATTCTATAAAGTCTATAGATGATTGTATAAATTTCTACGAATTAAAGAGTGGTTCTTTATATAGTGCTGCAATGGCAATAGGGGCAATTTTAGGGGGGGCACAAGAAAAAACAGTTAACAGACTTAGGAATTGTGGATATAAATTTGGAGCATATGTTGTCCAAATAAAAAATGACTTATGTGACGTGTTCGCAGATCCTGAAAAGTTAGGTAAACCTGCTCATGAGGATATAAAAAGAAAAAATATTCTTTCCTTTATCAATCCTAAAGAGGCAATGGATTTAAGTGAAAGCTCTAAGAAAGAAGTAATAAATGAGCTATATGAAATATGCGGAAGTAGAGATATCGGAGATTTGACAGATCTGCTCGGTTATATTGCTCAAGAACAGAATGCTTTAATAAAAGAAGGTCTTGAAAAATATCTTGCGCAAAAAGCGGAAAATCCCAAAATTGAAGAAGAAATAAATCAACAACCAGAGAAACCGCAACCTTTTAATACATCTTTAGATTCTTATATAAATAATAGTCCAGATTATGTAATTTAATCAGAGTAATAAAAAAGAGGCAATATGAACATCGCAATAAATGGCTTTGGCAGAATTGGCAGAACTGTTTTTAAAATCGCCCTTGAAAAAGGACTTAAAGTTGTGGCAATAAATGATCTGCACGGCCCAAAAGACGCGGCCTATTTATTAAAATATGATTCCGTCTATGGCAGATACAAAAAAAAAGTAGATGTTTCTGGGGATTATTTAATTGTTGACAGGAAAAAAATAAAAGTTGTCAGTGAATCAGACCCAGAAAAACTTCCTTGGAAAAATTTCAAAGTTGATGTCGTCGTAGAAAGCACGGGAGTTTTCAGAGACAAAGATAATGCTGAAAAACATCTAAACGCCGGGGCAAAATATGTCTTAATAACCGCCCCTGCTGAAAAACCAGACATCACAATTGTTCCGGGCGTTAATCATGGGAAGTTAAAAAAGGAGCACAAAATAATTTCAGTCGCCTCCTGCACAACAAACTGCCTGGTTCCTGTAATAAAAGTTCTAAATGACAATTTCGGAATTGTTAAATCATTAGTTACAACTGTCCACGCATATACAAATGACCAGGCAATTCATGATAGCTCACATAAAAAAGCAAGACGCGGTCGAGCAGCAACAGTTAACATGATTCCCACGACAACCGGCAGTTCTGAAGCCTTTGCTGATGTAATGCCTGAATTAGTTGACAGAATAAACGGCTTGGCAATTCGTGTCCCAATAATCTGCGGCTCTTTGCTTGACGTTGTCGCCGAGCTTGAAAAAGAATTCGATGAAAAAAAAGTCAACGAGGCTTTCATAAAAGCCTCAAAAAAAGAATTAAACGGGATTCTCGCATACACTGAAGAAGAAATTGTTTCAAGTGACGTAATAGGCACGCCATACTCAGCAATCGTCGACGGTTTAAGCACGCAGGCAAACGGAAACCTTGTTAAAGTCCTTGCTTGGTATGACAATGAGTATGGTTATTCCTGTCGCGTTGTGGATGTTATAAAAATGGTAAAGAAGTTTGTCAGCTGGTGGTAATTCAGCATCTTTAAATATTAATTTTTATTTGAATTATTATAAAAAGAGGACCTATAAATGAAATTCAGAACACTAGATGATTTTAATTTCAAAGGAAAGCATGTTCTTGTTAGAACAGACATAAACAGTGAAGTAGAAAACGGCAGGGTGATTCTAAACGACAGAATTATCGAAACTGCAAAAACAATCAAAGAATTGCAAAAAAAAAGAGCAAAAATTGTCTTGCTTGCTCATCAAGGCCGCCCAGGAGATAAAGATTTCACAAGTTTAAAACAACATGCAAAATTATTAAACAAGTTTTTTAGAGTTAAATTCGTTCAAGATATTATTGGAAAAAAAGCAATTGCCGAAATAAAAAACCTAAAGGATGGTCAAGCTATCTTGCTTGAAAATGTCAGATATCTTAAAGATGAAATGAGCCCCTCTATAAAAAATAGTTTAATAAAAACCCTCGCTCCCCTATTTGACATTTACATCAATGATGCTTTTTCTGTTTCACACCGCTCTCAAACTTCAGTTGTTTCCTTCCCGCAAATCCTTCCATCAGGAATTGGAAGAACCATGGAAAAAGAACTCAAAAGTCTTGAAAAAATAAAATTAAGGAACACTTTATTTATTCTTGCCGGCTCAAAGACAGAGGAAAACCTCTCGCTGCTAAAAAAAATAAAAAATAAAAAAAATGTCCTTGCTTGTGGAATATTTGGGCAGTTATGCACAATTGCCAAGGGCAAAAACCTCGGAGCGCAGAATAAATTCCTTGCAGATAAATTAAAATTTGTTCCGGAACTAAAAAGTTTAGTAAAAAACATACGAACTCCAATAGATTTTGCAGTCAAAGTTAATAATAAAAGAAAAGAGCTTTCCCTTAATGAATTCCCAAGCAAATATGAAATTTTTGACATTGGAAAAAAAACAATTTTAAAATACAAAAAAAGAATAAAAAAAGCAAAAAGTATTTTTATGAAAGGCACAGTAGGATATTGCGAAGAAAAACAATTTTGCCTCGGCACTAAAAAAATTCTTGAAGCAATAGCAAGCTCAAAATCATTCAGTATTCTTGGGGGCGGGCACACAAATTCTGCATTGAAAAAACTCAAGATTAATAAAGACAAATTTGATTATGTAAGCCTAAGCGGAGGAGCCTTAGTTGAATACCTTGCAGGAAAAAATCTCCGGGGGCTGGAAGCATTAAAAAAGAGAAAATGAAATTTGACGTAATAACAGTAGGAAGCGCAGTAATTGATTCCTTTCTTGAAACAGAATTAGAAGAAGAACATGGAAAAATTTATTTTCCAATCGGAACAAAAATCCTTGTCAAAGAGCTTTGGTTTTCCACAGGCGGTGGGGGAACAAACACTGCTGCCTCATTTTCAACATTAGGATTAAAAACTGGTTATATAGGAAAATTAGGAAAAGACGAAAACGCGAACATAATTCTAAACGAATTAAAAAAATTCAAAGTTTCTTTTCTCGGCTCTCAAGGAACCACTCCAACTGGTTACTCAACAATAATAGACAGTAAAAAATTGCATCGAACTGTCTTGACATACAAAGGAGCAAACGATTCTCTTGCGATTAACGAATTAAAATTAAAAAACCTAAACACACATTGGTTTTATTTTTCTGCAATGCTGAATAACTCTCTTAAAACACAAGAAAAATTAGCACTAATATCAAAAAAAATAAATCTAAAAATAGCATACAACCCAAGCAGTTATCTGACAAGAAAGGGCCCAAATTTAATTAAAAATATTATAAAGTACACTAATATCTTAGTCTTAAATAACGAAGAAGCAGAGCATTTAGTGGGCAAAAATCCTCTTCTGATAACATTCAAAAAACTACATTCTCTTGGGCCAGAAATTATTTGTATTACTTACGGAGAAAAAGGAAACAAGGCAAGCGATAAAAAAAACATATTTATTTCAAAGCCGCACAATATAAAGCCAAAAGAAAGAACAGGTGCAGGAGACGCCTTTGCTTCTGGATTTGTCACAGGAGTAATTTATCACAATAACATTGAAAAAGCAATTCAATTCGGCTCTTTAAACGCTGAATCTGTAATTCAAATCCCGGGGGCAAAAAATGGTCTATTAACAAAAAGCCAAATTGAAAAACAAATGAAAACAAATCCTGTAAAAATTGAAGTCAAAAAATTTTAAATTAAGATAAAAATCCGTTATTTAATTATTGTTACACATTAATGAATTTTAGCTACACCTAATTGACAAATGAGATGATAATTATAATTTCTAAAATCAAAAAGTCCTTGTGTGTGTTTGAATTTTTGGACACCAAGAATTCTGACAATTAAATTCTTGACATAATAAAGTTCTATATGTAACTAATTTAATGGTAAATCTTATTAATCAATCTATTTAATTAAAAAACTACTTCCATTTATCTCTAGGAAACCTGCCTTCATACACAATATCTTTAACTTTTTTCCTTTCGTTCGGTTTCTCAGATTTCTGCATTCTTTCTGGAATGCTTTTTTCAATTTCTCCCTGCTTGCCTACTGCAATCATGCAATTGATATGATAATTCTCAGGAATCCCTAAATTTTTCTTAGCCTTCTCGATATCAAATCCTGCCATGCCATGCGCAATCCATCCTTTAATTCTCGCTTGCAAAGCCAAAGCCATCCATGCGGTGCCTGCTCCAAAACTGTGATGTCTGTCTGTTTTTTCATTTCCTTTATCATCTGGTTGAAAATTTTTTCTCGATAATAAAACAATCAGATAAGCCGCATTCTTGCACCATATTTTATTAAAATCTGTTAATAAATCATAAAAAATGTCCCACTCCTTGCTCTCATTTTTAGCATACAAAAATCTCCATGGCTCTCCATTGCTTGAAGAAGGAGACCATCTGGCTGCCTCAAATAAACTCATCAGTTCTTTCTCACTCAAATCAGGACTCAAAGACCTTGGGCTCCATCTATCAATAAATATTTTATCAACATCATAATCTGGCTTTCTCTCATTTTTAGTATCATACGGTTTCATCTCTCTAAAGAAATCCAGAGGTATTTAAAACTATCGGTTATCCGATATGTTTCTCATTGGGAAGAACGCAGGGACCAGTGCAAGACAATAATACGGTCAGGAATACCTTCTCTTATGAATCGATAAATATCTTCTAATAAAATATGAAACAAAACCCTCTTCATTTTTTTGTAGAGATCTATAATAAGCTCTTCTTTTTTTATACTCTATAATAATCGCGGGGTATCCAGAATGCCATAAAATTTGATTCATTAAAAGTCTGCCTATCCTTCCATTTCCATCTCCGAACGGATGTATCTTCTCAAATTTATAGTGTGTTCTAGCCGACAATTCAACAGGATTAAGTTTTCTATTTTTTTTAATAAACCTTATGAGTTCATTCATCATTTTCGCGACTTCTTGCCAATCCGGAGCTAAATAAGGACCAACTCTAACTAAATAGTCTCTATACCTCCCGGCTATGTCTTCTTTTGTCTCTCCAAATATCTCTTTATGCCATTTTAATAAAAGCTCGCTACTAATCTCTTCTTTTTTATTAAGAATATTTAGGAATACTCTACTGTGGGCTTCTGTTTCCTTTACATCCTTCAGTGGTTTATTGGGAGACATTTTGTCATGTATTATTTCTCTTGTTTCCTCTAAAGTAATTGTAGAGCCTTCAATTGCATTTGTGTTATAGGTAAAGGCAATCGCTATTTCTTCGAGCTCTTTCTTCTTTGCACTTTCAGGAATTTTTTTCCATTCTTTTTGAAAATTCTCTTTTATCTTATCAAGTTTTTTATAGAGCCCACCCTTAGACTCTTTCAATATCTCATCAGCCATTTCCTGAATCTTTATCTTCATATCTTTATCGGATAGTTCTTCGGCTTTCCCAAGATATCTTTCTACTGTTTTGACTTTTCCTTGTTTTCTAAATGAGTGTTGCAGATAAAAATATATTTTGTTTCCTTTTTTTCTTCTTACCATTCTCATGCATAAATTACCATTACAAAGTATTTAAATTTTGCTATTTTTAAAATAGTGTAATGGTAATACGCCCGGAGCAGGTGCGAGACAAAAATGTCAGGAAGCTCTAATCTTTTCTCTTAATTCTTCTATCTTATTCTTATCAAGTTGATCAAGAGATTTTCTTATTGAGAGCAGAAAATTAGAAAGTTTATCAAAATCTATATTTACCTGCTTATTCTTTAGATAATATTGATTGTCAATTCTTAACTCTTTATCTTTTTCAAGCATTTTAGTAGTACCTTCTTCTATAATTCCTTCGTTTTCTAAGAAATTTATTAATGTGATTGTGCAGTCATGTATTTCACATTTAATGCCTATTTTCATCAGAACAGAATAAGCAGCAAAATATTCAATGTAATATTTAGTAGTAGCAAGCCACATATTTGATTGTGTTTCCCTTATACTTTTTAATACCTTTAGACTTTCCTCTGCATTTTTATAGTATTCTTGACTAAGATTATCATTTGGCTCTTGAATTTTAATTCCATCTTTTTGCTTTTTACACCAACTTATTTTGCTCATGCTGTTCTCCAAAAAACCTTACAATCTGCTCTGTGTTGTTAAGGATAAGATGTTTTTTATATATTTCTTTAATTAAAGTATGAGTTAGCTTATTAAAATTGCTAATCTGAACTCTATGTATATTTTTATTATAAATTTCTTGAAACTCATGTATTACTTTATTTATATTTGCCCTCCCAGCTATTAACAAATCAATGTCAGATCCTTTTTCTATCTTATTTACTGAAGAGCCAAAAATAATAAAAGTGTTATTAACAAAATATAGAGAAAGCTTTTCATAGATTACTTTTAAGAGAGTTTCCTCTTCAATTCTTTCTATTAACTTTTCTTTTTCAGCTATAACTAAATAATCATAAACACCCTTATGTTTAAAATTAAGGCAGTATTCCACTATATTTTTTCTCTTATCTTTTGTAAGAATGCCTTCTTTTACCAACCCTTCTATATAGGGCTTTATTGTTTGATGGGGCTTTTTCAATAAAGATCCAATCTCCCTTAAATAGTATTTCCTACCATAATCACTTACATATTGAGCTATGATTTTAACTTTAGTAATTTTTTTTACCATTCGGTAAATTTAGTTACTTTAAATATATAAAGCTTTCTAAAGACGAATATTAGAATAAAGGCCCGGCATTGTCAGAGACCATACCGGAGAATATATTTGTTACATAATCTTTAGGCTTAAATAAATTTTGGCTGTTCTATGTCTTATTAGTAGTTTCCTACATATTACGCTATAAAAACGATTTAAATGCTCTAACAAAATGCTCAAGAAGGTAAAGCGCCCGGACCAAACAGAACCCCCTTAATGTCTCCTTCAATGAGACTCTTTTTTGTTTATCTTGATCTGTTTAGGAAAAAGTCGTATTTTTATCTTTCTCTTAGTTTCTTAGAATTTTGTTAAGCCAATTTTTTTCTTGACCTAACAAGCGTCTGACAAAAATATTCATATCTAGAAAAAGCCGATTATCTTCTATCCTTTTATCTAATGATTGAGGTTCATAACCTAGTTTTTTAGAACGTTCAACATAAGATTTGTAGTCCCTTACAGCAGATGAATCTTCTGGTACATCTCTACCTTCTCTAAACTTTATTAGATCTTCCGTTTTTTTTCTTAAATTTTTCACAATCATATTATATTTTGCTACTAGAGTCTCCCAAGTTTTTGGTATTCCAAGTAAGTCACTATATCTTAGATGAGAAATGACATGACTTAAAATACCTCTACGATACTCCAACTTATGTTCTGCTTGTTCTTTCTTAACTCTTTCAACCATATTTCTAATGAGAAACGCATCTTCGATAATAATTCTTGTATGAAAACTTTCACTTTGAATTTGAGATTTTCTGCACATCTTCTCTTTCCAATCAGTAACACTCATCTCTCTAAAAATCTTTTGAACATAGTCATCAAGTTTATATTGTATATCTTCATCTATTTTATGACGAACTTCATCATATTCTCTTCTAAATATTTCTGCAATTACAGAGCCAATCTCTTCATCACTTGTAATATTTTCAAGGTTTGCTTCTAAAAAAAATGGTAGAAAATAATTAAAAGCCCTTCTAAACTCAGATTCTTCTGGATCTAAAAATGAGATATAATCACGACCAAATCTTACAGCCCCATTTTTAGCTAATATCTCATACTCATACAATCCTTCAACTTGTTCTTCTTCTGGAAGATATATTCCATAAAATAAACCATAAATCCTCTGTGGAGTTGCTTCGTATGTAACACCAGAAAAAGTTTTTTTAATTTCTTTATTAATCTCTTCAGCTAACTTTTCAGGAACTTCTCGTATGTTTCTATGTTCTTTTATCATATCCCAAATATCTTTAGTCCCTACTAAACCATCATTCTGTGATTTAATATCTTGTATAGCTCTAAGCATTTCCTCAAGCCTTTCTTTTTTTGAGCTTTCCATATTATTATGTGTTTTAAAATCTATTTTTAAAACTATCGTTTATTCGATATAAAAATATAACCCTCCCATACGTAAATTAATCCTGAAAATAAACGCCCGGACCAGGAATCGAACCTGGAAATCCCGAAGGAAACCGGTTTGCTCGAACAAACTACTATTGCAGTTTCTTCCTAGCCGGGGCTTTCTCGAGACCGGCGCAGTACCATTGTGCCATCCGGGCTAAAAATCAACGGAAAGCAAACTTTTTAAACCATCTTTTTCTTTGTTTTTCAAATTATAAATTAAAATAAAATGTTCTACCTATTAAATGTTAAAGATCACGTCAGAGTTGAGCCAAGGCACTTTGGTTTGCCTACAAAGGAAGCAATTGAAAAACAGCTCAACGAAGACTACGTAGACAAAGTAACAAAAAAATTTGGCTATATCATAACAGTGCTTTCAGTCGGAAAAATAGACGACGGTGTTCTAATTCCCGGCGATGGGGCTGCCTACTATAACTCAGAATTCACGATGCTTGTCTGGAAGCCGGAACTGCATGAATTAGTTTACGCAACAATAACAGAAATAACAACATTTGGTGCGTTCATGCAAATTGGCCCTGCACAAGGCATGATTCACATTTCTCAAACAATGGAAGACTATGTCACATTAAGCAAAACCGGAACTCTTGCCGGAAAATCCTCAAGAAAGAGTCTATCAAAAGGAGACGAGTGCATCGTGAGAATTGTCGCTATAAGCTACAAAGCCGGCTCTCCTAAAATTGGACTTACAATGCGCCAGCCAGGTTTAGGAAAGCTGCAATGGCTGCAGGAAAACAAAGAAAAGAAAGAAAAAGCAAAGAAAAAACCAAAAAGGAAATTCGATAAAAAAGGCAAGGGAGACAAAAAATAAAAAATGTCAAAACAAAAAGCATGCAAAAATTGCAAAACAATTTATTCTGGAGTAAAATGCCCAAAGTGCGGCTCCGAAGACAGCTCTGATTCATTCAAAGGAAAAGTCGTAATCTTCAATCCTGAGCAATCAGAAGTTGCAAAAAATCTAAATCTAAAAGAAAAAGGCGAATACGCTATTAAAGTATGAAAGTGCTTAAAGAAATTAAAAACAATTTGTTGAGAAGAAAAGAAATCACTTTTGTCATAGAATCAAACAGCAATCCGGGATTTAAAAATTCAAAAAAATCAATTGTAGAAAAATTAAAAGCTCCTGAAGAAAATGTTGTCGTAAAATCAGTAAAGAATAATTTCGGAACAAGAGAGTTTTTAATTGAATCATTTATTTATGATTCAAAAGTAGACAAAGAAAGAATAGAACCAAAATTTAAAAAAGAAAAGCAATCCAAAAAAGCGGGAGGAAAGGAATAATGGCAACAGCAAAAGGCGGAGCAACTGGAGTTAAAAAAGGCAAAAAACCGCATAAAAACAAGCCAACAAGCAAAAAATATTCTCATTACGCAATTGAAAATGATTCTATCAAAAGAAAATTAAAACACTGCCCAAGATGCGGTGCAGGAGTTTTCCTCGCAAACCACAAAACAAGGCTTTCCTGCGGCAAATGTTATTATACTGAATTTCTTGAGAAGAAGTGAAAAGGACATTTAGAAGAGTTTAAAATATAATCAGACAAATTATTATTATGAACAAAGATTTGAAAAATGTAATGGCTTTTATCGTTGTTTTAATTGCAATTAGTATAGTTATTCATATTTTTGTATCTGAAAGAGAAGATTATACAGAAGAACTTCAAACTGACTTTATTAACAAAAGCGATGTATACGGAGACTTCTCAAATAATATAGAAGATGAATTTTCTAATATCAATCTTCCTCATTGGACACATGCCCCAATTACTTATAAAATAATTAACGAGAAAGAATGCGGAACTTATGAAAGTAGAATGATTCAAAAAGCATTTAATGAAATTGAAAATTCCACGAAAGGGATTATTAAATTCGAAAAAATTGATTATTCCCCAGATATTGAAATAAGATGCTCTTTTATTGAGGACTGTTATGAAAAAAAAATTGATATGGGAAATGTGGGATCTGACTCTTATACTAAAGAAATAACTGAAAAAATTTGTGGTTATGACGCAGGCTATGCGCAAATAACTGAATTTCAAAATAATAGAATTCTAAAGGCTGAAATAGAATTAATTGGATTAGCTGGTTTTGCAGAAACTCACAATATCGGACCTTCTGGATTTTCGGTTGGTAGATGTGGATATCCTGATTTAGAAATTCATGAGATATTACATGTTTTCGGCTATGAACATACCGAAGAAAACAGAAGTATTATGAGTCCTATTGTAGATAATTCTAGTAGAATAGGTCTTGCTACTTATGGTGCCGGAGATTGTAAAGATGCAATAATATCAATTGATGATTGGATAATAAAGGACCTAATTAAAACCTATTCTAAATAAAAAAGAAATAACATTGCCTGATTCTAGACAGGATTATTTATCTCTTTTCTCTATAGCATTAAACCTCCTACAAATACAAACCCTTGAAGAGGAGGTTTAACCCAAGCTGAAACAGATGGATCAAACGTCCTCTCCCGGGCAAAAAGAGGTGAACTTATATATGTATATTACTATATTTAAACTTTTCGGTTTGTTGTAACTTCTTAATGGGAACCCATATCAGTTGTCTTTTCCAGTGATTCTCAACCAACTTCTTGCATAATTCTTCTTTTGAAGTTCGCACAATTTAAAAATTTTATTATATTCAAAAAGATATTTCATTATAATTATAAAATTTCCGACGACAGAAATTTAAACGAACTTTTAAATTATTGATATGGCTATTCTATCCCAAACAAACCTTCATTAAACTGCCATTGGAAATCCATGAGAATATTAAAAACTATGGTTACGAGTTAGAAAATAATTAGAAAAAATAACAGCTTTGTTTGAGGGCGTTATATGATTTTTGTCGTTGTGAAATAATTTTGGATAACAAAAAAAGATTTAAACCAAACTTTACAATATAAGCCATGGATTTAGACGAAGAAAACATTAATTTAAAAAACTCGAACAGCAATCAACAAACTGAAACTACCAAAGTCGGCCAGGAGCAAATTCACGGCTTGTTATTCGGAGAACAGCTTAGTTGGCAGGCAATCATTTATGATTTAATAAACACAAACCAATTAGAGCCCTGGGACATTGACCTCGTTTTATTGACGAACAAATACCTTGAAAGAATCAGAGAACTGGAAGAAGCAAATCTTTTCGTCTCTAGCAAAGTTCTATTCGCCGCTTCCTTGCTTTTAAGAATAAAATCAGAAATCTTACTCGATCGCTACATTCCAAGTCTAGATAGTATTTTATTCGGCAAGAAAGAAGAAGAGAAAAAATACATTCAAGAAAGAATTGAGCTCGATGAAGAAATTCCAGAGCTTGTTCAAAAAACTCCTCTCCCTAGATTTAGAAAAGTCACATTGCAGGAATTAATGAGAGCACTGGGCAAAGCAATCAAGACCGAAAACAGAAGAATCAGAAGATCTATTGTTCTGAAACAGCGCGAAATGGAAGTTGCCCTTGCTCTGCCAAAAAGAAGAATAAATATCAGAGATTTAATAGAAAAAATTTACTCAAAGCTGAAAAAAATATTCTCGAGCAAAGAAGAAAGAGTTGCGTTTTCAGAATTTCTCAAGCATAACGGAAGAGAAAAAGTTTCAACCTTTGTGCCTTTACTCCACCTCGACTATCAGCACAAAGTTCTTCTGGAACAGGAAAATCATCTTGATGAAATATGGATTTGGCTAAAACAGCACCATAATAAAAAATATGCAAAAGAACTAGAAAAAATGAGAAAAGAAGTCGAAGAAACTATAGCACAGGAAGCAGAAATGGAAAAAATCGAAGAACTGAAAGAAACAGGTAAAAACCTAAAAGGAAGGTAAAAACAAGTCTTATTTATCACATATATATTTAAAAATTTTTAATTCTTGATATTATTGAGATAATAAAAAATAAAATGAATCCAAATGCTAATAGAGCATTAAACAGCATCGGTGAAGATATAACTGAATATGAAAAAGCAACTAGAAATGCTTATCGGGTAATGTCTTCAGCGGCAGAACTTTTAAATCCAGATTCTCGATCTGAAAGAATTTTTCAAAGATTTGGTATGCCTGATTTATATCTTCTAAAAGAAAAAGTAGCAAATTCAAATGGAAAGGGTTTTGGTTTTGCAAGAAACAAAGAAGGAAAAATAGCCGTGGTGCTAAACGCCGAAGAAATTAAAAGTGAAGATGGGTTTTTAGAAGAGTCTGATAGATTAGTTTCTGAAACTAAAGACATAAAAGGTCTAACAGACTTATTCAAAATCGTCACTGAAGATGAAACATTCACTAGAATAGAAAACTATCTATCAAGATCAAGATAAAACTCTTATCAATTGTTTCTCGCTCAAAAGCTCTTCCTTTCCAGTTTCCATGTTTCTCAATTTAAATTTCTTATTCCCAACCTCTTCCTCACCGATAAAAACAACAAAAGGAATCTTTAATGAATTTGCATAATCAAGTCCCTTGCTCGGCTTTCCGAACTCTATAGAGCATGAAACTCCTGCTTTCCTTAATTTTTTCGCCAAATCAGCAGAAATTACATCTTGGTTTATTGAAATCAATAGAGCTTGGGGCAAATTCTCAATTTTCACATTTGCGCTCTCTGTCAGTCTCTCCAACCCAAAAGAAATGCCCACTGCAGGAATTTCTTTTCCTGCGTATTTCCCGACTGTCCTGTCATATCTCCCCCCTCCCGCAATCGAATCTTTTTTTCCTTTTTCAACTATCTCAAAAATATTTCCAGTATAATATCCAAAACCGCGTGTCAAAAGCGGATTGAATTTCAAGCTTATGCCGTATAATTTGCAGTCCTCAATCAGCTCTTCCAATTCATCAATCCCAGAAAAAGCATTTTCCTTGAAAAACTTAATATCCTTCTCAAGCAGTTTTAACAAAGTTATAATCTGATTCGTGTCCGCATATTTTTTTAAATTGTTTTTCACTTCATCAACTCCTATTTTATCAATCTTGTCAACCTCTTTCATCACATTTTTTATCTGTCTTATTTCCACACTCTCAATTATAGAATTAAGCAATTTTCTGTTATTAATTTGAATTTCAAAATTAACTTTCAGCTCTTTCAAAATATCAGAAAACAAAGCCAGACATTCTGCATCAGCATTTATTGTCTGATCCCCGATAATATCTGCGTCGCATTGCGTAAACTGTCTGAATCTCCTCGCTGAAACAGGCTCATCCCTAAAAACCTCTCCTATCTGATATCTCTTAAAAGGCAATTTTATATTGGGATTTTCTCTAAAAATTCTCGCCAATTGAAAAGTAAATTCGTATCTCAAACCAAGCTTTCTTCCTCCCTTGTCCTGCAGCCTAAATCTGTCAGAAATGGCCTCATCTTCTTCTTCGTTGGGCAAGTTATCTGGCTTCATCAACTCGTCAAATTCTACCATCGCAGTATCAACTGGCATGAATCCATAAAGTCTAAACCATTTTTCAACTATCTTTTTCACCGCATCTCTCTTCAAAGATTCCGGCGGCAAAAAATCCCTGAAACCCTTAACCGTTTCCGGTTCAAATATCATTTTCTAATCCTCCCTTTAAGAAAAACACCAACAGCAGCTATTATAATTCCTGTGACAAAAAGAGCTACAGAGTTGTTAATTAGTGAAACTATTCCAGCAATAATTAAGCTTAAGCCAACTACCCAACAATAATCTTCAGGAATATCTATCGCTTTATACTTAAACTTTATTTTTTTTGTCATGTTTCTTCTCCGATTTTGCTGAAAGCGGTAGGAGGGAATCGGACCCTCGTCTTCAGAGCCACAGTCTGACGTTCTGCCATTAAACTACAACCGCCATATTTATTTTTTAGCATTGACTCTATAAAAACATTATCTAAAGAAAGATTGTAAAGAAAATAATTATTATTTAAAGAAACAAAGTTACGACTAGAATTTTCATTCCGGCTCGTGGGGAAACCCCCTAAACATTTTTGTTTCCATTTTTATAAGCAATCAAACTGCTTTTTAAAGTTTTCTGCAATGGTTTTAAAATTTCAGTTAACTTTTTATTCTCAATTTCCCTAAATAAAAAATGAAATTCAAATATTACTCGCTCAAACTGTGTTTATTGATAATAATAGTATTTATTCTTCAAATTATTTTCCCTGCATTCACAGGCCTATTTATTTTAAACAAACTTTCTTTCGAACAGCCTTGGAGATTTCTCACATCAATTTTCCTTCACGGTAGCGGGGCACATTTAATTTTAAACCTGTTTGCACTCGCACTATTCGGAAGCATCCTCGAAAGATTAATTAGCTCAGAAAAAACCCTCATGATTTTTCTCTCAACAGGAATTTTAGCAAATCTAATTTCTGTTCTTTTTTATGATTCTTCTCTCGGAGCAAGCGGCGCAATCTTCGGTATTATCGGCACTTTAATAATTGTCCGTCCTTTAATGGTCATCTGGGCTTTCGGCATGCCCATGCCGATTTTTATCGCGGGGATTTTATGGGCAATCGGAGACATTCTAGGAACTTATGGCTATTTGGCCGGCAACCCGATAGACAGCACAGGAAACATAGCCCATCTATCAGGAATGTTCTTCGGTTTCTTTTTCGGATTTATATTGAGAAAATTTTACGGGAGAAAAATAAGAAAAAATTATTAAATCATTTCGCGCTGTAGGAATATCTTGTCTCCGGCAATGAATCCTTTATTCTATTTTCTCTTATTTTCTTCTTGAAATAAAAAGTCAAAGAGATGAGCAAAAGAGCAGAAATCAAAAGTCCGGCAGCCAAAAAATCATTCCACTGTATAGCATAAATCCCGACTCCTATCAAAAAAGCCATTGCAATGAAAATAATCCAGTTTCCCATCATGATTATTAAAGCTCAAGGCAGATTAAAAATATTTTGTTTTTATCCTTTCTTTAATTCTTTCTTTATTTTCTTGATTTTCTTTTCTAACATGGGAATATCTTTCTTTATTATGTTCCAAACAATATCCAAATCGATACCAAAATAATGATGAATCATTTTGTCTCTTGTGCCTGCAATTTCTTTCCATTCTATTTCTCGATGTTCATTTTTAAGGCTATCAGAAATATTCTTGACTGCTTCTCCTATAATCTCGATTTCTCTGATAATCGCGCTTTGTTTTAATCTGTTTGAAATTAACTTCTGTTTATTCATTTTTTTAGAAAAATCTTTTATTGCATTAATGCTTTCCAAAATATGTTCGATAAACGCCAGATCATTTTTATCACTCATATTATCCTTACCTCTTGACTTAAAATTTTATTTTTCAAATGCGGACTTAAACCATTATAACTCACTAAATCTACTTTTTTCTTTAATTTTTTTGATAATTCAATTTCTAAACCAGAAAATTTAAAACCCATATTTTTTGTCGGCTGAATTAAAATATCAATGTCGCTGTTTCTATTTTCTTCTCCTCTTACATAACTTCCAAAAATTCCTGCTTTTTTTATTTTATTTTTCTTTAGAATTTCCATAATTTTCGGTTTTATTTTCTCTAAAATTCTCAATTTTTTTACTGTTTTTAATTTATCATCTGACTCTTTTTCCTTCAGAATCAAGTCTTCTTTTGATATATTTTTTCCAAGGTAAATTCTTTTTTTTCTAAATTTTTTTCCGTTCCTAATGCTCTTAACTCTGTAATAATATTTTCCACTATTTTTTTCTTTAATTTCAGTATATGTCATAAACATTATGGGGGGCACAATATTTATAAATCTTTCTATGTGGACGTATTTTCGTTTTGAAGAAATGCCCCTGCCGGGATTCGAACCCGGGCTACGGCCGCGAAAGGGCGGAGCCACATACCCTATTCCCTCTCCTTGAAGGGAACTTACCCATGTTTTCCCCGCCCTTGAAGGGAGGAGCACTTGGGCCATAATGGTCAACTCCGCATTCTTATTTTGTTAGTCTTTCCTCCGTTTTTAGGAGCATTATATTTTTGATCATTTGGTTCCTTTCCTCTTTTTTAACAAGTCTTCAATAACATCGGACATACTCTGGTAACCTTCATTTCCCTTGATATGATACAATTCCTTCCAAACACTTGGTTTTATAGTTACCGTCTTCATTTTTCCTTCCCTTTTACCGACCATTAACAATTTAATTGGTTCTATTATTTAAAACTTTCGCATATTAATAGATATACAACTTAATAGAACTGGAGAATAGAAGTATTTAAATAGACCATCTATTGAACTACAAATATATTAAACTACTAAAGTATAGATTAATAAAACAAGGAAAAACAAATGAAATCACCCGCCGTTACGAATGTTGAAAAAAACGCCCAGCTTTGGCAACAAATGAACCCAAGAATATCTGAAGTTGAAAATACTGATACCCTAAAGGTTCATAGCTCGCTTATAGAAACTCCTCTAAACACGGGCCTGATCTTTAAAAGCTTTAAAATGGAATCAGCAGGTTCTAACAAAAACGAGGTGGTGGATCTTTCTAAGAAAATACAAGCTTGGACTAGCTGGAAAGAAAAGCATAAACAGGGTATTGAAGGAATAAGCAAGATCAATTCAGACATTATTCTTAGCTACTTGAGCGACATGGAAAGAGGCCTTAATACGGGCAAACGATCAAAAAAAGGCAAAAGGAGCCCCAGAAGACTTGGTGGTTTGGCCTTTCATATGGTTAAGCTGGCGAAGTTCTTTGAGGAACGTTTTAACAAGAATCTGATCATGACTAAAGGCCGCCCCAAGAGTTGTTTGACAAGGGAAGAAGTTCATGAGTTTTTTGAAGAAATGAGCAATGGCACTATTGCTAAAGAAAACGGCGAGGTTTACAAAAGCACACCAGACTTTGTTAAAGACTTCATTTCTTTTTGGAACTGGTATATGAGGGTTATTGATGAAGAAAACGAACGAATTGATAGACAGAATGAAGATAGTAAAGAAAAACAAGAAAAGACATTTGTTCCGGATCTCGTAAAATATCTTTCTAGAGGCGATTTTATGGACACTAACAACTTTACCTATTTTACTTATGAAGAGCTAAAAATGGTTATTCCTGAATTAGATGAGGGTGACCGAGCTCTTGCCCTATTTCTTTTCGACTCTATTGTTCGTAGTCCAAATGAAATCGCTAATATTTATGTCAATGATCTAACCTTCGAAAACGATGAGGTTTGGGTAAATGTTAGAAAAGAGATATCTAAAACCTATGAAAGAAAGTTTAACTTGATTCTATGCGGGGATATTATCAAAGAGCATATCCGAAAAAATAGACTTTATCCAGAAGATCGATTATTTCCTCACTACTTCCCAAAAACATTCAATAAACATCTACAAAAAGCATTCATAAAAGTATTTGGAAATAAGGTAACTCAAGGAGGCAAGGCCTTTTCTGATATTACCGGCTATAGCTTCAGACACTCTGGTTGTTGTTATCTAAGAAGCAAGAGAATCAATTTAGATACCTTAAGGGTCAGAGGTGGTTGGAAGACCTTCAAACGAATTGATTATTATACTAAATTCCTTGGTCTTGATGGTAGAATCTCTAAAGATATGCTCAATGAGGAGCCTTCTGTTAACGAAAGCTTGATGAAACTCGTAGAAAGGCAGAATGAAGAATTGTCTAAAATGAGAGAAAGAATGGCCACGCTTTTAGCTGAAAAGGCCGTTAATGGAATAGAGGTGCGAAATTATGCCTAAAGATACAAGAGTCTTTGCCATAGTTGCTAGCAATGAGTTTGAGCTCATCAAAAAGATGAACGAATGTGAGAAAGATTTCTTTGCTTCCCAACCAATACAAAAAAAAGACGGCACTTGGGTTTGCTTTATTTATTACAAATTAGAGAAGGGAGGTTATAATCATGAAAAAAGGACATATTGAAGCGGCTTTTAGTAATATCAAATATCGACTTGTTTCATCAGATCTTCAAGGTGTTATTGATTCCTTAAAAAGCAATACTAGAAGTTCTCGTGATTTTATAGAAGTCAAAACACTCATAGTTATATTTGAAAAAATGGCTAAGGAGCGAGCAGACAAATAAGGTATAATAGGAGCTATGGTTAATAGGAACAAAGATGGACAAAGAATTAAAAAAGCTAAAGAAGTATTTGGAAGAGTGCCGCAAGGACTGTCTAAACTTAAGAAAGAAGAAAGACCTGACCGAAGAAGGAGAAGGACAGTTGGCTATAGTAGAGGAGATATACGAGCACATGGGCTGGAAATATGCGAAAGCGGAAGGTTTATAAATTTCTAAAACTCTAGTTTATTGTTAATGCTCAGTATGGCTTCGGCAATACTGAGCTCTCATGTTCACTTCTTATCTACAATTTTATCTAAGATCTTATCCAAGTTTATAGTAAAGTCACATGCATTTCTTAAGTTTGATGAAGAACTTTTACTGAAATAAGCATTCCCTATTTTCTTTTTGTATCTCTTTCTTACAATGTTTATTGAATCAATAAAGTCTTCGTCACCGCTAATTACTATTGCAGTATCGTATAAATTATCGACTGCTCCCATAAGCAAAGCGTTTGACATCTTTACATCATCTCCCTTCACTACATATACGTATTTTCCACCGTCTGCTTTTAATTTCTTTAGAGTGCATAATACAACTTCAAACTTTGGAATTTGTCTCAACTTGTTGAGAAACCTTTGATGAGCCCAGTACTTTTCTTCATCGGCTTTTATGTCTAATGGAGCAACATAATAATTTGTGCTGACCAATTCTCTATCTCCAGCCAACTCTTTAATTGATTTTGCAACTACATCAACCGCTTTATCGTTCTTTCTCGGGTTTCTTTCGTATGGAATTATCTCGGAAAGTTCAATGTATTTTATTTCAAGTTCCTTTGCCATTTTACCTCAAATATCGCTCAAGTTCAGGTTCCTCGCTTTGTTTTTTATTTCCTGAATCAGTTTATTTTTCTCCTTGATTTCATTCTTGATGTTCTCTAACTGTTCATTTGTATTGTCGACTTTTTTCTTCCAGTTATTGTACTTGTCATCCTTCTGCAAAGCGATGATGTTTTCCTTGAGTTTAATCTGCTCCTCGGTAAGCTCAACTTTCTCGACATCACTCTCTTGTTTTGTCAATTGTGACAGAAGATCCTCTTGTCTGCCTAATGCTCTTTGAAGATCTTTCTTATCGTTCTTTAAACCATCAAAGATTCTCTTGATTCCATTTTCTTTAAGAGTAATCTTCCACAGAGTTGTTTCATCTTCCTTTTCGGCTGTAACTTCGCGAGTCAATTCCTTTCTTCGCTCATCATAAGAAAGCTTAACCCCTTCATTTTCATCAGTCATGTTTTATTTTCACCTCCGTTATTTTTTGTATTGATTCTATATAGTCCAACAACTTGAGCCCCTTTTCTGTGAAAGAAATATTGTAATCCCTTTTCTCATATTCCGGATTGTTAAAGACTGGATCAATCAATCCACTCTTTTCAAATTCAAGCATGATCTCTCTCACCCATTGATATGCAAAATGCGTTTCTCTAGCAATCTGCCTCATGTTCGGCTTTCTTCTCCTAATGTATTTTAACATCTTATGATACCTCTCTCTTACTAGGTATTGAAATACCATTTTCAGCCACCCCCTTTAGAGCTTTCAATTCTCGAATTACTTCTTGAATGCCGAGATTAATCTGTTTTGTTAATTGAGCCTCTGCTATGATGAATGTTCGAATGCTTTCCAGCGTTTTGTTTATTTTTTTAATTTCCTGATTTTCGTTCTTCACCTGGGCACCTCTTTTGCATTTCATTAGCATATGATTCTAAGAAAGCAGAATAGGCTTGGGGATTTTCTTGCTTCAATTTATAGAGAGCTTGCTCCATTGCGTCCCATTGGCAAATGTCAAGTAATCTCATCATACCAAAGACCTTATGAGATTTCTTTTCGTGAACTACAAGCAAGATCTTTTTCTGTTCTTGTTTTGGTACACCCTTAAGTTCTTTTTCACTATCTTCCTGCGCTTTCTCAAACCATTTCAAGAAGCCTAAGTTGGCACGTTGCTTAACTTCAATGAATAAAGAAGGGTGATCAACATCCCCCGATCTAAACTTATTATTTGCTCCGCTTAGTGGAACTCTTACTCCGCCCATCCATCGTGCAACTCTCCTTTCCAATTGCTTCCAGCTCTTATCAGTCATCTTCATCACTCTCCCAGTCTTCGTCAGACTCACTAGCATCATTTTCTTCATCTACATCCCAAGGCATCAATTCTTCTTCCTCTTCCATCAGCGTTTCTTTGAGTACCCCCTAGTAACTTTGAGAAATGCTCTTGCGATCCTTTCCGACCTTCCTGTACGTGAGCTTGCCTGTAGTTCTTCTCTGGCTAGTTTTCTGATGTATGCTATTTCATGCTTTTCTTTGCTTATTCTTCTATGGTCCTGTTTCATGTTCTGCCCTCTTTGTTTCCTCTAGCTTCACTTCTGGCGATAACTCTATTTTCGGTTCAATAATGAACTTATCATCTAATTCCATTGTTGCTTCTGGAACGATTTGTTTGAAGAACTTGTCATCTACCTTTAGAGTTAGCTTTGTTGCAAATTCTCCAGAACTTAGTTTAGGAAGAGTTTTTCTGAATCCTCTAACTCCGTGTCTATTGAATATTAAGTATATTGAATCTTTCATTTTCTCTCTCCTAGTATTTTGACAATTTGTTTTACGTTGCCATCAAGTTGTTGCAAAACCATGGCCGTGTCAACTTGGCTCCTTGAAGATTGCTTTAGAAGTTCATTGATTTCGGTGAAGTTCTGTTTAATTTCCGTTGTAGTCATCGGATTGATTTTTAGTTCATTAAAGAAATCCTGTACTTTCTCAATATCTTCGAGAGCAGTTTTTGGATGGATGGCTTCCGCTTCATGCAAATTAAATGAGTTATCAATGATGAACCATAGCCCTTGCGCATTGTAAACGCTCAATTTCTTCCCTTCCTCATCATACTGCTTTGCGAGAGCGTTTTTTACCAGAGAATAATGTTGTCTTGAAACTTTGAACTTGTAATGCCCCTTGAACGAGAAATCAATCCCTAGGAACTTCTCCAAGCTCCTGATTAGCTTCAGATAGTCATACACAGAGTGCTGTTGCGCCTTTTTTGCAAACTGCGAAAAGTAGCTTGATTTTTCGTATACAATAATTGAATTGTTCTTGAGATGCACATTGCGGCCCTTAAATACGAGTTTCTGTCCACCGCCCAGATTGCCAAGAGAAATATATTTGATAGCATGGTTATCCAAAATTTCTTCCCTGCGGTTCCAGTCTTTTATTTCTGGAATTTTCAAAGTAAACATGAAAGCGTGAGCTCGCACGTAATCTTCTTTTAACAAGTTCAAATCTTCACCAATGACAGCAGGAGCTACCTGTGTTGACTTTTGAACTTCTTTAGGATCATAATTCTTGGTAATTTCCCAAACGCCATATCCAACTTTTTTGATAAATCCATTTCTCTTTAGCGTTGATAAATAATATTGAAGCGCTGTCTTTTTCAGATTCAGCACCTCGCACATCTTCGATGGCCTGACGCCTCTCTCTAGAAGTTTGAACACTATTAGGTTCAAATCTGCTTTCTGTTTCTTTTTTTGAACTTCTTCGTCTCTTTTCATTTGGTCCGAAGACTTCAAAATAATAATGCCCGATCCGGGATTCGAACCCGGGTTTAGGCCGCGAAAGGGCCTCGTCCTTGACCACTAGACTAATCGGGCATGTGGTTTCTATCTTCTCCGCCCTTTAAGGGCTTTTCGCCTAGCTTTCTCCGCCCTTCACGGGTGGCGATTTTTCTTCTCCGCCGCGAAAGGGCCGTGTCCTTGGCCTCTAGACTACAGGGGCTTTTAAAAAACTGGAGAAATTCACTTTTAAAAGTTTGCTTTTCAAAAAAATTCTATGAAGTATAACTAAAGTCCTTAATTACCCATCGTACAAACTTTAGACATATTCGCGGAACGTAATAGCGGCAGTTAAAAATTTAAGTCCTGAACTA
This sequence comes from Candidatus Pacearchaeota archaeon, assembly GCA_016188825.1. Lineage (GTDB taxonomy): Archaea > Nanobdellota > Nanobdellia > Pacearchaeales > GW2011-AR1 > UBA73. Next base: position 125,951 of record JACPHA010000011.1, on the reverse strand, counting down.
TAATTTCAGAGTGTTGAGTTAATTTTAAAAAGCCTACAGATTGCTCTTTATCAAGATTGATGAAAATTTTATAGAAAAAACTATAAAGATAAGATACGTTAGTTAAATATGGTAAAATGGAACTCAAAGAATCCCTATTCCAGCATCTAGTAAAGAATGGATATGCAAAAAATAATTTGAATAACAAAGTCTGGAACCTCGCAAACAGAAGTTTTCTTTACATGACGTCAAACCTCGCAAAAGCTTCTCTCCGAGTAAGAGACCATCCAAGATACAAAAAAACAATTATCGAAATAGAAGATTCATTAATAAAAAAACATGCAAAAAAATTTCTTGGCGGTCTTGAAAAAGAGCCTTTCAATTTAATAGTGATGGGCTGTGGTGACGGAAAAAAAGTAGAATTTTTCCTTAAATCAATAGGGAAAAATTTTAAGATGCGTTTCTGCCCCGTAAACCCTCACAGATATTTAAATGATTTAATAAGTAAAAAAATGAATAAAAAAAGATTCAGCAATATAATAGAATATTATCCTCACCTTGCTGATTTAGAATCTCTCGGAGAAGTGTCGAGCATGGTGAAAAATGGCCGATATCAAAAAAACCTAATTCTTCTTCTGGGCTCAATAATCGCAAGCTATGAAATTCACGATTACTTGTTTAATTTAAGCCAGGCAATGTTCAATGGAGACAGAATAATAATAGGCAATGGTATAAGAACAGGAGAGAGGCTTCAAAATATCAAATCGTACCGGCACCCATTATTTAAAAAATGGCTGATTCATCTTATCAGAGAAGTTGGTTTTAAACCAAGAGAAGTTGAATACGACACAAGATTCGGAAACTCGCGTGTTGAATGTTTCTTCAAAGTAAAAAAAGATAAAACTCTCCTGTACAAAGGAAATAAAATAAAAATAAAAAAAGGAGACGAAATAATCGTCGCAATTTTATACAAGTACTATGCAAAAGAACTTCAAGATTTTTGCAAAATGTACTTCAAAGAAGTTAAATTAGTCAAGGACAAAGCCAATGAATATGCCTTGATTTTGTGCCAGAAATAAAATTTGGGTGATTATCGGAAATAAATACCTGTTTTCAGTAGGGTGATTAAATAATCACTATAACCATGATATAAAATAGATTTTGGAAATTAATTAATTTAAAAATATTAATAATTGATCTGTCTTTGTAATTTGTGTACATGTCCTTTATTTCAAAATATTTAATTTGTGATAAAATTAATTAATCATCCCTTATATTTCTCAATCAGTTTCACCCCAGAAATCAAACCCCAAATCCATGCGACAAACAAAAACACAACACCAATTCTAAACAAACCAAATGTGGCAAAATAAAATATTAAACCTATAACTGACAAAACAATCTGCCAAATTCCCTCTTTTGTTTTTCCCGCAATTAGCGTTCCAACGCCAGGAAGAATCAATATGTTCAGCAAAAGTCCGATTATCGCCATTGTCCTTGTTTTATCTGTCTGCCTCTTAACAAATTTCTTCTTTTTTTTCTTGGCCATTTTCCTTCTTTTTTATCATATGATCAAGAAAAAGTTTATTTTAAATGTTTCGTTTTACAAAATCTTTTACATAAAACAGAATTATTAATTAAAAGTTTTTTATAATTTACATATTTTTTTATATCGTTATCGAACGCCAAATCAGATCCTAAATATTCTCCCTTTAAATTATAATTCATTTTGATAACTATTTTATCATCAGTGAGCCAAAAGTCTTTTTGTTCTATATCAAAAGAATTAAATTCCTTCTCTGTAATAATTCGTATATCTTCTCCATGTTTGATATTTTCTAGATAAACCATAATCTCGCATTTTGTATAATCTGTCAAAGGAAGATTTACTAATCTAATCCGTTCCATAATTACGCCTTGACTCATTTTTCTAGTAATAAATTCATGCCAGTTTTTAAGAACAACAATATCAATCTTTCCTGTTTTAAGGTAGTCCTGAAAAAATTCTTTTTCTTCTTCAATCTCATAATACTGAAGAGATTCGAATCTAAACAAAGATTCTTGTGCATCATCTAAAAAGTTACGCAAACTCATCGTAATTAACAAACCAATCCGATATTAAAGCTTTATTATTAAAAAAATGATCCCGGGGAGATTTGAACTCCCGACCTCCGGCTTTCTTCGAATTGCTCGATAAAGCTCTGCATTGCTTCCCCAAATTAAGCAAGGAAGAAACGCACGTCATATAAGACCGGCGCTCTGACCAGGCTAAGCTACGGGATCATTTTATATTATGATTCAAAGATAAGTTATTTAAAGTTTCGTTTTTGTCTTTTTGTATGTTAATCGGCCTCGTCGGAAGACCAAACAGCGGCAAGTCAACATTTTTCAAAGCAGCAACTCTATCAGATGTTTTAATTGCTAACTACCCATTTGCAACAATAAAACCAAACCACGGCATTGCATACATAAAAATTCTAGACTTAGCTCCCGAATTCGGAAAAATAAGCAATCCACGAGAAGGTTTTGTCAAAGGCGAAAAAGGAAAATGGCGCTTCGTTCCTTTTGAACTAATGGATGTTGCTGGCCTAGTTGAAGGAGCAAGCGAAGGCAAAGGCTTGGGAAATGAATTCTTGAATGATCTGGCGGGCGCAAACGCTTTCATCCATATTGTTGACATGAGCGGAGAAACAGACGGAGAAGGAAGACCAACAGAAAATTATTATCCGGGAAAAGACATAAAAGTTATTGAGCATGAATTAGATTTATGGTATCTGGGAATTTTAATGAAAATCTGGAAAACTTTTTCTCGGATTGTAGAAATGAAGAAAAAAAATTTTGCTGAATCTGTAGCTTCTCAATTTTCTGGCTTAAAAGTCAAAGCAGATGAAGTGAAAGAAGTTATTTTAAAAAATAATTTCAATGTGGAAAAACCTGCATCATGGGGTAATGAAACAATATTCAAATTTGCTAGAGAGTTAAGAAAACACACCAAGCCGATGATAATCGCTGCAAATAAAATGGACAAAAAAAATTCAAAGGAAAATCTGAAAAAAATAAAAGAAGAGTTCTCATACCCTATAGTCCCATGCTTTGCCGACGGCGAACTAGCATTAAGAGAAGCAGATAAAGTAGGCTTAATTGAATATTTGCCCGGAAATAATAAGTTTGAAATTAAAAAAAATTTAAATGAAAAACAGCGCTCTGCATTAGAGCAGATACAAAAATTCCTTGATGAATTCGGCTATACTGGTGTCCAAGAAGTATTAAACAAAATTGTCCTCGACATTCTAAAATATCTGGCAATTTTCCCGGCAGGAGATAAATTAGAAGACAGCAAGGGAAATGTCCTCCCTGATTGCTTTTTAATGCCTCCTCACTCAACAGCTCTAGACTTCGCTTATCGCCTTCACTCTGACATTGGAAATAATTTCGTGAAAGCAATTGATGTAAGAACAAAAAAAGCAGTCGGAAAAGATTATAAATTAAAGCATCGAGATGGTCTGGAAATCATGACAAAATAAAAATGCCCCAAAAACAAGACGCCTTAAAATTACTGAACGAGTGGGTTTCCTCTGATAGTTTAAAGAAGCATTGCCTCGCTGTGGCCTACGCAATGGAATTTTATGCAAAAAAATATGGCGAAGACAAAGATTTATGGTGGATGTGTGGTTTGCTTCATGATATGGATTATGAAAAATTCCCTGACGTAAACATTCATCCAGCTGAAGGCTGCAAAGAGTTAAGAAAACAAGGATATGATGAAAAAATTGTAGAAGCAATCCTCGCTCATAATGAAAAAACAGGAATAAAAAGAAATAGCAAAATGGCAAAGTGTTTGTTTGCCGTTGATGAACTATGCGGCTTAATTGTCGCGCTTGCAAAAGTCCGCCCTGACAATTTCAAAACAATGACTCAAGAATCTGTAAAAAAAGCTCTGAAGAAAAAAGATTTTGCAAAGAATATAAATAGAGAGGACATAATAAAAGGAATTGCAGAGCTTGAAGTAAATGAAAACGAGCATTTTGATTTGGTAATCGGCTCCCTGCAAGGAATTTCAAGCCAATTAGGATTTAATAATGATAATAAGAATTAAAGTAAAGCCAAACTCAAATAAAGAGGCAATAAAAAAAATTTCAGAAAATGAGTACTTTATTGAGCTCAAAGAGCCTGCAAAAAATAACAAAGCAAATATAAGAATAATTAATTTGCTAGCCAAATTATTCAAAATAAACCACGGCGCAATAAAGATTAAAAATCCCTCTTCTAAATATAAACTAATTGAGGTAAAAATAGAATGAAATATGTTCATGCGCCAGATTTGAAAGAAAGAATGACTGACATTGCCAAAACATTAGACATGTTTCATCTGGAAATAGATAGAATTGAATGTTTAAGAAGTTTTGGCTCTTCATCAAGAATAACAATTGCAAGATGCCATGCGCTAGGAAAATTAATGCAAAAAGCAATGAAAACAAATGCATTTTATGCAATTGAGTTTCTTGAAAGATTTGAAAAATTAAGCAGAAAGGAGCAAGACAAAGTTATAATACATGAACTCATGCATATCCCAAAAAGCTTCGGTGGTGGATTTCGACATCACGATTATGTCTGCGAAAGAAATGTTGAATTGTTATACCAAAAATTCGAGAATTTGAAAAAATCTAGAAGATTTTTTAACTGATTGCTTAAACTCTGTTTTTAGTGTTGCTAAGCCGGTTTGTGATAAAACAGAATTCTATCATCACTAATCGTAAGATTATCTCAATAAGTTTAAGATATTAATTCATGGTAATTGCGCGGGATTTAGCACCAATAAAGGGTCTTAAACCACACATAATAACTAAAAGTTAGTGCGTTTTCCACTAATTTTCCTCTTTGTTTTATCATATAAATTAAGTAAAATAAACCTTAAAACAGCAAGATTTATAAGCTAATTTTAACACAAATTAAGTAATCATAGGGTGTTAAGGGGAATTAAGAATGGGTATCAATCTACTAGCAGAATTAGCAAGAATTTTCTTAATCAAATTATCAAATGTTTCACTAATTTTTTCGTACAATCTTCATTCCGATTTTCAAGCTATGGACAATTGCATTGCTTATGTGACATTTATTTGCAATTGTACAGACAGAGAATTGCAAAAAACAGGAGACATATCCTATGCAATTCTCTGTAATTTTCTTAGAAAGGGGCTGTCTCAAAACACCCTAGGAGTTAAAAAATTCCCCTGAGACAGCCTTTCCTTTCTTTTTAAAAAATTAATCAAAAATGGAAGATAAATTAAAACAACTTGAAGAAAAAAGAAGAGAAATTTTAAAAAAAATTGAACTGTGTAAATTAGAAAAAGAAAGAATTGAAAATATTTTACAAAAACTAAATTTTCAGTATAATATTGGATTATTAAACTATGAGCAATATCAAAAAAAATATGGGGAAATTTTCAAGGACCTAACGGCAGAGCAATGGACTAGCCATTATGACATCCAATTAAGGACGCACAAAGCCCAATTAGAATGGTATAATGAAGAAATAGAAAAAGAAAAGAAAAACGCGACCGGAATTAGGGAAATTAAGCTGAGCCATTTAGACGAAAGAAAAAAGTCGTTATACACCAAGATTAAAGAAGCAGAATACAACAAGAAAAAAATTATTTCTTTTGCTAATGAATTGTTCTTGAAGTATAAAAATAAAGAAATAACTTCTGATTATTGTGAAAAAAAATTAAAAGAAACTTTACAAAACAAGACGGCGCAAGAATGGGTCGATTATTATAATAATTATATAGAACAATGCAAAAAACAAATAGAAATTTGCGATGCGGAGATTAGAAAAGAAAATATAAAAAGAATTGCAATAGGGGCCTCTGGCTTTGTTTTTGCTTTTGTTTTATTTACTGCTTTGTTATTCTTACTCTATATCTATTCTGACAAATTGGGTCTGACAGGTTTGACAGTTGAATTGGCTGACGAAGTTCACACTAAAAATGTTGATTTAACTTTTAAAGAAAGCATAGAACAAGAATTTACCCTAGACAAACAAGGGGTTTTAAATTGGCTAAGGGTTTCTGGAGAAATTGAAGGCGAAGGAGAAGTAAAAATTTATCTTGATGATTTCTTAATTTTAGACAGCAATGAAATCGAAGTTACTGGAAAAAAAACAATCACCAGTGGAACAATTACAGGATTTAACGTAGAAGGAAATGAAGAAACTAGTTCTTCCACTTCAACAGATTCTTCTGATTCTTCAGCTTCAACAAGAGAAAGTTCTGAAACAACTAGCAGCAGTGAAGAACCAACAGATGAACCAACTCCTCAAGAAAAGCCAGTCCAAGAAGAGCCTCCGGTTGAAGAACCGCCGAAAGCCGAACAGCCTCCTCAAGAAGAACTCCCGTCGGAAGAGCCTAGAGCAGAACAGCCAATAGAAGAACCAACAGTAGAAGAGAATGTAACTGAAGAAAAACCAAAAGAGGAGAAGAAAAAAGAAGAACTTGAAATCCCAGTAAAAGAATTCAAGGACTTTTGCAAAGAAACTTGTGACTTAAAAGAATTTGATTTAGACAAAACTTCTTACACTCTAAGAATAGAAATAACAAATGCTAAATTAAAATTAGATAAAATAAAATATGAAATAAGAATTGAAAAAGAGCTGGCAGAAAATATTACTATTCCGGCTCCGGAAATTCCAGAAAATGTCTCTGAACCATTAGAAAATATAACTCTACCTGAAGAAAACATAACTATCCCTCCTAAATTAAATGAAACAATCACCCCTCCAACAAACGAAACACTAATTAATGAAACTTTGATTACGCCAACTAATCAGACCAATATTACAATAATATCAAATCTTACAGCAAATATCACACAATTTAAAGCTGTTTTAGGACAGCCAGTTAAATGGGCAAGAACGATTAATGTCACTGGCCCCGCTAATGTAACAATTGAGCTGCCAGAAAGCGCTAAAAATATCAGTGTAAAAAAAATCAAGAAAATAGAAGGAATAGAAGAAAGTAATGAAGAAATATCAGAAGAAATTCAAGAAGAAGAACAAAATCAAACTTCTATTGAAGAAAATCCTTCAATAATTAATGAAACTTCTAATGAAATTAACGAAACTGAAAGTGTTTTAGAAAAAACAACACAGTCTAATTTTGAAAATGAAGGAATACCAGAAGAAACTGTTAATGGCTCTCTAATAACAGGACAATCAATTTATGAAAATAAGCGCTCTAAAAAAATAAAGGTTGACATAAATGGAAATATAATTTTTCAACAAGAAGTTGGAAAAAAAGGAATTTTCTTCAGATTAATGGATTGGTTTAAAAAAATATTCACATTTTTCAGATTTACCGGGCTTACAGTCAGCGAAGAACAAAATGAAACAATAGAAATTATTGTAGAAATCAGTTCCAATGAATCAGGAGTTGAAGTAGTGTATGAAACTCCTGCTCCCTATGCAATAGAAGAAGACACGACAAGAGGAAAAATAGTTCAAATCATCGGCCCTGATGATGTGCACTACGAAAATGTTTTAGCTTTCACGAATTTACCAGAATCTCTCCCAGTTACCAATCCTAAAAAAATCAGAATTTTCTGGGTTGAAAATGATAGTTATATTATTCCTTCAAATATTTCTGACCTTGACCTGAATGGCATTTATGACTATATAGAATGGATTGCCCCACAATTAAGCAACCAAACATTTGAAATTATTGTAATAACAAAAGCAGAGCATTTAAATGAGACTCGTGAATTTATTTCTGATATTTATGACTCTGTTAGGGAATTGGACAACAACTGGAGTGAAATTATCCCAGAAGCGCATTACATAAGAGTTAAGTTTGAAAGAAATCTTACAAAAGAGAATGATATTACATTATTCCCAAGAACAGTCAATGGAACTCCAAAAATTGAAGTTTATGAAATTAATGGCTCTGTTTTAATTGCAGAATTTTCTTCAATAAATGACAACCAATACAATAAAGTTTTCTTAACTGGTTTAGGAGATAACATTACTCAAGATAGCTTCGATTTAAGAATTTTAAATGGTAGTATAGAGCTTGACCATATCATTGACCCAGCAGAGCCGCAGCTAACTGGTTTAGTTTCTCCAACAGACACTGGTTATCCATTAAATCAATGGATTGCAGGAGAAAATGTTAAAGTCTCGGATAACAATTATGCAAACGAAACAACAAACGGAGAAGCGTTAGACACAAGTAATTATAGTTTCGGCATTCCTGCTGGGGCGACAATTAATGGTATTTTAGTTAAGGTAGAAGCAAGGCATGGTACAAGTTGCATAGGGATAGACAGACAGGCGGTGTTGAATGTCAGTTTAAGCTGGAATAATGGCACAAGTTATACAACAGAAAAACAAGCCACATGGACTACATGTACAGATGCTAATAATACTCTAACAGGACTAACAGACAAATGGGGAAGAGAATGGGATGCGAGTGAATTTTCAAACTCAAGTTTTAGATTAAGAATAATGCAGGTTGCATGCAACGATTGTCAAAGCCCTCGAAGCTTTAATCCAGGAGTAGATGCTATTTGGGCGCAGGTTAATTATACTTTGTATAATAATCCCTACACAACACTTAATACTCCAACAAATGATTCTACATTTGCAATAGATGTCTTTAACATAACATTAAACTCAACAGTTTATGACTTAGACAATGATACAATTGATGTTTTGCTTTATGGTGTAAACTCAAAAGAAACTTCAAACTTCTATAATTACCTATTATACAAACAACTCGCTGTTACAAACGGCACAGAAATAACTTACAACTTCACGGCTTTACCTGTTAGCAATAATTCAAATTCTTTGGTATTGTTGTATCATTTTGATAATTTATCTTCAAAAGGAGAAAACGATACTTATTCCTATGATTTTTCAGGCAATAATAACAACGGAACATTTTCAGGAGCAGTTTACAACACTTCAAGAGATGGCGGAAAATTTGGCTATGGAGTTCAATTTGACGGTGTTAATGACTGGATAACGCAAGAGTCCGATTTAGGTTTGGCTGCTTATCCTTTCACATTTTCAGGGTGGGCTTATAAAACAGGAAGTACTGAAGGAATAATTGCCTCATTAGGAAGTGATTTTGCCGATGACCCTCTCTATGGAATAGAAATAAATGGCTCTGGACAGGCAAGAATTATAGCAGAAGACAACGGAGCAAGGCAGTCAGCAGGAGGAACAATAGATTTAAGAAATGGCTGGCATCATGTTGTTGGAGTTTTTGAGTCTAACACCGGAAAGTCGCTTTATGTTGATGGAAATTTTGTTGCTAATTTAACAACAAGCGTTACTTTTAATCTTGTAACAAACAGATTCAGGGTCGGCGCAGAAGGCGACCTCTTTGGAGGATTGTATTTCAACGGAACAATTGATGAAGTAGCTGTCTGGAATAGAGCTTTGACAGCAAACGAAATAAAAAATCTTTACAGATTAAAAGCAGGAAAATATTTCTGGAAAGTAAATGTCACAGACTCAACAAGCAGAAGCAATGAATCAGAAGCAAGGGAGTTTATCGTTACAGATAACCAGCTAAAAGTGGTAGAGCCGTTAAATTGCGATGACTTAAAATCATTGGCCATTGCAACAAAACAGGGCTATGCGTGCACAAGCGCTTACACAACCTGCGTGGGCTTAAACATTGACTTGAACATAACTCCAAGTGAAACACTAACTCTAAATTCAACTTGTAATATAATTTTCAACACAACTGCCAATGATGGGAGATACTCCTTTTTCATCCATTCTCCTCAAGGATTAAATTTAACAGGAGGAAATGTAACAACACCCGCCTTTGCAAATAAATTCAACTTTACATCAATAATTATTGATCCGTTTCCCAGAGGCAGTTACGGTAACTTCAGCTTCTCAAATATTAGAAATGCTTTAAACATAACTGATGCAAACATAAACTTCTACGGAATTGACATTGAAAACACAACTGTTTTGTTAAATTCCAGTGATACATCTAATTATACAATTGCGGGCGGTTCTCTAGAAAGAATGTTTAGAGTTAACGTTTCTGTTTACACCGGAGCAGTTCCGCAACCACTAGGAAGCGCAAATGTAACAATCAGAAACGTCTCCAATGCAATTGTTTTCAATGCTTTGACAGATTCTGCAGGCGCTGTTTTCAGGAATTTAACTCAATACAAAGACACTGGCTCTGGAAAAGTTTACCAAAATAATCATTCTATAAATGCCACAAAAGCAGGATATGTCTCAAATGGAACTTCTAGAAATATAACTTCTGATTCTATTGTAACTTTAACTTTGCAGTTAATCGATGTAATAGAAGTAACAACGACCGAAACACCACATGATATCTTTACAAGAGTTGGAAACAGTGATGTTTTCAATAATCTTTCTGATGGAACAAGGCCGTGTAGATATTCAAGCCAAGCAAGTATAAATGTGACTTCTACGGGCAATTTGATCTTGGAAAGCTGCGCACTTGAGATGAATAGCACTGTTAGCGGTCAATATGATATTGAAATTGGAGGAAGACTAACTGCAAATTATTCAAACATCACTAGCTTTGGAAGCTTTAGATATGACTTCTATACTTCTACAAACTCCAACTTGACTATATTGAATTCATATGTCTCAAACACAGGATCTGCTAATCTAAAAAATAGAAGAGGCCTTACATTAAACACAAATAACGTTGTATTTAGAAATAATACTCTCAGGGGAGCAGATACAGCAAACTTAGATTTGCAAGCCAATGGAATTTATATACAAGATTCTTTATTTTTAGGTGCTTCATCCACTTCAACCGACTATAATATTTATTCTGGCAGTAACAATAGTATTGTTGTTAACTCTAATATTTCTGATGCACAATTTGAGGACATTTTCGTCGCTTCAGGAAACATAACAATCCGAAATTCCAACTACACAAATGATAATATTCAGGCAAGTGGAAAGCTATTCAGGGAATGGTACGTCGATGTTCGTGTCCAAGACCACTTAAATAACTCATTAAGCGGAGCCAGAGTTATTTTTTACAACAATACCGGCTCGCTAACACACAACATAACAACAAACTTTTCTGGAAACATAATCCAACAAAACGTAACAGAATACACTGTTAATGGCACGGCAAGAACATACCAAACAAATTACACGATAAACGCTAGTCAATATGGCTATCAAGAAGTTTCTCTTTCTGTGAACTTAACAAGCAGCAGAAATTTCACGTTTACAATAAACAATACAATATTTCCTTCTATTACATTAAACACCCCGGCCAATACTTCTGTCTTTCATGTGGGCACTTTTAATATAACACTAAACGCAAGTGTTACCGACCAATTCAATGACCTTGTAGACGTAGCTATTTACGGTGTAAATTCAACTTCAACAGCTAATTTCTACAAGCACGGCTTACTATACCAAAATATAAACTTTTCCTCTGGAACATCATTCACTTACAACTGGACTTCTCCTGTTACAATCCCAGACAATGACACTCTTGTCCTGTTCCATTTTGATAACAGGAAAGAATTTAACGAATCTTCTTTGAGTGATAGCGGCTCAAAATCTCCAAGCGATACTGGATATCCTTCAAATCAATGGACGACTGGAGAAAATGTAAAATCCTCCGATGATAATTACGCTAATGAAAGCACGGCAGGAGATATGCTAGACACAAGTAATTATAGTTTTAGCATTCCTTCCGGTGTAAACATAACAGGAATTCTTGTTGTCTTGGAAGGAAAACAAAGTTGTATAGGCCCACCCTGTGGAAATCCGGGTGTTGCAGTTGCCCTAAGCTGGAACAACGGAACAAGCTATACCACACCAATAGAAGAAAGTTTTTCATCTTCGTCAGATGTTCTAATAAATTACGGGGGCATTGGCAATACATGGGGAAGAACATGGAGTTCAACTGAGTTTTCAAATGCTAATTTTAGAGTAAGACTTAATTATACAGGCAATTCTGACAACAACGCCGTACCGCGTTTAGACTTCGTCCAAGTTGTTTTATTTTATGGAGGCAAGATTTATGACTTCTCTGATAAAGGAAATAACGGAACAGTTTTTAATAGTTGGACAACTACCAACCAAATTATTAATACAACAGCTTCTGTCTATAATGTTTCAGGAGGAAAATTCGGCGGCGCCTATGAATTTGATGGTGTGGATGATTATATAGGATTAGGAACCCAAGCTGGAGTTTCTGATATACAAGCAGTTTCCGACGCAGGAATAAACTCTTATCCTTTTACATTTTCTGCATGGGTAAAAAAGGCAAATGACACTACGAATGGAGTAATCGTCTCTCTTGCCGACTCTAGTACACAAAACAGATATTTTCATATAAATATAAATTCCAGTGGACAAGCACTTATATCAGCACATAACGGAACTTCTACTTCTGTCGGCGGAACAACTGACTTAAGAGGAAACTGGCATCATATAGTGGGAGTTTTCAAGAATAACGCGCAAAAAGAATTATATGTTGATGGAGCCTTTGTTATTAATGCCACTACCTCAGTTAGTTTCCTTTCCTCTACTGATTATATAAATATTGGCAGAAACGGTGATGGGATTCCAGACAGTTATTTCAACGGCACCATAGACGAAGTTGCTGTCTGGAATCGCTCTCTGACAGCTACAGAAATAAAAAATCTTTATAGGCTAAATGTAGGAAAATATTTCTGGAAAGTCAATGTTACCGATTTTGCAGGAAATAATAACGAGTCTGAAACAAGAGAGCTTACGGTTAATAACACCGCTCCACAAATAACTTCTGTTTCTTCTATCGGAAGCATCTCCCCAACTGAAGGCAGCACAACTAATGTTACCTTTTACCTTATCATGAAAGATAATGATGGTGTCAATGATTTAGCTGACACAAGTGTCAAAGCAAACTTCACTCGTTCTGGAGAACCGTTGAGACAAAACACAAGCTGTGCTTTGGTTGGAGACATAGACTCCACAAGCGCAAACTATTCCTGCACAATTCAAATGTGGTATTTTGATGAAAACGGAGTGTGGAACATAACTGTTTATGGAGAAGATGTAGAAGGGTTATCTGCAATAAACACAACAACAAACTTTTCATATGTTCAATTACAATCCCTTAAAATCTCTCCAGCTCAAATTAATTTCGCCGTAAATATTGGAGCAACAAATCAAACATCAACTAATGATCCGACTTTAATTAACAACACTGGAAATTACAATTTCACAAATATAACTGTGAATGCAATTAATCTTCATGGTGAATCTGTCTCTACGTTTTATATAGATATTGCAAACTTCAGTATCGGAAATAATACTGGAGCTTCAAACCCAGAATGCGGACAATCGGGAGCCACCACACTAACAAACGGAACAGACCGGCAAATAATAAACACTGTTCTGAACAGAGGAAATAATTCTATTAACGACGGCTCAACAGGACAAGAGCAAATTTATTATTGTTTAAGAACAGTGCCTTCAACAATATCTTCACAAATATATTCAACTTCAACAGCAGGAAGTTGGCTTATCAAGGGAACAATCGCCCTCGCCGCCTTTGCTCTAGGCGAAAGAGCAAGAAGAAGAAAGAAGAAATTAGGAGAATTGAGCGAAAACAATTCTCTCGAAGTTCTTGATGAAAAACTTAAGGAAAGATACGGCACAAGTCTAGATGAATTACTAAAAGAAAAATATGGTTTGGGCTTGCATGAGCTACTAATCAGTGTAAAAAGAAGTGAGCTCAAGATTCCACTAGAAATATTTGCTCAAGAAATGGGCGCGGCAGAAGCATTGTGCAAGTATCTAAAAGAAAACCTTGGTTTGAGATTCAGCGAAATAGCAAGATTACTAAACAGAGACCAAAGAACAGTCTGGATTAATTACAACAACGCCATTAAGAAGAAGAAAGAAAAAATAATTGTAAAAGAAAAGAGATTTGCGCCTCTTGAAATATTTAGTAATAGAAAATTAAGCATCCTAGAATCTTTAGTTTACTATTGGAAAGAAAAAGGTCTGAGGAATATAGAAATAGCGAAGATATTAGATCGTGATCCAAGAAATATCTGGACTTTACACTCGAGAGCGATAAAAAAATTAAAAGAATGATTTTTAGCCATAACTGATAAATTCAATTATGGACAATTCTTTTGATTGGATTAGTTTTTTGAGAATTATCCATCACGGGAATTCTGGACAAAAATTTATCCTAATTTCCAGAATTCACGATATCATAAAAGTTAGTAATTGTTAACTATACATTCGTTTTCTTAAAAAACGAAAAGTTTAAATATTAGTTTTTATAAAAAACGAATATGGATATTATAGAACTTAATCATTGGTGGACAGAAAAAAAAGTAAAAGACTCTTTTATTCCAGAAACACCTAGAGACCTATTCCATATAATAGAAAAAGACCTGGGTAGGAAACAAATTCAAGCTTTAATAGGACTAAGAAGAACAGGAAAATCAACAATTTTTTATCAGTTAATAAACAAATTAATTAGTAAGAAAATTAACCCATTAAATATATTCTATTGTAGTTTTGACGAACCGGACCTGCAAGAAAAAAGAATAGAAGAAATTTTAAAAGATTATTCTAAAATAACCAATATTGATTATAAAAAGGAAAAAATTTATTTGTTTATAGATGAAGCACAAAAGTCAAAAAATTGGGTTGAGAGCATAAAACTGATTTATGATAATTTTAAAAATATTAAAATTCTCGTATCCGGATCGGCTTCATTAGATATTTTGACAAACTCGAAAAAAACTCTGGCGGGAAGAATCATTTATTATGAACTTAGGCCTTTAAAATTCAGAGAATTTCTAGAAATTAAGGGAATAAAAATAGAAAAAAAAGAAGTTTCTCTCCACGCAGATTTATTGGAAAAAGAATTTGATAAATTTCTTTTTAGACCTTTTCCTGAAATTGTTAACGAAAAAGATATTAGTTTTATAAAGAATTACATCAGGAATGCCATTATCGATCCTATTATATTAAAAGACATTCCTAAAGAATTTAAAGAAGCGGACATACTTTTAATTGAAACACTTACAAAAATCTTTCTTGAAAATCCCGGTCAATACCTAAATCTAGACGAACTAGCAAAAGAACTAAAAAGAACGAAAACCACTCTCTATAAGGCTTTATTTTATTTAGAATTTTCTTTTTTAATAAAAAGAATTTTAAATTTTCGGCCCTCTATAAGAATTGCGTCAAGAAAGCTTTCCAGGGTTTATGCGTATCACCCTGCGCTTTCGTTACCTTTCAATATTCCAGAAGAAAAATATGCTGAAAATTTGGTTTTCTTCGAGTTAAATACAAATTACTATTGGCGAGATAAAGAAAAAGAAATTGATTTCCTAAAAAACAATATGCCAGTAGAAGTTAAATACACATCAAAAATCAATAAAAATGATTTGAGATGGATTAATTATTTTTTAAAAAAATATGGAAAGAAATTAAAAATAAAAAAATCTTTTATTATCACAAAAAATGTGGGCGGAAAAATAGGAGATAACTCATTTATTCCTCTGTGGAAATTTTGCTTTTGCGGATTAGAGTGATTTGTGGAGATGATTATAGAGAATTTACATAATTGAGTTACTTATCTTATGTAAACTCTCTAATAAGACAATTTGCAAAAGAGTAACATAATCAAGCAAATTGTCTATAAAAACATTAAAAATCCCTCTTGGACTTGATGCATAGAAATCTTTACCTATTTAAAGTAAAGAAATTGTGCAATAATATTTAAAAACAGGGCTGGCTTAAAATTTAAATATGGAAAAAAAAGAGGTGTTTTTTGTAATTTTTATGTTTATCATCATAATTTTTATTATTTCTATTTTCAGTTATTTTGTTTCTGCTGGAATAACTGACTGGTTTACTAAAATAACAGGCAAAGCCACACAACAGGCAGAAAATGTTTCTGTAACACTAACTGGAATAAATCCTGTAACAGTCAATGTGTTTAATGGCACTCTATCTGGAACAGGTCCAACAGAAAATACATTTACTAGTCTCACTTTTTATGTTACTGTCAATGATTCCGACGGAGTTAACGACATAAATGATTCAAGTGTACAGGCAAACTTTACTAATTCAGGAGAACCGTTGAGACAAAACACAAGCTGTTCTCTTGTTGCAGACATAGACTCCACAAGCGCAAATTATTCCTGTACAATTCAAATGTGGTATTTTGATGAAAATGCTGTTTGGAATATCGGAGCAAGCGCAACAGACTTAGGAAATACAACAAGAATTCATAACACCTCCATGACTTTTAGTTATGGACAATTGCAAGCCCTTAAAATATCACCTAATTCTCTTACATTCACCGTAAACATTGGAGCAACAAACCAGACAGCAAGCAACGACCCAACTTTAGTTAACAATACTGGAAATTATAACTCGCCGAACTTAACAGTTAATGCAATTAACCTTCACGGCGAAACAACTCCTGCACAATTCATCGGTGTGGGAAACTTTAGCATTGGCAACAGCACCGGAGGCTCTCCTCCAGCAGAATGCGCTCTGTCAACTCCAACATTGCAAAATGCAACAGACAGACAACTAGGGAACACAATTTTAAATAGAGGAAACAACACATTAAATTACGGAAATGAAACTTCAGGGCAAGAAGAACTTTATTACTGCCTAAGAACCGTGCCGTCAGGAATATCATCGCAAACATATTCAACAATCACGGGAGGAAGCTGGTTTGTGAAACTGACATAATAATTTAAAATGGTAAAAAAAACAACAAAATTAATTTTATCAATGAGTTTAATTTTATTCTCAAATATTTTATTTTTAAATTCAATCGACGCTTTCGGAGTTTCTTCGCAGTATTGGTACAAACCTGACTACACTCCTGCTGCTTTTTATCCAGGAGAAACAAGAACTATTAATTTAGGTTTGCAAAACATGGTTGGAGAAGATGACGTTACAATAAGAGTCAAATTAATAGAAGGAAGTGAAATTGCAAGCGTGAATGAAAAAGATTACTTAGTGAAGGCAAAAACCAAAGATATCCCTATCCCCATAGAAGTATCAATTCCAGAAAACACTCCTATAAACACGACATATAAAATAGTTGTTTCTTTTATTGAGGTTGCTCCAGGAGGTACTGGAGGAGTTTCTCTTTCAACAGGAATAGACACTCCAATTCCTGTGTTGGTTGTTGAAAAACCTGTTGAAGTCTTGTTGGCACCGGAAGAAAAACCAATTAATAAATGGATAATTATTGGAATTGTAATAATAATGATAATAATTACGGTCGTTTTAATAATTAGAAAGAAAAGAAAAATAAGAAAATTAGTGGAGGATTCGAATGAATAAAGGAAAAATAGTTTGGGTTTTCCTAATATTTTTTGTTATAATTATAATTTACGACGTAGGGGCTGAAGATTTATTTACACACAATGATGGTTTGAACTTTCAGTTAACATCGTCTGGGGAAATAGGGATAAACAAAGAAGGAAAGTCCTTAGGGTCTCTAAGATTTGTCGTAACAGGAGTTGTAAATAGAGAAAACAAAACCTACAATTCTGAAGATTTTATTTGGAATTCTATCTATTCAAATTACACTTCAATAGAACAAATAAACAAAACCACAAATATTTCATATCTTGTTGATGTTTTAACAAACTACAACAACCACCAAAACTTTCGTTGGACACAGATTTTAGAATTTCATCCAAAAAAAGCAGCTAAATTAAAGCATTCAATAACAAATAATTTTGGTTATAATTTAACAAACGTAAAATTTTGGTATGTTAATGTGTTAAGCGAAGGAACAAGATTGATTTATGATAACGAAGAACGCACTTTAAGAAAAAATGAAACCGTTCATTTAAGAGGGAGTTTTAATGATAAAATTCCAAAGTTTGATTTTTACGATTATGAGTTTAGATTTGGAGATTTAATTAATTCGGGATTTAATATTACAGATATTTATATTGGAAATGGTAGCATTTTTGGTTATTACGATGGCTCAATAGTCGCTTTAGGTTTAACAAATGAAAATTCTATGTTTCTTAATGGTTTAACAATAAGATTAGACCCTGAAATAACACCTTATAAATCTCCGTCAGCATGCGACACAAATACTCAACAATGGGCAAACTGTAATAATACTTTTGTCTCCGACAATGCAAGAGCTGATGAATCAACTTTATACGAAGTAATGCACGCACATAATTTTAGTTTTATCTCACCAACAGAAAATTTAGATGAATCATGGACTGTTCACGGCATAGAAGTAAGCGTGGAAGGAAGGTCTGCAGTAAGTTTCTGTGCTGCTGGGAGACAGGCAGATATCGGCGTAGATTTAAATTATAATTTAAGCTCTAATATTTCTTATACATCAGGAAGAGTTATTAACACTTTTGGTTGCACAGAAACAACAATTATATACGGAAATTTAACATATGATTGGGGAAGAAATTGGAGTAAAAGAGAATTAACAAATCAAGAGTTCGGAGTAAGACTTAATTTTACAGATAATGGTGGCACAGCAGGAATTGCCGCAGTTGACCAAGTTCAAGTAAGATTGAATTTTACGAGAATTTTCGGAAATCCTCCAAATATTAATCTTAATGCTCCTGCAAATAATTCAATCATAAATACGAGATATACGCTGCTAAATTGGAGTGTTCGAGATATAGAAAATAATACAATTGAAAGCATTGTTTATGGAAATTCCAATTTAACAAAAATAGATGAAAGCATAATAAATAGAAAAAAATTTAGAGGAAATGGGACTAATTTTATTGAGCAAACATATAACTGGTCTGTTCCGCCATTAATTGATGATGGAACTATGTGGGGCTTGTATCATTTTGACAATAGAAAAGAATTTAATGAAAGCGGAGAAGGTTTAACAACAGGAATAATCCATGATTTTTCAAGCCATAATTTTGATGGAGATACTCCAAGCGAACCTGCAAATATAAGATATGATAATTTCTCTGGAATCTTGGGAGGAGCTTATAATTTCACGGGCTCTATAGGAATTAATATTTTAAATCAAACCGCCCATAAAGATTTATGCAATAATGGATGCAGCTTTTCAATGTGGGTTAAAAAGAAAACAAGTGGGACGGGAAATATAATATTAGCAAGATGGGGGACTTCGGGAACAACAAATAATAGATTTTTTAGATTTAGAACTTCAAGCCCAGGTAGTTTTATATTTGATATAGGAGAGAATGGAAACAGCACATTTTGTTCTGTTACTGCTCAAAACTGGACTCTTGAAGAATGGAGAATGGTTACTGGAACGTGGGAAAATTCAACTGGAAATTTATCTTTATACGTTAATAATATAATAACAACGGTAAATTCAACAATCTGCAATTTTAAAACAATTAATATAACCGCATGGCAAGATACTGAAACAACATGGATTGGAGATGATGAAGTTGGAGTAGGCACATTCTTAGGAGTAATTGATGAAGTTGGAATCTGGAATAGAACATTATCACCAGCAGAAGTAGATAATTTATATAAATTAAATCAAGGACAAACTTATTTTTGGAATGTGAATGCAAGCGACGGCAATTCAACAGGATTTAATGGAACAAGACAATTTCAAATAATCTCCCCCATTATCGATGTAATAGAAGTAACAACGACAGAAACCTTACATGATATTTATACGAGAGTTAATAATGCCCAAGTTTTTAACAATCTTTCAGACTCTTCTAGACCTTGCAGATATGTCAGCACTGCTGATATTAATGTAACTTCCACAGGAAAACTAATTATGGAAAGTTGTACTTTGGAGATGAATAACTCTATCGGAGATGCAGAAAATAGTATTTATGTCTCAGGAAATCTCTCAGCCAACTATTCAAACATAACTAGATCCAATACCTTTAGACACGAATTTCAAGTTTTAACTGGCTCAGAATTCATATTAAAGAATTCATATGTTAGTTACGCAGGCAGTACAACCGCCAATCTAAAAAGAGGTCTAGCTATAAATACATCAAATGTTATATTCGAAAATAATACTTTAAGTAATGCAGAAGTATCAGATTTAGAACTCTTGTCTTCAAATATTTCTATTATTCGCTCTAAATTTTTGGGAAACTTAGGAGGAGGTACTGTCACTGATTTTAATATTTACTGTACTTTTTGTAGTAACATCAAAATAATCGATTCTAACATCTCCGGCTCTAATCTAGAAAATGTAGTCGTTTCAAGCAATCAAGAAATTTACTTAATAAATACAAACCATTCCACACACAATGTCATAAACGGCACTCTCTACAAACAATGGTACGTCGATGTTCGTGTTCAAGACCACTTAAATAACTCATTAAGCGGAGCAAGAGTTTTATTTTACAACAACACTGGAGGATTAACACATAATATAACAACAAACTCATCAGGAAACATTGTAAGGCAGAATGTTACAGAATATACTGTAAATGGTTCTGCAAGAACATATCAGACAAACTATACTATTAATGCAAGCAAAGTCGATTATGTGACAGGAACGCAATCGTTGAATTTAACAAAAAGTACAAATTTGACATTTATTTTAATGCCTTCCTAAATCTTAGAAATCTTTCTATTTCTTAAAATTTTTGTGCCGCCATCCTTACAAGTTTCGATTTTGATAATTTAAGCATCGCGACTAATTCGTTCAGTTCCTTTTTTGCTACTTCGTCAATACTAATATTTATCGCCATAACACAACTATCACTCTCAACTATTTAAATATTTCTACTTTTATTATACAAATCTCTCCAAAGTTAACATGAAAATAACTGGGCTTTGTTATCGTTTAAAATTATCTTAAAATAACAGCCTTACTCAAAAATATCTAAAAGATTATTACAACTCTCTAACCGGTTTTAAGGACATTCGTTCGGATCTGCTCCTGTAAATGGATAAGGCAGTCCTCTAAATGCGTCCAGGTCGCGAGAAATATCAGTTATGTTAATCTTCTGATCTGGAATGCGTGGTTCAATATCTGCTCTTGTTTTGCTAGGAGCAGTGGGTTTATTGCTGAATTTATCTAGAATAGCCAAAACATCGGGAGCGATGTCGACTCTCCCGTCTGGAGAAGTATATGCTCCATTTTGGAAAGGGCCAGCTACATCTCCCCACTTCGTTACAGTGGATATTGTCAATGGAGCAGAAAAATTACCTTCATCCAATAAACATCCTTCTATAATTGCTTGACTTTGATAATTTCTGCCCGGGATAATTTCTTCCCCTCCGACATAAATTGGATTTGCTCCTAAAACCTGGAAAAATGGCTCACAACCAAGATTAGCAAAAGTAAATGTCGGTGCCGGTGTTGAGCCATTTTGGCTTGACAGCTCTGAAACCTGCCTTAACCCCTGGATATATCTTGTCTGTCCATCATCTCTCGTAAGCCTTACCGCAACCATCTCATCTGGATTTCCCGAACCAAAAGATAAATATCTATTCATTACTACGTGGTTTGGTTCGAGTTGGAGTGGTTGTGCTATAAAACAAGATTGATGAGAGTCTAAAACTGCATTATCATCTCTGTCTAGATTTTGTCCTTGCAAATCTCCATTCAATATGTCTTCTAAATCATTTATGCCATTGTTATCCAAATCATCATTGCAATCAATACAGGCTTGCAAAAATCCTCCGTCCTGAGTATTATCAAAATCATACCATTCTACTAAATTATCCCCGTCTACATCATGAATATTTTTTAAGCTAGCTGACAAATTTCCTTGAGATGATAAATAAAACGCTCTTCTAAATCCATTTGAGCCTGTAAAATCGGTCTTTGTTACCTGCCAGTCTCCTGTTCTGGGTCCTGTATAGAAAACCGGAGTAAATGCACCTGCTTTTCTTGGTATGGCTGGGCTACCTGGCTTGGGTCTCAAAGCCCAATTTAATCCTGCTTCGGTTGCTGTAGCTCCAGCAATGTTGTCTGAATTAGGCCAAACATTTTGCATGTAGTCAACAAAGCATGTATCCTCCTGACCTGTTGGGCAATTAGTTCCTCCAAGAAAAGCTTCTCTAGCGATATCAAACTCCATGTTGCTATCAGGATTGCCCATCGTAGCAGCAACTCCGCTTGGGGAAGGAGGGACGGCATTGTAGGCATCCGATGGTAAAGGAGTACCATCACAATCAACAAAAATATTACCATCAAACTCGTTTATGCCTGGAGCAATTCTTGTGGTGGTGGCTCCTGCTTGTTGACCGGGATCGACATACATTAATAGTTTAAATCCCAGGCCCTTTACTTTTTTATGAGTATTATTTTTAACAACTCCATATATTATTGTATTATTTGTTGGTTCTGGTTTTTCGGAAAAAAAAGTCCCAATAACAGTATTTTCAATATAATTTCCATCTACCCTAAAACCTGCAACATTGTTAATTCCATTCGTTGATATATGGCCAAAAGAAATTGAAACATCAAAATTATAAAAATTATTGCTAGTTAAAATTACTGGATTTTCTGGTTTAAACCCCTCTTCTGCAAATATTCCGTACTGACTTGAGTTATCTCTTGCATAAAAGCTGCATCCGCTTATTGTATTACCTTCCGAAAATGTTCTAAACAAAACTTGCGAATTTGCATCGCCTCCTTGGAATCTTGCATTGTTATGAGTTATATTAACATTATTAGTTCTTAATTCATAGCTCTGCACCGGAGGTCCTGATGGCGGAGTATAAACTCCTTCGCTACCATCTCCATTACCATTAAATATTATTGTGTCTCCTGCTACTGGGCAAGCTTCTCCTCCCGGATAGGACATACCTGCGCAGGTGCCTGAATTTAAATAGTTGTTAATTTCCTGAAATGTCCAATTAGGGCGTATATTTCTATCAACTGCTCTTGCATTGCCCCCATAAAACACCGCAGCCAGCCCAGCTCCAACTATCGCTACTTTTCTTCCAACCCCACTCAAGTACTTTGTTAATCCCATTTTCTGTGTATTTCCAATATACTCTCAAGTTTATATCTTTTTCGGTTTTTAAATCTTTTGCTTCTTTAAAGTAACAAATTTACTTATTGACAGGAGTCAAAAATGATATATTCTAAATTAGTCCAATGAAGATTCTTTGTTTTCAATCATTATCAATAATTCACAACGATAAAATATTTTATATTAATCATAATCAAGATTTGATAATCAAATGTTTAGAACAGAATTTGTATCCTATACTATGGACAATTGCATTACTTATGTGACATTTATTTGTAATTGTACAGACAGAGAATTGCAAAAAAAATGAGACATATCCTATGCAATTCTCTGTAATTATTTTGATGGGGGTGCAATAATTTATTGATACTGTGCCAAAAATAATTTTTTTCTAAGCAGAAAAAATCAAAAACCTTTAAAAACATATTTTTCTCAAAAATATTAGATGAAAAACAAATCAGAAAAACTTGAAGAAATCAATGAAATAGAAATAAGCTCCTCAAAACCAATCTCTCAGTTAAAAAAAGGCGACAAAGTAAAAGTTGATTCTCTCGCTTTAGAAATTGATTCCCAATACATATTATTGGATCATGGCTCGACAAAAGAAATGGCAATCGAACTTTTTGACCAAAAAACAGACAAGGACTATCAAATAAGATACTTTTCAGACAACATTGAAAATAGCATAGAATTCTATGAACTAAGTGAAATAATTTACAACAAAAAGCCCATAAAAAAAATTGAGTGGTAACCAATAAACAATTGCCTGGCTTATGCGATGTTTATTTGCAATTGTACAGATAAAGAATTGCATAGGATATGTTCAATCGTTATTGTCAAATTGGGTTTAATACCTCACAGCTTGCTGCGTTGTCAATTTGACAATTAGAGATTGCTACGAAGACAGTGAAATTTTAGGCAATATCTTTATTGTAATTCTCGGTATATTCTGGTCTATTACAGGACCAATTCAACTATAGATATTTAAATCTTGTTTTATATTAATACCAATGGACAAAAATATAAAATTATTTATGAAAAAATTGAAAGAAATGAGCGATTTTTATAGAGTGAAATTTGTAATTCTATTCGGCTCGCAAGCAGAAGGGAGAGCAAATAAAATGTCAGATTATGACTTTGCCGTTTATTATGAAGGCAATGACAAAGATAGATTTAAGTTCATGCTCAATGCTAACTTTAACATTCGCTTTGATGCAAAAGTTTTTCAAGACCTTCCTCTGTTTATTAAAAAAGAAGTTTTTAGGGGAAAGGTAATTTACGCAAAAGATATAACCTTTGTTTACGATATCGCATATAAAACAATAAAAGAATTTAGCTATTTTAAGAAGTATTATTATGATTATATAAAAATGGAGCGGATGAAATGAAGAAGGAAGATTTTAAATTGAGAGTAGAACTAATAAAATCAAAGCTTGAAAAAGCAGTAGATTTGATACTTGTAGTAAAAGAAAACTTCCCTTCTGATATCGAAGAGTTCAAAAATTCGCGTCTGATAAGGGATGCCGTATACAAGGAAGTTAAAGGGATTATAGAATTATTTATTGATATCTTGGCCATAATAAACGCTGATATGCATCTTGGTACGCCGGAAGTAGAAGACGACATAATTTTCAAACTTGAAAATAAAAAATTATTTTCTCAAAATTTTTTCTCAAAAATAAAAGAGATAAAGAAATTCAGAAACATTTTAGTTCATAAATATGTAGAAATTGATAACGAGAAAGCATATTCTGACATTAAAAACGGGTTAGAGGATTTTGATTTGATAATTGAAGAAATTGAAAAATTTCTCAGCAAACAGTGAATAATAACGCGATTATGGACAATTGCATTACTTATGTGACATTTATTTGCAATTGTACAGACAGAGAATTGCAAAAAACATGAGACATATCCTATGCAATTCTCTGTAATATATGGAGAATTCGTTGTTAATATATTCCAGTTCATTCGAATTGTCCATCTATGAGAACTCCGCCAATCTTCTTCAATAAAATCTTTAAAGTTAATAAGTTTTATGGTGATAAAAAAATTCGACATACACCTATTCGTGGTCTATGCCACACTATGACAAGTCGTTGTTATGTTTTATTTTTGAGAGGTGCCCTAATCAGAGAAACAACCTTGATGGTTAATGTCTGGAACAGGGTCGCCTTTCCTATCGTCATAGGATTATGATTTAAGTATCACAATTTTCCTCCTTTCATTTATTAATATTTCAAGTTTTTGCATTTTATTTATTTTTGTATTTATTTCTGCCAAAACAAACTATTTCTTAAGAATTCTCATATCATCTTTGAATAACCCCTATTTTTCTGATTTTTTCAAAGACTTCAACTTCCAGTTGAATGTATCAAAGAACTTGTTCTTTGAGTCCTTCTATATCTATTTTTTAACTGCAAACAAATAATAAATAAAAAAACTTTCTATATAACTCTACGCTATCTCCGTAGCAAAAACTCTATAAATATACAAATTATTATACGTTTATATAAAAAAACATGAGCCTGACAGAAAAAGTTAAGCATTATTTGGAAAAAATAGAAAAAGAAGATAAAAAAATAAATGCCTTCTTGCACATAAATAAAAATGCAATAAATGAAGCTATTGAGATAGACAAAAAAAATAATAAAGGCAGACTCTATGGTTATGTTTTAGGCGTAAAAAGCAACATAAATGTAAAAGGCCTTCCAATCACGTGCGCATCTAAAACATTGGAAAATTATTATGGAACTTACAATGCAACAGTCATTGAAAAAATAAAAGCAGAAGATGGCTTGATTATCGGAATGACAAATTGCGATGAATTTGCAGCAGGCTCGTCCGGAGAAACAAGCGCTTTCGGGCCAACACAAAATCCGCTCTTGCCAGGAAAAATTCCAGGCGGCTCAAGCTCTGGCTCTGCCGCAGCGGTTTCAGCAGAATTTTGCGACGCTGCCTTGGGCAGTGATACAGGAGGAAGCATAAGAAACCCTGCATCATATTGCGGAATTGTAGGACTAAAACCAAGCTATGGCTTAGTCTCAAGATATGGTTTAATTGATTTGGCAATGAGCCTAGACCAAATTGGAACATTAACAAAAAATGTTGATGACGCAATTCTTCTACTCGATATAATAAAAGGAAAAGACGACAAAGATACAACAACTTTTGCCTCTGAACCAATAAAACCACAAAAAATAGATAAAATAAGTATTGGTGTATTAAAAATTCCGAGTGTTGACAAAAAAATCCAAGAAATAATTAATAAAAAAATAGAAGAGTTAGAAAAACATTATAACTGGCAAACAAAAGAAATTAAAATAAATCACATTGAATTGGCTGTTCAAACCTATATACCCTTAGTTTATGCAGAATTTTTCTCGGCAACACGAAGATTCGACGGCAGACGCTATGGGAAAAAAATTGAAGATGCCTGTGGTTCCGAAGTTTTGAGAAGAATTCTCGGAGGAAAGGAAATAACCCGCGCTGAATTAGAGGGTGCGTATTATCGAAAATCCCTCGAAGTTAAAGAATTAATTAAAGAAGAATTCGAATCTGCCTTTAAACATGTTGACTGCATTGCCCTCCCAACTGTCCCCTTCTTGCCTTGGAACATTGGCGAAACAAAAAAAATGACGCCAGAGCAAGTTTATTTAAGTGACGCCTTAACAATTCCTGCAAATCTCGCAGAAGTCTGTGCTGTCTCAATTCCCGCAGGAACCCTCAATAACATACCAATCGGCTTACAAATTACCTGTGCAAAAAACCAAGATGCCAAGATGTTAAGCATTGCAAAGAAAGTTGAGGAATTATAAAATAGAAAACTTGGAATAACCTATATTTTCAAGAAATTCAATTAATCATCAAAAAGTCCTTGTGTGTGTTTGGACTTTTGGACACCAAGAATTCTGACAATTAAATTCTTGACATAACAAGATGCCTATTTATTATAGAGGACTTTGAATAACCTCTATTTTTCTGATTTTTTCAAAGACTTCAACTTCCAGTTGAATGTATCAAAGAACTTGTTCTTTGAGTCCTTCTTAGAGAGTTTTGAAGATTTTTAGGGTTTGTCAAAACTCTCTATATTATTTATTTTTATGAATTGTCGAAGAGATTATTGATTATACATTTTTATTATCACTAATTGTTTTTATTAATAAAAAATCATTAATAAAACCAAAGATTTAAATATATCATGAGATATATCATATCATGACACAGATAGAAGCGTTGACTAGAAGATGGGGAGATTCGATAGCAGTAATCATACCAAAAAAAATTGTTGAATTAGCAAGAATAAAACCAAAAGACAAAGTTAAAATTACCATCGAAAAAACCACAGATTTAAGCGACCTTTTTGGCAAATTAAAAACTAGCAAAACTCCTCAAAAAATGAAAGATGAATCAAGAAAAGGATGGTCGTAAAGTCTTGTTTTATGACACCTATGCGCTTTATGCAATAGCAACTGGAGAAAATACTTATAAGGGGTTCACAGGAGGATACACGATAATAACAACCATAATGAATCTCTACGAACTTTATTATACTCTAATGAGAGATAATAATTTGGAACTCGCAGAAAATTTTTTTAATCGATTAATAAGCTCTTGTGTTGAAATAAATTCTGAGCATATAAAAAAGGCAGCAAAATTCCGATTTAAAGAAATAAAAAGAAAATTGTCCTATCTTGATTGCCTTGGTTATATTGTAGCAAAATCTCATAATGTTAAATTTCTCACAGGCGATGACGGTTTTAAAACCCTTCCAAATGTTAAATTTGTGAAGTAGAAAGTTAAATAAGTAATTTCTATAAAGTAATAACGAAAACGGAAGATTTAAAAATAGACTTTTATTCTGTTTCTATCAGTTTAATAAGAAAAATAAAATGAGAAAAAGAAACGAATATAACGCACTGGCAGCAGCATCGGTGCTTTATGAAGCAGCCATTAAGAAAGAATACTCTTGTGTTCCCCTAGGTTCTAAAATAACATTGGCGGTCTTAAGCATGATTGGAAGAATGACGCAAAAAAGACCAGGAGATTTTTTTAATAAAAGAAAACAATATGCAAATTACGAAAACTTGGAAGAAGGCTTAGAAACTCTTACTGAAAAATGCAAAGCTGCTGTAAAATTTCATCCTCTTTGTAAATTATCCTTAAAAGACAATAATACGGATCGTTTTTTTGGAAGATATGATGCTTTGATAGAAAAATACGGAGATTTCATAAGAGAAGAATGTGCCGCTTCATATGATAATTATATATCTATAAGAAAAACCATCCCTAAAGAAAGGGAAGAAGAAATAGAAGAAAGTAAAAGATTTTGGTCGAAAGTTATGGGCTCTTTGGGTGAGGCTTGCAGAGAAGAAGAAAAATTTGAGTCCGACTTTCCTGAATCCAAGTTTGAATCACTTGAATCTAAATTTGAATCACTTATTTGGTTTTTATAGTATCTAATTAAAACCAAAAAGAAACTTTTAAAAACAAAATGGCATTAGAACAAGCAATGAACAACACAGCTGAAAATAATTGGTATAGAGAGTACGTAACATTCACAACCGAGAAGAAATTTAGTGATTTATTAAGAGAAGCGTATAAACAAGCTTGGTATCATAGCGATGATGATTCTACAAAAACGGGTGTTCTGCTCGTTGATAAAAAATTGAAAATTCTTGTGAAGACAAATAACCATTTTCCTCCAGGAACAGGGCAAATTCCAGGGGCATTAGAAAGGCCAAAAAAATATACAATAAATAATCATGCTGAAAGAGCAGCAGTATACAAAGCAGCTAAAAAAGGAATAAAAACCGAAGGGCTTATCATGATAATGCCCTGGGCTCCCTGCCTTCCTTGTGCAAACGCAATCATTTACTCAGGCATCAATAAATTAGTATGCCATAAACAAATGGTTGACAGAACTCTTGAAGACTGGCGGCCAGAACTCAGAGATGCATTTCATCTTCTTAAAGTTAATAATATTAAAATTTTAATGTATGACGGAAAAATAGGTCGATGCAGGGGCATTTTCAGACATATTGAATGGCAACCCTAAAATTAATCATCCCAATTTCCTCACAAAAGGCAAATCTGCTTGTGTTATATCATATTTGCTCATTTCTTTTTTTGTTACCCAAG
This sequence comes from Candidatus Pacearchaeota archaeon, assembly GCA_016188825.1. GTDB lineage: Archaea > Nanobdellota > Nanobdellia > Pacearchaeales > GW2011-AR1 > UBA73. Next base: position 96,881 of record JACPHA010000011.1, on the reverse strand, counting down.
CATAATCTTTAATGTGTAATTTTTTTATTTCTCCACCACGATATTTGCAAATAAAGGCCAATAACACAATATGTTTTGTATTTTCATAAACATGAGATGAATATTCAAAGATGTCCAAAACTTCAATATCAACTCCCAGCTCTTCTTTTATTTCTCTCTTCAAACATTTCCTTGGGTCTTCACCAAAATTAAGCTTCCCCCCAGGAAATTCCCATCTCAAACCGTTATGAGTATTTTCAGGCCTCTGTGTTATCAAATATTTACCATTATTTTTCATAATTGATGCAGTGACTAATATTGGAACATTCATAAGCAACCAACACTCTGATTATATATAAATCCTCTGCAAAACAATTAACTTTAAATCCTTTTTTTATCATGAATAAAGATGAAAATCGATGATATTGAATTGGAATTTTTAGGCCATTCTGGCTTTTTAATTAGTTGTAACGAAGGCAAAAAAATAGCCATTGATCCTTACAATGTTTCAGAAAATGTTCCAAAGGTTGATTTAATCCTAATCACGCACAGCCATTACGACCACTGCAGCATCAAAGACATCGAAAAATTATCCAAGCAAGGAACAACAATTATTATTCCAGCAGATGCGCAGAGCAAAATAACAAAAATAAAAAATATTGAGATGCAGCTAATAGAAATAGGAGATGAAATTAAATTCAATGGTTTTAAAATTGAAGCAGTGAGTGCATACAATGTCGATAAAAAATTTCACCCCAAATCAGAAGAATGGCTGGGCTACGTTGTCAAACTAAATAATGTTGTTTTGTATCATTCAGGAGACACCGACAAAATTCCCGAAATGGAAAAATTGACTGGTTATGGAAAACATGGCAATTTTTTTGTAGCCCTCTTACCAGTTTCTGGCACTTATGTGATGGATTCAGATGAGGCAGCTGAAGTTGCAAATATATTAAGCCCAGACCTCGCAATACCCATGCACTATGGCGCAGGCGTCGCGGGAACTCTCGCAGATGCAGAAAAATTCATCAAGCTCTGTAACGATTTAAATGTCAAAGCGCAAATTCTCGAGAAAATTTAGTCTAATAACTCTCTTATTTCTTTTTCTATTCTTTCTTTAACTTCCGGAGTTATAGGTAGATGAAGATGCGGCTTTACTATTATCTCTTCTCTACCATTACTATATTTTTCAACCTCAAAATCAAATCCCTCGCCTTGTCTTAAAGGCACGTTATTTTCTTCAAAATATTTTCTGTCTAAATCAGTAACATATTCGTCCTCGCCGCGATATAAACTTACATAAACGCGTTCTGTGTTAATCTCAAGTATCACTCCTTTAGCTTTATCTAAAATTTCTGGAAGATCATCTGCCATAATTCTTTAGAGAGCGTTGGTTTTTAAGTTTTGTTGTCATATAGAAAAAGGTGACTAGGTCAATTCCGAACTAAACTGCCTCTTTAAAGAGATTATAAAACTATTCAACTCATTTCAATAATTAGTAAATAACGTCGATAAATCCCCGATGTAAGATAACTATCTTTATATTGATTTTATTAAAGTTCGCATTTTAATTGCTTGCACATATTTTTCACTATTTTATCGTCTATAAATATAAACAATCTGGTTCGTTAATGCATTAATCACCTAGAAAAATATTTGTCAATTATAATAATAGTGTAATCAATTTTTATTAAAATTTATATTTATTTTTCCATTTTCCTACCAAAAATCCTCAATTTTTCTAAAATTTTGCAATTTTCAAATAACAATAAACATAATTTTCAACAACAATCAAATATTTAAAGTCCTCTTAACATAATTTTTCAAATAAATTTAACAAAAAACAAAAATGAAAGGAGGTAAGAAATAAATGGTACTTGATTTCGCGAAAGAAGCAATACAAAATGCCGCAACACACAGCATTAATTTTTCTGAACTAAGGGCTGGAAAAGCAAACATCAAGGTTTTTGGCATCGGCGGAGCTGGTTGCAATGCAGCAACATGGCTTTTCAACAAAGGAATCAACGGAGCAAGTGTTTATAGCGTCAATACCGACGCCTTGCACTTAAGTATTTCAAAATCCGACGAGAAAATTCTAATAGGAAAAGAGTTAACTCGAGGTCTTGGTTGTGGTGGCTATCCTCAAAAAGGACGAGAAGCTGCAAAAGAAGCTTTATCCGACTTGAAAAAAGCAACAGGCGGGGCTGATATGACATTCATTCTTGTAGGACTTGGAGGAGGAACAGGGACAGGTGCGGCTCCGGTAGTAGCTCAACTAGCAAAAGAATCAGGAGCAGTGGTTATTGCTGTCGCAACGTTGCCTTTTGAATGTGAAAAAGCCAGACAAGAAAAAGCTGAATTTGGTCTACAAGAGTTAACAGAAGTAGTCGACACGGCGATATTAATTGACAACAACAGACTGGTTGATATCGCAGGTAATTTGCCAATGGAACAAGCCTTTGCGGTAGCTAATGAGTTAGTTAGCACAATGATTAAAGGTATAGTCGAAACTATTACTTTGCCATCATTGATTAATCTTGACTACGCAGACGTTTCCGCAATTATGAAGAACGGTGATGTGGCAGTTATCGGAGTCGGCGAGTCTGATGCATCACAAACAAGAGTGGACGAAGCTGTAAGACAAGCATTAACACAACCTTTGCTTGACGTTGATTACCGCGGAGCAACAGGAGCTTTAATCCATATAACCTGCGGTCCAGATTTCAAGCTTGAAGAATTTTCTGGCGTCGGAGAACTCGTAACAGAAAACCTAAGCCCAGAAGCGCAAGTAATTATCGGAGCAAGAATCAACAAAGAATTTGGCGGCAAAGTAAGAGTCATAACAATAATGACTGGTGTCAAATCACCTTATGTCCTAGGAAAAGCAGGCTTCAAAGAAACAGAAACTATGAGGCCAGAAATGACAGATCTCGGCATCGAAGTCTTCAGATAATTTTTTAATTTTCAATCTTTTCTTTTTCTTTTTTTCTTTTCAAATTTTTTTCTTATTGCCAATAATTTGAGTTATTTGGAATAACAGATTTATCCGTTGTACCGGCGCGTTATAAATATGAAATTAATAAATTGTTTTTGATAAGGGCTAATTATCATAACTATTAATAGGATATTCGCAACAAAAATCATCCAATTCTCATTGGTCTGTAATCTTCCTTTTCCTCTTCAAAAATTCCTGTCCTTTTGGTTTTTCCCCATTTTTCCCAAAACAATGCGCTTTCTAAAGACTTCTTGTTTGGTTTTTTAACATCCCCTTTTTGATAGCCGAGGGGAATAATCGCCTCTATCAAAATTTCTTTCGGAATTTCTAATTTCCTTCTTAAAGCGTCATCGTCATAAGCTCCAATCCAACAAGCCGACAAGCCAATATCAATCAGTTTAAACAAAACAGTCTGAATTACCGCTCCTGCCTGCTGCCTGCAGTAAATTCTTCCTCTTTCTCCATAAGCATTCTCTAAATGTGTTTCTTCTGAGCAGACAACAATCAAAGCTCCAGCTTCTGCAATCCATATCTGCTCACAAACAGCAGAAATTTCCTTTATTCTTTCTTTATCTTCAACAATTAAAAATTTCAAATTGTTTTGGTTCCCGGCGAATGGACCCTGCAAAGCAGAATCAACAGCGTCCATGATATTCCTCCAACCCACTTTCCCGTCAGTAAAGCTTCTCACTGATTTCCTATTCCTAACAACCTCATCAAAATCCATTTTAATTCAAAGAAAATTATCTATAAAAAGTTGTCGAAATTTATTTCAAACTATAACAACAGGCAATCTGCTCAATTATTTATGTTCTCTGTTGTATTTTCTCCTAATCTCTCCCCCACCAATGACTTTATCACCTTTATAAATGACAATAAACTGCCCTTCAGCAATCCCGAAAATTCCCCTATCAAAATTAAAACTCCATCTTCCTTTCTCTCTTCTTAGCTTTCCAGAATTCAATTTCCCCAAATGTCTTATTCTTGCCTTCAATCCTTTTCCAGGAATTTTTTCCCGTGGATTAATTAAGTGAAAATCCTTAATAAAAACCTCCTTGGCTTGCAATGCAGAATTCCCCTCAGGCGCAATAACCAAAACATTTCCTTTTCTCTTTTCCGCAACATAAAGTTTTTTTCCAGAAAATTTCTTCCTATATTCTTCATCAACCCTAAAACCCTTCTTCTCGCCGGCCCTTTCGCCAATTGTAAAAAACATTGTCCCCGAATGTTTTCCAATAACTTCTCCTTCTGGAGAAAATACCTTTCCCTGTTTTTCTTTAATCTTCTTTTTCAAAAACTTTTTCATGTCAACTTTGCCAACAAAACAAATTCCGCTTGTTCCTTTCTTGTTCCAATTTGGAAATCCCTTGTTTTTCGCAATTTTTCTAATTCTCTCTTTCTTATATTCTCCCAAAGGAAAAATAACTTTGCTCAATGTTCCTTGGCCCAGTTGATGCAAAAAATAAGACTGGTCTTTTGTTCTATCCTTTCCTGCCAGCAATTCAAATCCTTTTTTACCATTTTTTATTCGTGCATAATGTCCGGTCGCAATCCAATCTGCTCCAAACCCCTTAGCAACTCTTAACAATCCTGGAAATTTATTAACCTTGTTGCATAAAACATCCGGATTTGGCGTCAAACCTTTCTTATAATCATTAAACATTTTATCTATTACCAGTTTTCTATATTCTTTCTCATAATCCACAGTCACCAAAGGAATCTTCAGCATTGCCGCAATTTTCTGCGCAATTCTCCTCTCTTCAATCCAGTTGCATTCTCCTCCAAGTTTATTCTTTGTCTCTGAATAATTTTTCAAAAAAACTCCAATAACTTCATATCCTTGTCTTTTCAACAAAAGCGCAGCTACACTTGAATCAACCCCGCCTGAAATGCCAACAACAACTTTTTTCTTTTCCTTCTTCATATATTCATTAAAAAAAATAACTATAAAAATTAAACGCCAATGGTAAAATTTATATTTCTATTTTGTTTATTATAAAGATGACAGAAAAAGTTCAAACCGGCGGCACAATGACTTTTCAATATTCAAAAAACCATGAAGCACCAAAATTAAAAGCCGAGGAAAAAAAAGAAATCGAAGAGGCTTATGAAAAGTATTATGAAAGAAAGAGAAAAGAAAAAAGAAATAAAAAAATTAAAACACTAATCATAATTGCAGTGATAATTATTTTGATAATTTTGGTAGCAATTTTTCTAAGAAAATCTTGAAAAAATTAAGAAAAAACGTCCCGGAGAGGACTCGAACCTCTGACCCTATGGTTAACAGCCATATGCTCTGCCAATTGCTCCTTATCCAAATTTTTTATAATTTAGGAAAAGTCTGAGCTACCGGGACAAATTCATCCGGTCCTAAGACTAGATTGCGATTAAGAATCTTGTAATACCTATTTAAAGTTTTTGGGATTACTACATAAACCTTATATTTTTTCTCCAAATATTTAATTTTCTCCTTTAATTTTATAGCTTTATCAAAGCCTCTCCACATAGTACATTCAACTATCACCTTACCACCTATAAAAAAATCAGGAAAAAATACTTTTTTTCCAACTCTAACGAGAGTTTCATATTTATAATCAACTCTAATCTTTTCAAGAATATCTCCAATCTCTTTCTCAAGAACATTCCTTACTTTTATTTTTCCGATGGTCTCAAATTTATATAAACCGATTTTTTTAAACTTCTCAAACTGCGAAGAATAATACTTCTCCGGGCTTAACTTCTTCATAGTAATATGCCAAAGCTTCATATATCTAGAGCTTCCTTTTCTACACAATAACATTTGCTTTTCAAATGTGCCTTCTCTTTTCCTAATAGCCCCGCTGTTCTTACCTCCTTTGACCTGTTTCCAATTAGGAGGCAATCTCTTTACTATTTCTTTATCGGGAAATTTTATTGCAAGATACTTAACAATCTTTTCTAAGTTTTTAAGATTAATCAACCTATTTTCCGTATGATACGCAGACAAAGTGGCTCTAGGTATTCCGGTAATTTTTTCAAGCTTCCTAATATTTCCGGCTTTGTGAAATGCTATAGATAGAATTTCTCTCAATTTTCCCTTTTTTATTATTAGATACGTTAACAAAAATAACAATATGGCTTTATAAAACTTCTTCCTTGCTTAACTTAAAGGACAAACTATGCCTCTGTCATAAAATAATCCAAGGGGAGTTTACAAAATTAAAATCGTCCTTACTTTGTTTTTTTTGCAACAAAATGGGGGATAATGCCTTCTCCAGTCGATATGAAAAATATTTTTCCGTCGGTAAAAATATAGATAGCTCACTTGCTTGAAGCAGATTTTTGGGAATTGTCTATCACGGGAATTCTGAATAAATCTGTGCTATAATTATCAGAATTCACGATAAATAGCAAATTTTATTTTTTTCTTGAAAATCAAAAAGTCCTTGTGTGTGTTTGGACTTTTGGACACCAAGAATTCTGACAATTAAATTCTTGACATGTTCAAGGAACGACACACACTAAAGTGTGTGGTTTTCTGTCAAGTTCCTTGAAATAAAATTTGTAGATAAATTTATAAACAAAAACTTCCTGATTAATGAAAGAAAAAAGAGGTAAAAAAATGGCGAAGAAGAAAAAAGCGGTGAAGAAGAGAAGAAAGAGGTAAAATTTTATTAAAATTTTTATTTTTAATTTATTATTTAATATTCATCATTCCGTCCTCTTCTTTCTTTCTTCTATTCATTTTTTCTAAATATCTATACATATTTGCTTGTTTCGATCCTTTAATTAAACTAATAATCGCTGTTTCTGCATTTTCCACGTCTTTAAAGCTTCCCAGAATCCCCACGTCACTTTCTCTAATCAAAATCTCGCAGTTTGAAATATCAGACATAACTCTTCTTGTTTTTCCCTTTGTTCCTATCAACCTCGCCTTTATATCTTTAAGTTTCCTTTTCGTATGTTTCCTTATATGAATTATTCTAAAAGCCATATCTTCTCCTTTAAGCAACAACGCTTTGCTAACAGAAAAACCAAACTTAATAGCATTAAAAACGAGGGATGTTTCATACTCCGCCATTGGCTTTCCCTCGATAAAAACGTGATTGTTCTCTATCTTTATTTTAATACTTAGTTTTCTCTCTAAATTTTCCTTGCTTTTTGCTGTTTCCCTGATTCCTTTTGAGCTAAGATAAAAAGATTCCATCTTAACATAAGAAAAACAAACTTTTTTAAATTATTCTTTTTGACAGATACTAAAAATAGTCATCTCCTTAAAAAATTATTACAGAGAATTGCATAGGATATGTCTCATGTTTTTTGCAATTCTCTGTCTGTACAATTGCAAATAAATGTCACATAAGTAATGCAATTGTCCATAATTAATCTATAAATAAAAGCTCAAATCAAAACCAAAGCAAATGGTATTCCCTGCACTTTTCCTACATTTCCTTTGTTAATTATCCCTGCTTCCCCTGCAAGCATGACAGATTTTTTCCCAGCTATATTAAAAGTTGAATCATTCATTTTTTCGCTCTTTAATATTTCAATCGCTTCCTCTGTTGTTCTTTCTTCTCCCTTATAAAAACTCTCCCTAACCTCAAGTTGCATCTTGCCTTCCTCGAATGTTTTTCCTAAAATATCAGAATCGCAAACAGCGACCACATTCCTATAAGCTCTGTGGATTTTTATATAAAATTTGTCTGACATTTTTTCCTGGACTATCACAAATGATACTTTATCGGCGATTTCGCTCCGCAAGCCAAGCAGTGCTTGTATTTTATTCCTTTTTCCGACGTCATTTCAGTATCCGGCTTCCCGCATACTTGGCAGATAACAAATTCCTTCGCATATTTTTCTATTTTCTCATTGACTCTAGATGAATTCAGCTTTGTTTTTAGCTCAAGTCTGTTGTTGGCGAGTTTTCCAAAAACAGCCAACTCTTTTTGTAAAAATCTAACCAAATGCTCAACCGGCCTTCTCAAATAACTTGCTATCTGATAAATATTCGTTATAAAGGTATTGTTACCAGAAACCTCTCCTATAACTTTTGGTATTTCAAACCTGCCAGAACTTTTCTCAACTACTTTAACTTCCTTATAAGCCCGATCCAATAATTGTTCGTATGTTTTCATAATTCTAATCTCAAAGAAGACTTTATAAACTTGTTTGCCAACATCTCAATATGTTAAACATAAAAAATCTTGTTTTGGGAATTGGTATTGTAATAGTATTTGCTCTGGCGCTTTGGCAGGGTATAGAAGCCTTTTACCCTTCGCCGCAATATGAAGATTTCTGTCAAGGCAGAGAGTTTTACGATGCCCCTTCTCCAAATGGCGCGCCCCTGATTAATCAAACTGCTTGCGAACAACGGAGCGGGAAATGGATAAATAATTATTGTGATTATAACTTTTACTGCCAAAAAGATCTCGACGCTGCTAAAGATCAATATGCAAAAATCGTATTTATTGTTTCATTGATAGTCGGAATCATAGCATTAATCGCCGGCTATGGAGTCCTAAGCGTCGAGCCAGTAGGAAGCGCATTAATCGGCTCTGGCATCTGGGCAATTTTCTGGGGCAGCGCAATTAACTGGCGTAATTTCTCAAACATCTGGAGATTTTCGCTTTTGTTCCTTGCATTAGTATTGTTAATTTATCTTGCATTAAGATTAAACAAAAGAGTAAAGAAAATAAGAAAATAAAAATCAAAATTCTCTTTCAGCATACTGATTTGCATGCTCTAAAAAATGATTAATTCTATTTCCATTAATAAAATCTCCCTTACAGTAGATAAAAAAAGAAGGGTGACCAGGCGGCTCCGGAATGCATGGAATTATTTCTACATTAGCAAAACCACACTTTTTTAACCTCTCCGCTGAGTTTTCTCCTTCTTTTTCATTTCTTCCTGAAAAACAAAAAACACTTGCAGGTTTAGAAAAAAATTCTATGTCTATTTTTGAATATTTATATGTCAGCCCAAAAACCTTAACTTCCCCGGCCTGGGCTCATAAGCAATTCCCTCCTCAAGCAATCTTCTAATTTCCTGATTAATAATTTCGGGTGACTCTTTCAGCTCCATTATTATTTTATCAACGTCAATCCCACCAATTCCATCAGCCTCTTTAACCATCAAAATTATCTTGTCTTTTAATTCAGCCATTTTCTCCTTGTCAAGAACCTTTGGCTTTTCCAATTCCAGCTCAAGTTTCCTTACTAACAAATAATCAGAATCTTTTTTCTTTATTATTTCAGGAGTCAAATAAAGCTCGTTATTCCACGATCTAATTAAACCAATAACCATCACAGTATCCCCTTGGTTAAATTCATTCAGCTTTTCAACATCATCTCTAAAAAATTTGACTCTTACCTGCCCGCTTGCATCATCCAAAGTTAATGTCCCGTATTTCTTCTCGCCTTCCTGAACATACTTGTCAACAACATTCGCAATAATGTTAACCCTACCAACTTGTTTTCCATTAATTTCCAAAGCCCTGACTCTATCACCTTCCAAAATTGTCTTGCCAGAAATAATGTCTCCTATCCTAAATTTATAAGCAATCCATCTCTTAAAATTCTTTTCTCCTAAAGAAATTGCGTTCTGGCTCTCTTCCATTACGACATGAAAAAACAAGCATTTAAATTATTTATTGTTCTGCAATTCTTTCAAAGTCTCTGTACAAATCCTTTCTTTGGTTTGAAAATATCCCCCGCCTTCGACAATTGTTCGAGAGCTTCTTCCAGCTCTGCATCTGACAAATTTCCCTGAAGAGCTTTTTGTATTTCTTCAATTGGAATCAATTTTCCTAATTGTGACTCAAGTTTTGACAAAGTTTCTCTGACAAGAAGTATTTTTCCTCTTTTCGAGGAACTTATTCCTGTTGTGATTCTATCAATATCAAAAGACTTTGTTTCCTCGTCATAGCCCACTTGCATCAATGAAGTTTTCAAAAGTTTAATTGCCGCCTTTGCGTCTTCTCTTGTAACCTCATCGCTGAGCCTTATCTTTGCATGCGCCTCGCTGAGTCTTATAATACCTTCTAATTGTCTCGCAGTAATAGGAATCGGCTTTATCTCAGAATCAGCCCTGCCAGGCTGCGACCGCAGTCTAATATAAAAATTCTTAATTTCTTCTATTGCTCCATCTGTCAATTTAGGTTTAATTTTTTGTCTGACATAAGAAATATATTTTCGCATCAAGCCAGGTTCAACAATATATCTATCCATCTTTTGTTTATGCTCATCCAAAACATGCGAGGCAATTGCTTCATCTTGTATTTTATTTGGCAAATCTCTTATAACAAAAATAACATCAAATCTTGTCAATAGCGCGGGGGAAATATCAATTTGTTGCGGAATCGGTGTGTAAGGATCAAACCTCCCCAGCTTCGGATTCCCGGCAGCTAAAACAGTTGTTTCTGCTCTTAAAGTTGCCTGAATGCTTGCCTTAGATATGGAAATACTTTGCTGTTCCATTGCCTCGTGCATCGTGCTTCTATCGTGCTCCTCCATTTTTTCAATTTCATCAATACAAACAACTCCTTTATTAGACAAAACCATCGCACCTGCTTCCAAACCCCAGCCGCGTAAAAATTCATCTTTGACTACTGCGGCAGTTAATCCCGCCGCCGTCGCCGCTTTCCCAGAAACATACCTTCCCTTAGGCGCAATGCCCGAAACATATTTCAGCAAAACAGACTTTGCAACTCCGGGATCTCCAACAAGCAAAATATGAATATCTCCCCTTGCCAATCCGCCATCAGATTTTATTTTTTTAACCCCTCCAAAAAGTTGCAGCAAAACTGCCTCTTTTATCAAATCAAAACCATAAATGCTCGGCGAAATGCTTTTAGAAAGTTTACTGAAAACTTCAGGATGGCTCGCAAGCTCTTTTATCTGCCTTTCATCTTCCTCGCTCATTTCAATCTCCTCGAAAGATTCTTCCATCGGAATAATATTATTTGCTTCTATAGCGATATCAAACCTTGTAGAAATTGCTCCTGTTTGCAACGGAACTGGCACTTCTTTTAAAACTCCATAAACTCTTACTTTGCTTCCTGGCGTGGTTCTAATCTCCATTCTAGGATCAACCAAATCCTCTTTTAAAAAAGTATTAATTCTTCTTGGCTGCTCTCCTCCCTCAAGCGAGTCTGGAGACTCTTCTATCACAAGCCTCTGTGCATCAACCATCTCCTTTAATAACTGTTTAAAATTACCCTTCCACCCGCATGAACATCTCGACGGCTCTCTAAACTTTCTCTCTATTTGCAAAACAGACAAAATCGCTCCGCAATTCGGGCATTCAAATTTTGCATTTACTACTTGTGGCCTAACATCGGATGCCTGTCGAACAATTCCCTCAATCCAAACCAATCTATCAAGATGCTTCGCTCTTATCGCTCGAATTTTAATAAAACAGCTCTTCGGCAAATCAAAAACCCTGACCCTTGGTTTCTTCGTTAGCTCCAATTCCTCCAAAGCAAGCTCATGAATCGCTAAAGTTTCTTCGGGCAGCTCAATCAAATTTTCCGAGAGCAAGGGAGAATAAGCAGCAAGCTGCGGAAAAAACAGCTTAACAGTCCCTCCCTCTTTCCTTATCGACTCCCCTATCTCTTTCTTGTGCGCATCAAAAAAATTCTTCGCCTCCAAGATCAAATCTTCCTGCTTCAGTTTCTGCCTCGGTTTTAATTCAACTCCATCCATGCAATATCATAAAAAAACACATTTATATTGTTTGTTGTTCTAATAAAACTATTCCAGCCCAAACCTCAATATTGCTCCAACACCTTTTGTCAAATGATAAAATTGCTCTCCGTCATGATGATTTTCGCTTATTAAAATTACCTCTGAACTTATATTTTCAGCCATTTTTTCAAGCTCTTGTGATTTCTGTCTGTCAAAACCCTTTGAAATAAGTAAAAGTGCAACAGCTCCTCTTTGTAAAGCAATTCTAACTTTCTCATAACCGTAAACAGCCATCTTGCTGTCCTTGCCCAAAATTTCGAAAAACTTTGTCACAAAATTTTTCTCTCTAATTAATTCCTGCTCTTTAATTTCATCCCGAGAATCTTCAACTAATAACTCTAAGCCGTGCTCATCAACATAGCCCAGATCCTTTATCGAAATAACCTTTTCTTTCAGCTTTGTAACTAAATTTCCTTCTGCAAGAAAATCCTCTTTTGTTGGTATTGGCCCCCCAATCAAAATTCCCTTTAGCTTAGGCATGTCAAAAAAATGCCTTTTCATATCATCCGCAACTCTCCTATAAAATTCTTTTGCTAACCCCTCCGTAATTCTATGAAAACGCTGAGATGAATTGTGCACTAAAAGTCCATTTGCAAAAAAGTTTTTATTCTCAACTTCAATATCTATTAACTGTCGACCAGATGCTGCTTTATCTATAGATAATATTTTAATTAATTTACCCTCCACTCCAATAAAAAAGTCGCCCACCTTCAAACGCGAGGCAATTCTCTTCGCAACTTTGTTTTTATTATAAACATAAAAAGTGTGATCTATAGAGCAGTCAATATGCGAAGAGGGAAATTCGCCATTCGTAATTATTAATAAACTTTCTTTTTTATTAACTGACCACTTATTAATGCATTTATTAAATGTTTTTTTCATTGTATCAAAATTTATTCCTTCCAATAAATCTCCTTTCTTAACTTCCTCTAATTTAATTTCTCCTTTATTTTTTTTAACAAGGAGTGCATCCGGCGACAAGCATTGTCCTCCCGCCCTTACCTTCCCTGGAACTCCAGAAGTCAATCTCTGCAAAACTTTTATGTTGTTTCCCTCGAGCAAACCAATCGTTGCCTGCTGTCTGTCAATCACAAGCAAACCATAAACCTCGTCTACAGCAACCATCTCTCTCAATGGCTCAATAACAAATTCCTGATCACATCTATATGTCCTGACATTCAATGGTTTAAGAGGTTCATAAACCCAAAGTCGTATATCAACTTCTCCTTCTTTTTGTGAAATATTCCCGCAATAAATTGCGAGTCCATTTTGAGGAGTTTCCTTCATTCCTTTTAATTCTCTTATTATTCTTTCAAGCGCGTCTGTAACTGCTTTCCTTGTCTGCTTTGATTTAATATTCGCAGCAGTAGACTTCTCGCTCTCCAGCTGTCTTGTAACAGAATTAATATTATAACCAGCAGGCACTAACACACTAACAAGCTCCGTATGTCTTCCTTTTATATTTCCAAGTATCTCAATCAATTCCTCAAGTTCCTGTTTCTTCTTCTTCTCGATTATTTCTTTCTCGTTCATCTTAATATGGACAATTGCGTGTTTTATATATGTTCATTTCACAATTGGACAAACAGAGAATTGCTTAGCAATTCTCTGTAATTATTAAAAAACATGATTAATAAAGTTTATTTTTTTAAAGTTTTTTTATTCTATATCTATTTAGCTCCAGTATAACAAGATTGCCTGTCATATCTTTGTTATCTACGGAACTAATAAACTCCTTTAGTGACTTTGAAATTTGTTCTGCATTAAAATAGTAAGGTAAGCGTAAAACAATCACGCCGTAATGTGAATTTTTTGGATACAATATGGTGCTACCGAATTCCAAATCTCTAGTAATTAAAATTGCTTTTTTATTTTTTGCATATTCAGATATTTCCTTATCAGACTTGCTATATAGAAAAATATTTTTTATATGCTTAACAGAGTGCCCAAGATTTTTTAATAGATTAAGTATAGAAAGAGGAATATTCTCATCTAATAAAAATCTCATTTTTAATTTGACAACTCATGAACTTCTTCCCCACGTAAAAGTGATGCAACATATTTTATAACAGCCAAAATATCTTCTTTAGTCAAACCATACTCTTCTTCAATTTCTTCATAACTCATGCCGCTTTCGAGCATTTCCAATACGTCCTCTACTGAAATTCTTGTTCCTTCTATTATCGGCTTTCCGTGTCTTATTCTTCCGTCAATTACTATTCTTTTCATATTCATTATTGATATTTTAAGCTTATAAATTTATCCGAGATTGTAAAAAAATAAGAGGATTTTATTACCCAAAAAGTCTTTTTGGTTCATCAAATCCGTCATCGTTTTTATTATGAGTTCTTTCCATCCCTATCAAACCCGTAAAACACTATTCGACTTTGAATCGGGGTTTTACTTTCTTTAATTACGATTTTATCGGCAGTTATTCTTAACAAACAGTAATTTCCAATCAAATATGCTGAAGATGATACAGACAAAGCTATAGCTCCAAATACGAAATGGTTTACAAGTCTTTCGCTCAGCGTTCTTCTTTCCATAAAAATACAGCTATAAAGTTACTAGTTATACCTTTCTTTAGGCCATTTTTCTTGTCACGAAACTCTCACATCAAACTTCCCTTCCTTAATTTCCTTCGCGTTCGTAACTGATTTCAAATCAGCTAAAACATCTTTCAGTTCTTTCATCTCCTCTCTAGTGATTGCCAAAAAAACAGAAGAATTCATCGCCTTCTTTGACTCTGATTTTGCCTGTCTGACCTTAGCAATTATCTCAATAAATTTGTCCCAAACTTTTTCATCGTGTCTTAATTCCCTTACTCCAATTTTTTTCGGCCATTTTTCCAAATGTATTGAATTCCCCTCCTCGTATTTTCTAAAATGTTTCTGATAAATCTCTTCTGCAACAAACGGCGTTATGGGAGCAATTAACTTCAAAATTACCAATAATCCCTGATACAAAGCATAGAAAGCAGAAGCCTTTTCTTCCTCATTGCCATTGTAAACCCTGCCCTTGACAATTTCCAGATAATTATCTGCAAAAACCTTCCAAAAGAAATTATCTGTCTCTATTTTTGCCCTTGCATAATCATAATTCTCAAAAGCTTCTGTAACATCGGCAATTAAATTATTCAATCTTGTCAAAAACAATCTGTCTGTTTCGACAAGTTTCGCAGGCATTTTTTCCTGATATTCTAAATTCATAAAAACAAAATTTGCCGCATTTAATATTTTTGTGACAAATTTTTTTCCAGCAACAACATCAGCTTCAATAAAATCTCTATCCTCCCCAAGTTTAGAAGATGCAGACAAATATCTTAAAGAATCTGCGCCATAGCTATTAATAATTCTCTGCGGCGCAACAACGTTTCCCTTGCTCTTTGACATTTTCTCTCCCTGCAAAGTCAAAAAACCAGAAATGGCAATATTATTCCATGGAACTTCATTTTCATGTAAATAAGATTTAACAATAGTGTAAAAAGCCCACGTTCTAATTATATCGTGCGCCTGCGGTCTCAAAGAAAAAGGAATCCTGACTCTATTTCCAACTAAAGAAGCAGTTATTTGCGGCGTCAATGAAGATGTTGCCCAAGTATCTAAAACCTTTCTCTCCGGCTCTGCTTCCTTTTTACATTTTTTGCAAAATTTTTTCACATTAATTGGATCAACGGGCAGTTCACTTTCGTCGGCTAGAATTATCTCTTTACATTTCTTGCAGCTCCAAATCGGGATTGGAACACCAAAATATCTGTCTCTAGAAATAGACCAGTCCCACTCTAAACCCTTAATCCAATTCTCATATCGCTTAAACATATGTTTCGGCATCCAATTTATCTTCTTCCCTTGCTTTATCAACTCGCTTTTTTTATCTAGAATCTTAACAAACCATTGCTCAACAGGCAGAAATTCTATTTCAGTCCCGCATTTATCATGCACATTCACGCTATGTTCAATTTCCTTTTGTTCAATTATCAATTTCTTTACTTTCAAATCCTCTAAAATTTTCTCCCTTGCTTTCTTTATGCTCAAACCCTCATAGGGCTCAATTTTCAAAGTTCCATTATTATTAAAAATCACTCTCGGCTCTAATTTATGTCTTTTAATTGCGTCAACATCGTACTTATCGCCGTAAGAACAAACCATCAAAACTCCTGTTCCCTTTTCTACATTTGCAGATTCGTCCGCCATAATTGGAACTTCATGCTCAAACAACGGCACTCTTGCCTTTTTCCTAACAAATTCCTTATATCTTTTATCTTGCGGATTTACAAAAACTGCAACGCAGGCCCCCAGCAATTCCGGCCTCGTAGTTGCAATCGGCAAATCTTCCCGGCCAACTTTAAATCTCAATGTGCTAAAAAATGTACTTTTTTGCTTATCTTCCAGTTCTGCCTGCGCAATCGGTGTCTGGCATTCAGGACAATAAATGGTAGGAAAATCTTCCTTATAAATCAATCCTTTCTCATATAGCTCTAAAAAAGATTTCTGCGAAATTCTTCTAGAGTTTTCGCCAATTGTTGAATAATAAATTCCGTAATCACAGCTTATCCCAAGACTTTTCCAATCATGAACAAACCCCGGAGTTACTTCCTCTAATGTTCTCAAGCACAATTCAACAAATTCATGCCTCGGCATCAATTTGCTCTTAACATTTTTCAGTTTCTCAATCAATCTTTCGGTAGGCAAACCATTATCATCGGTTCCGAAAGGATAAAAAACCTCAAACCCTGACATTCTCTTATATCGTGCAATAAAATCCTCCTGCGAATAAGAAAAAGCATGCCCCATGTGCATTTTTCCAGACAGCGTTGGCGGTGGCGTGTCAATAGAAAAAATTCTCTTTCCAGAATTCGAGTTAAACCTATAAATTCCTTCGCCGTCCCAATATTCAAGCCATTTTTTCTCTATTTCCTTGATGTTGCTCTCTTGCATGATAAACTCACGAAATAAGGAATTAAAAATCTTAGCCTCTCTTTATTTTCCCTTCTTCAATCTAAAAAGCGGTGGTATAACGTAATGTCCTTTGTCCAAAAAACCAAGCCCGCATTTCTTTGCTCTTGAACTGCAGAAAAAATTATCGAGGGCAACTAAAAAAGCCAAAACAGAAAGAATACTCAAAAAATAATTTTCCGAGATAGAAAAATAAACCACTCCGAATAAAGCAGCAATTCCAACTACTTCAAAAGCAATTGTTTCAATAACATAGAAAACATAATTATAACTCATCCTAAATAAAAAACAAATAACATATATAAATAATACTAAATTAAATTAAATATGTCAATAAAAACATCAACAGCAATAAAACAATTCAATGAAATTAAAAAGTACATTAAAAACTCAAAAATGCGTCTTGCCGCAGAGCTATGGGACTCCTCATGGAAAACACTAATTGCTACAGTTCTCTCAGCGCGCGCAAGAGATGAAAAAACAATTCCAACCGCGGAAAAATTATTTAAAAAATATAATACAATAAAAAAACTAGCAAATGCTTCTTTAAGCAGTATTCAAGAAATAATCCGCCCAATTAATTTCTACAAAAATAAATCAAAAAGCGTTCTTGCCTGTGCAAAGGTTTTAGTTGAAAAATATAATTCCAAAATTCCTTTTGAATTTGAAAAATTAATCTCCTTACCCGGTGTAGGAAGAAAAACAGCAAATGTTTTTCTATCTGAACTTGGTTATGACACAATAGGAGTTGACACTCATGTTTCATATATTTCGCAAAAATTGGGGTGGGTTGATAGCAATAAAGCAGAAAAAATTGAAAGTGCCTTAAAAAAATTATTTCCAAAATCTTACTGGAAAAGAATTAATCCGGCCCTTGTCAGATTCGGTAAAACTTATACGAGCAAAAAAATTAAAAACAATATTTTAGAAAAAATTAAGAGGATAAAATGACTTTCTACATTCTTAAGTATGATGACGGAAAGAAAAAAATTCCATGTGTTAAATGCGAATATCTTCCTGGGCAATTTTCAGATGAAATTCTTGCGAGGATGAAAACCAGCGGCGCAGACATTGGCTTCTTCATTGATGAAAAAGAATTTATCAAACTGGATGAAACTAAGGGGCTAATCAAATTAAGAAAATGGCCGGAAAAAACGCCTGTCAGAGGATATGTAACAATTACTATAATGGACAGGGATGTTGGTCTGCGTCAATTTTGTGTCCCAAAGAAAAAAATTGATTACAAAAATCAATCGAAAATTAGTGAGCTGTAAAGTAAACGTCACTTTTTCTTCCAGAAAAATCCTGCTTTGCTTTCCAATCTTTCAATTTTATTCTCTGATTGAAGTTCCATTAAAACTCTATACAAAGCATGCCAATTTATGATTTTGTTAGCTTTCTTTTGGAGTTCATTCAAAATCTCATTTGTACTTTTTATCTCGGTCTTTGACAAAATAGACAAAATAACTTCTTTGTATTTACTCATATACAAATGATTGTATCAAAGCTTTTTAGCAGAATATCCAAATGTTTGTACCAAAGTTATAGAAAACTTTATAAAGAAGTTTTATCAAGTAATAGCTATAATGGCTGACTCTAAACCTAAGAAATCTTGGTATAAACGTTGGTGGGCTATAGTTCTTTTTATCTTCATTGGATTAATAATTTTAGGTAGTTTGTTTGGTGGCAATGATAATCCTACTACAAACACCCAAACAAATCAAAATGTAAACAATAATGTTCAGGAAGAAGCGAGAACCTATCAGTTAGGCGATGTAATTCAGGCAGGTGATTTTAAGTGGAAAATTACAAAAGTATCTACAACAAGCGAGATAGGTCAAGATATTGCGGGTTCTTTTTTTGGTGAAAAAGCAGACGGTATTTTTATTATCATTGATGTTGAGATAGAAAATACTGCAAATTCAGCCGAATATCTAACAGATTCTTACATAAAGTTGGTTGATAATCAAGGTAGAGAATTTTCTCCCAACACTGTTGCTGCAATTTATCTAAAACCAGAAGGTTCTGCTTTAGTATTTGAACAAATAAACCCTGGAATAACAAAGAAAGGAAAGATTGTTTATGATGTACCAGAAGGAATAAATAGCTTTAATGTAAAGATTACATCTAGTTTATTTAGTAGTGAAATCTATAATGTAGCAATAAATATTTAGTTATAGCACTCTACCGATTTCCTAATCAAGTCAAGCCATCTATTTTCCCCTAATTCTAAATTAACTCCTGCTCTTTCTGAAGGTACCTCGTCAGTAGTAGAGTGATTTTCTATAAAGTTATGTTGAATGACTATCGCCGTCATTAAAATAGGAGCAGACCATAAAGCTTTCAACCCTCTAAAATCAAGAACTCTGTCTTTAATCTTCATAAATACGGTTTCAATTCTATAATTATGAATTCTAGTTGTTTGGTAATTTTGTATTTTATGTTCAATTGTTAAGCCACCTATTTTATTGGAATAAAAGAGTTTTCTAAATGCTCTCGGATAAAAAACTCCTGCATCGGTTTGAATATATTTTGGTTTTCCTTTGCTTATTGCTTTTTTAAGAAATTCTTGAGCTTCAATAGGATTAGTAGTCAAGCTATAATGAAAACCTGTAATCAATCTTGTATCCCAATCAAGACAGCACCAAAACCTATCAAGTTTACCTTCTCTATTTATCATCGTTTCATCAGCATAGAAACTATTACCAAGATTATAACCTTGTTTTTCTATAAATTTGTGAACTTTCAAAGTGTACTTTCTAACCCAATCTAAAACAGAGACATGACTAATTTTGTGGCTAAGATGCCTCTTTAACTGATTTCTCATTTTTCTAGATGAAAGATTAGAAACATACATGTCAATAGACATTGTGATAACTCTCTCACTATGCCTCATTCTATAAAATCCATCATCATTTGTGAAGAATTTATGACAATCTTTACAATAATATTTTTGAATTTTCCCTCGATAATCTGTGTTTCTAAATCCTTTTTTACAGAAATTCAAACCTGAACAATTTTTACATTTTACATCTGTTTTCATGCTATTATTCGGTAACCGAAGTATATAAATGTTTCGGTGTCCGAAAAATAAGATAATTGTTTAATGGTAAAGTTTATATACTAAACAATTAAACAATTATTGATATGGGGGAGAAAATAACTATAGAAACAATATATAATTTGAATAGTGATAAACTTATAACTTATCCTGAAGGCGAACTTTTTGATAGAACAATCTCAGACCAAGAGAATATAGGAGTTAGAATAGCTAGTTTTGGGACGAAAAATGGTGGAATAATATTAGTAGGGCAAAAAGATTTAAAAGAAGGGGGAGAAATAATTGGAATTGATGAAGAAGAATTTCAAAGAACATTTTCTCAGGCAATAAGTAATGTTAAACCTACGCCATTAACTCAATCTAAAATTATAGATTATAAAAATAAGAAGTTAGCATTAATAGAGGTTAGAGATGTTGGGGAGCTTAAACCATGCGCTTATAAAAAAACTTTTTATGAAAGAAAAGGAGAGTCTTGTCTGCCCCTTCAACCAGAAGAAGTAAGGCTTTATCATATTGTTTATGGTGGCGTTAACATAGAAAGCCTACCCACTCATGCCTCTAAAAATGATATAGATATGGATGAGCTTAAAAAATATACTGAACTCTTAGATAAAGATGAACGAACTATTTTGGAAAGTATTATGCATGACGGTTCTCTCACAATAAGAGGAGTAGTGGCATTATCAAAAAACCCAGTTAAATATATTGAAGGAGCATTTATTGAAATTCAAAAGTATGACAATATACTTGGTAGTCCACCAGCACCAATAGGCACATCAATAAAATTATCTAAACCTGCTGCTATTCTTATAGAAGAAGCAACTCAGATACTTTTACAGAATTTGCCTGTTGAAAGAAAATATGAAGGAGCAAGAATGATCGAATTGCCTATAATTCCTGTGAGTGTTATCCGTGAAGTAATAACTAATTCTATTGCTCATAGAAATTACCGAAGCAATGAGCATGTTAGAATAAGAATATTTGCAGATTGTTTTGACATAAGTAATCCAGCAGTAGTTTCTGAAAAAATGTGGAAGGACATATTAGCTAATCATACTACTTACCATCCCAATGAAGGACTTTATATGTTTCTTAATCCAAAAAATTTATATGAAGGAAGAGGAGAAGGAATATGGAAAATAAAAGAAGAGCTTGAACGTTTACGAAAAATAGAACCAGAGTTTAAGGTAATTGGAGACTCTCCATCATCTTTTTATGTCAAGATAAGTTTAAGCCAAAAAATATCTAAAGACGTTAAAATGATTAGACTAGTTTCTATGATAAAGAAAAATGAAAAAATAACCTCTTCTAAAGTTATGAAATATTTAGGGGTCTCAAGAGTTACTGCATTAAAAATGTTAAATAAGCTAGTTGAAGAGGGATTACTTGAGCATGAAGGAACAACAAAAACTAGTAAATATAAAATAAAATAAATTATTCTTTTTCTATAACAATTTTATTGTCTTGAAGTTCAACTTTTAATTCTTTTTCTAATAATTTGCTTTCTTCAACGACTCTTTTAGGAAGGTTTATTTTATATTTGTAATAAGTTGTATTGCCTACTTTTTTATCAACCGACTTCATAATTTTCATAAACTTATTAGGTTACCGAAGCTTTTAAAGTTATCTGTATATGAACAAATTTTTAGGTAAACTAGGTGACGTTTACTTTACAGCTCAAAAATTAGATAAATTTTTATACTCCTTTCTTCTAAAAAAAACATGGCACAGAACAAAATAAACCTCCCTGGAGGATTCGGGGGCATTGTAAGATATGATGAAGAATATGAAAGCCGTTTTATCATAACACCCACTCAAGTAGTTGCCTTCATAGCAATTTTAATAATTTTTATCCTTGTATTGAAGCTCTTCTGGCCAATTGCATAAAACAATAAAACTAGGTGATTAGTGGAAATCAGCACCAACTTTTTAACTGATCACTAATAATAGCCCTTATAATTATAATAAACAGGGTTTTTAGGAATTAATTAATGTCTGACAATTATCTGTAATGTAAACTGGTTTTTTAGGGCGTATTAATGCATTATTTTTTGTTTTAATGTTTTTGATTAGTGCTAAAATTCTATAATCACCTAAAACTATATCTAAACTCATCTTCATTATTCTTATAAGAAATTTAATAATTAGTAAAGTTACAAAAACAAATTTGCTCTATCAATTATTTATGTTTTCCACTATATTATTTAAAGCAGTATTACCACAAATTAATCAGAAAATAAATTGAAACAATTATTTTTTGTCTAACCTGAAATAGGTTTACATTTCTAAAACAAGAAATCTTTAAATAACTGCCTTTCTCTCCCAAGCCATGCTCCCAGGAATCGGAAAAATAGACCCGAGAAAAATGCAGTCAATGATGAAACAATTTGGCATGTCTCAGCAGGATATAGAAGCAGAACGTGTAGTAATTGAAAAATCAGATGGAAAAATTATAATTGAAAATCCAAATGTGCAGAAAATTAAATTCCAAGGCCAAGAAAGCTGGCAGATTTCAGGTGATTCAAGAGAAGAAGCAAGTGAAAAATTTAATGAAGAAGACATAAAACTTGTTATGGGAAAAACAGGAAAAAAGAAAGAGCAAGTCATTAAAACTTTAGAAGAAACAAACGATATAGCAGAAGCCATCATGAAATTATCTTCTTAGCAAAAAATGGAAAATCTAAAGATTACAAAAACATCATGGGATTTGTCTCCCTTGTTAGAAAGCGATGACGACCCAAAAATAGAAAAAATCAGAGAACAAATCAAAAACTCTGTTGATACCTTTGTCAGTAAATGGAAAAATAATGATTCATATTTAAAAAATCCTGAATTGCTAAAAAAGTCGTTGGAAGAATACGAAAAAATAAGAGCAAATAATACTTCAGGGGATGACGGAGCCGGAACAATAGACTCTTTCTATTTCTGGCTTCGCATGCGGCAAGATCAAAATGATCCCGAAATAAAAGCAAAATACAACAAATCAATGGAATTTGCCAACAAAATCATAAACGATTTAAGATTTTTTACATTAAAAATTGCAAAAATCCCGGAAAAAGAGCAAAACAAATTCCTGCACAGTCCTGAATTATCAAATTACAGGCATTATTTAGAAAAACTCTTCATAGAAGCAAAATACAATCTAAGCGAAGATGAAGAAAAAATCATGAGCCTAAAGGCAAAAACCTCTCATGAAAACTGGGTAAAAATGCTCTCAGGATTTATTTCAAAAGAAGAGCACGAAGTTTTAATGGAAAATGACCAAAATGAAATAAAAAATTGCACAGAGATTATAAGTTTGATAAGCAACCAAAATAAAAAAATCCGGGATTCTGCAGCGCACGCTTTTAATGACATATTAAAAAAATAGCTTGATGTCGCGGAAGCAGAAATAAATTCCATTCTTGAAAATAAAAAAATTAACGATGAATTAAGAAAATTTCCGCGCTCTGACTCCGCAAGGCATTTAGCCGATGACATTGACCCTGAAATTGTCGATTCCCTTACCTCTGTTATTTCTCATAACTTTGACATCTCACAAAAATATTATGAATTAAAAGCAAAATTAATGAAATTAAAAAAATTAGAATACCATGAAAGAAATGTTCCCTATGGAAAAATAGACAAAAAACACTCTTATGAAGAATCTGTGCATCTAGTTTACAAAGTGTTTCAAAATCTTGACCATGTTTTTGGAAAAATCTTCAAAAATTTTGTTGAATCAGGCAAGATAGACGTCTTTCCAAAAAAAGGAAAGCGCTCTGGCGCTTTCTGTTCTGACAATTTAATTTTCCAGCCGACTTATCTAATGCTGAACCACACTGACAAACTAAATGACATCCTAACAATAGCCCACGAAGCAGGCCACGGCATAAATTCAGAGCTAATGAAACAAAAACAAAACGCATTGAATTTTGGCACAGTTCTATCAACAGCAGAAGTCGCAAGCACTTTCATGGAAGACTTTGTTCTGCAAGAAATAATGAAAACCGCAGATGAAGAATTAAAACTCTCGTTAATGGTGGAAAAATTAAACAATGACATAGCAACAATATTCAGGCAAATTGCCTGCTACAACTTTGAAAAAGAATTGCATTATCATTTCAGAGAAAGGGGCTATTTGCCAAAGAAAGAAATAGGAAAAATATTTCAAAAAAATATGTCTGCTTACATGGGGGACCATGTTGAGCAATCTCCTGGCAGTGAAAACTGGTGGATTTACTGGAACCATATTAGAAACTTCTTTTATGTATACTCTTACGCCTCTGGCTTATTAATCTCTAAAGCCATGCAGAAAAAAGTAAAAGAAAACCCTAGATTCATAGGAAAAGTAAAGGAGTTTTTATCCGCTGGGCTTTCAGACTCTCCAAAAAATATTTTCTTGGCTCTGGGCATTGACATAACAAAAAAAGAATTCTGGAATTCAGGCACAGAAGAAATTTCCTCTCTTCTAAAAGAAACTGAAAATTTAGCAATAAAACTCAAAAAAATATAAACCACTCTAGAAAGGTATATAAATAAGAATTACCTAATACAAATCCATTTAAAATAATAATTTGTTGATGGAAGATATAATAAAAGAGAAAATTAGCGCAGACCATCTGCTCTATGTCAGCTTAAAGTACACAAAGACTTGTGATGTAATTCTGAATTTAATTTCCAGATGGAAAAACATGATAGAAAAAGGCATTGACAGACTAGTTGAAAAAGCAAAAAAAGAAAAAAAATGGAAGACTGTCCCTGATGCACCAAGAGCAAAATTAATTCAATTAAAAAAAATTTATTCTAATGTTGAAGAGATAAGAGAAACTCTGGAGCTTTATGAATTATTCAGAGACATTGACAAGCTGGAAAAAATGCGAGAAAACGAATTCAGGAAGGGCGTGAATCTAAGGGTGGTTTACAAAGGAGAAATAGTAAACATAAACCTTGTTCAGCTGAAAGAATATGCAAATATTCTCGAAAGGTTTATAAGTTATCTAAAATAAGTTCTTTCACTTTCAACTAAATTGAAAGTTGTTTAAGAATGACCAGATTAATAACAATTACTTCGGGCAAGGGCGGTGTTGGCAAAACAACAACCGCTGTCAATCTTGCCGCTGCGCTAAATTCTTTCGGGAAGGAAGTAATCCTTGTTGATGCAAACTTAGCAACACCAAACGTCGGTCTGCATCTCGGCGCGCCAATCGTCCCAATCAGCTTAAATCACGTCTTACTTGGAAAAGCAAAAATAACAGACGCAATCTACGAGCACGAATCAGGAACAAAGATTATCCCTAGCTCATTGTCAATAAGTGAGCTAAGAAAAATAAACCATGATCGGCTTAAAGAGGTAGGCAAAAGATTAAAAAAAATGGCCGATGTCGTTATCTATGATTCCGCGGCCGGCCTTGGAGAAGAAGCAATCGCGGCAATTGAAGCAGCAGACGAATTAATAATTGTAACAAATCCTGAAATCCCCGCTGTAACAGACGCGCTGAAAACATACAAATTAATTGAACAGCTTGGCAAACCTGTTTCTGGTATAATTGTAACCCGCGTTACGGGTTCAAAAACAGAAATGCCAATCTCAAACATCTCAGAAATGCTCGAGCTTCCAATTCTTGGGGTTATCCCAGAAGATAAAAGAATAAAATCTTCCTTAGTAAATAAAGATGCAGTCGTCCATACGCACCCAAAATGCCGCTCTGCAAGGAATTATAAAAAAATCGCTGCTAAATTAATCGGAAACAATAACTACCATGAAAAAATCAGTTTCTTTGATTTTTTATTAAGGAGATATTAAACCTAATATTTACCTAACCAATTCTACATCCTCCAAATTTTGAAATCCTCTGTCTCCTGTAAGAAATCTTATGCCTGCGCTCTTGGCCATTAAATAAGAAATACAATCTGTCATAGAATAATTCTTATTTTTATTCTTGGCCCTAAAATTCATTGCTTCTTTAATAACTTGTGGAGATGCGTGAATAATAAAAAGACTATATTTTCCAATATAATAATTTGCCTTCTCCGGGCTTTCTCTGAATAACTTATAACAAAGTTCAGCAAAAATAAAATCATTAATAATTATGTTGCAATCAAGATATGGCTCATAATTCTTGCTTCCTTTAATTATTTCCAAAATGGCATATGTATCAAAAACATAAGCTTCGTCCGTTTTAGTCATCATAAATTTCTTCGTCTATCTCTCGCATCATTTGGTCAGTAGACTTTCTAAACCTAAGCGTTCCAAATGTTTCTCTTAAAACATTATTTTTCTTCCTTTTCATGAGTATTACGACTTCTTCTCCTTCGCTAACTTTCTCGTTTTCAATTGCTTTCATAGGCAAAACCACACCGAATGAATTTCCCCATCTCCTCAATCTTGTTTTAATTTCTATCATGTATAAACAATATAATTATACTATTTAAACATTTCTGTATAGTAAACCAACCAAATTCTTCGGTTGTTTTTGTTGGTTGACTACGTCAAGAACCCTTACGGACTGCGGGTTCTTGAGCGCCCCGAGAATCAGAGATTCTCGGAGTTAGCGGATCAATAAAGAGCCGAGAGATTAAATTGGTCTGTTATAACTCTTTCTATTCGTTGTCTAAATCATAATTGAATTAAGATTTCTAAAGTGTTCATCTCCTGTTACAACTCTCGCCCCAAATAAATTTGCCGCAGCTAAAATTATAGAGTCTGCCATGCCCCAATTTTTTATTATTTTCTTATTCTCAAAATTTATTTTTCCGGATTTTCTTGCTAGTCCCATATCTAAGTTAACTATTTTTGTCTGTAAAATTATAAAATTAAAATCTTCCTCAAATTCTTTACTTTCTCTTTCATATTTCTCCGAAAGTTCTGCTATGGTTACAGAAGAAGTTGCTGCCTTCCCACTTTCTATAAACTCCTTGGCTTTCGCACCCTTTTCACTTCCTCTAAAATACTCAACCCATGCATAAGAATCTATAACATATTCATAACTCATGAAATTTCGCCCTCTCTTTCTCTGTAAAACTCCTTAATTTAGGATTAGAACCAAATCTTGATAGAGAAATTTTTTCTGTCTTTTGTAAAATTTTCACTATGGCTTCATCTACACTTTTAGCCCTCAATTTTTCTTTCAGCCTTAATAACACTTGGGCTGTGCTTGATTTAACAGCAATCGTCGTTTCCATGTATATAGTTATATCTATATCTATATAAATCTTGTGTTTCTTAACTTATTTTGCTCCCCTCTCCAATTTCTTTTTCAGGCTCAATAAAAACAACCTCACTCTTATTCTCATTGCTCGCAGCCAAAATCATCCCGTCGCTTTTAATTCCCCTCAACATTGCTGGCTCTAAATTAAAAACAAAAACTGCCTGTTTTCCTTTCAGCTCCGAAATAGAATAACACTTCCTCAAACCTGCAACAATTGTTCTTTCTTCACTTCCAAAATCAACTTTCAGAACATAAAGCTTTTCTGCATTCGGATGCTCTTTCAAATCTAAAATCCTCCCAACTCTCAAATCCAGTTTTTTAAATTCCTCTAAAGATATTTTCTCATCTTCCATCTTCATCTATAAAGAAATCTATTTAAATTTCTTTCTGAATTTTCTATTTTGTGCGAATATTACAAATATTAATGCATTAACCAAAATATTTAAAAAGTTATAGATACTATAATTAATTAATGGAAGAGTTATTAAAAAATGCTGAAGAATTTTTACTGTCTGGAGAAGAAAATATAAAAAAAGAAAGATTTAATGTTGCTGTTAGTGACTTTTTTAAAGCAATTGTAATATTATGCGATTATTTTATTTATAATGAAATAAAAATAATTCCGAAAAATCATAGTGAAAGATTTTCTCTATTACAAAAATATTTTATTGAAATTTATAATAAAGTATCTGGGTTCTTCCAATTATACACAAAATCTTATAATCTGCGTCTTAAAAAGGAGGACGCAGAAAAACTGAAAAGTTATGCCCATGAACTTAAAAATTATATCAGAAATAAAAAGTAAACTAAAAGGTATTTTGAAAGATAAAGATATTTTGGATATTATCCTATTTGGATCTATGATAAAAGGCAAATCAACTCACAAAGACATTGACATAGCAATAATAACAAAAAATCCTGAAAAATTTAAAAACATTGAAGGATTCCACGTAAGTCTGTTGTCGCCTGAAGATTTTTTTGTTAATCCTCCCTCTATCATTAATGCTCTGTTTAGAGAAGGTTATAGTATAAAAAAAGAAATGTCTTTTGCAGAAACTTATAAATTTGAAAATAAATGTCTTTTTAAGTACGATTTAACAACCCTGAAACCATCAAATAAAGTTAAAATCGTAAATGTATTAAGAGGAAAAAATCAAGAGATTGGAATGGTAAAAGAAAGGGGCGGGAAATGGCTTGCCAACCAAATATTTGTTTCTCCTATCGAAAACGATTATATTTTCGAGCAGTTTTTCTTGAATTTTAAAGTAAAATTTCAAAAATTGTATATATTAATACATTAGCAAAAAATGAAAAAAAGTAATAAAAAAGTAAATACATTAATTAAAAGAAAAAACTTAATAAAAAAGCTTAAAGAAAATGGAATTAAAAGAGTAAATCCAAATGCTCTCGTCTATTTAGAAAAAAACTTGGAAGAAAAGCTAAAAAACTTAATGTTAATCTTGAAAGATGAAATGACAATAAGAGGTAGGAAAACTCTGAAAAAGGAAGATATTTCATTCGCTTTGGAAAAATTAAAAGACAAAAAACAAGAAACTAACTGGGAAATTTAATTCTTAAATTTCTTTCCCTAGAAAACAAAAATAAAAAATAAATTTATTGAGCAACCCCTCTGATATTGCCGGTTGAGGTTTGTACTAAATCGCTCCCTGTTACGGTGTACTTTATTTCGATGTTACCCGCTATTGAAGCTCCATTTTCAAAAGAATTACCGCATTCAAAGAGGAAAGTCTGTTTACTTCCAGATGACCACGCTGATGGCAACAAAATCGTATCAGAGCAACTCCCAGAACCGCCACTTGTTAAAGTTATATTAGTAGATGTCACATTAAGCGCTTGTCCAGAATTTTGTGTAATAATAAGGTTCATGCAATCCGTACCGCCAGAGCATGATGAATCATCAGCCAGTATATTAAATTCATCAACATTCATTGGTGCATTCAAGACTCCCGCAGATCCTGCCAATCTGCTCGGATTGAAGACCCCGAAATATGCAAGCACTCCGATGGCAATTATCGCCGCTAAAATAGCCCAGCCGTAAGTCATCAAAAACTCCATAGCTGCTTGACCTTTCCTGTGCATTTTTTACCTCCTTTTTCTTTTTCCAAAAATAATTTAATATATTTATTAAAATAATATAGTTTATAAATATTCCCTTTTTTCGTCAATTTAATTTGTTCTTAATTTTCTAATATCTATAATTGAAAATATTTATTTAATTATGTTTATAGTAAGAAACATTAATAATTTACCTTTTGGCTTTGACTGTCAATAGAGGAAATGCAAAGTTAGTGAAAAACCTATTATCCTTAGTTATATTTTAAAAAATTCTCTATATATCATTCAAACAATCCGCCAGAACAACCCCCAACAGTTACGTTATATTTATCAGCATGTGTGTCGTCAATCCTAAACCACGACGGCATTCCATTAACACAACCAAAACTTGGATTATCAGAAGAAAAATAAATATGGTCAATCGTAGATTTTTCTTGCACAGAAACACCCTGCTGCGACAATTTCTGTAAATTAACAATTGATTCAATTCCCTGCGGATTCGCAATAGTTATGTTCCCCGCAAGCCTGTCAAGAAAACTCGGCGCATCACTGTCTGCTTTGTAATAAGAGTTGGTT
Organism: Candidatus Pacearchaeota archaeon; assembly: GCA_016188825.1. Lineage (GTDB taxonomy): Archaea > Nanobdellota > Nanobdellia > Pacearchaeales > GW2011-AR1 > UBA73. The sequence continues at coordinate 67,326 of JACPHA010000011.1, read as the reverse complement.
GCATGCTCGGAAAAATCAGCAATGACACTAAAATCTGTATATGGTGTTCTTGTAATTTTGTTGCTCGCTCTGCCGCTCGTAATTGTATAATAAATTGGGTCTTCAAAATTTTCAACAGATATTCTCCCTGAAATTTTCTCTGTCTTTTTCCATAAAGCAACACCTCCAATATCACTCATCTCCAGGTCCGCAATCAATGTAACCTTGATATGCCAGGGATCATCCTGCGTGACTTCAACTTTGGGGTCAGAAAAAATTATATCAACATTTATTTTTTTAGCATTGTTATTTATAGTATTATTAAAATGTGAAAACTTTGCGTCATTCAATAATGCCTGTGCCTCTCCATAAATGGTCCCGTTGAAAAAAGCCTCGTGGAATGTCTGATTTATATTTGTCCTGTAAGTTCCTGTCTCAACAATTTTCTTCTCAATCAAAAAAATAGTTCTAAAACCAAAAATATACATCTGTCTCTCCAAGTCCTTTTCAACCGAAAAAAGAAAATTATTCATTGTATTCACTCTGTTGTTTACTGATTTGTCCTCTTTTATCTCATTGTAAAAAGTATAAGACAAAACAAACAGAGAAATTATCAAGATTGCCATCATTGTAAAAAAAATTCCTTTTTTGTTTCTTATTTTAATGCCTGCATTTATTAATCCCATACTATGACTTGAACCTCCGTGCTCCAAGCAAATGGAATGCCTGTTATCGTCTCCCCAGCAACTTGCAAATTCTGCTCAGAAAATTTCACATCTACCTTACCATCAGAATCAAAATCAAGAACTTTCAATAAATTATTGGCAGCAACTTGCAAAGCGTCATTAATATCACATGGAGTTCCGTCGGCGTCGCAATCACTCCCGTCATAAGTGCATGAATTTCCATTGCTATAAAAAGCAGGCATTGGAATTATGTCAGTTATCCCATCTTCAAAAGTTACATTCCATTCACAGCCTTCCGCAAAAGCGAAAATTCCGCCAGTGCTTTCATTTCCAGTCGCGAAAGAAGTTGTGTTCTTGACAACGGTATAAATAATTTTATTGCTCACTGAACCAAAAGTTGTGTTTCCCGGCGAGCTTCCAGTTGTTATTCTAACTGTATTATTACTCTGAATCAAATTCTTTGGCAGTGTAAAAACAAAAGGGTCTCCTAACTCCAAATATTTCTTTATATATTCTGTCAAGTTGTAAAACTTTATTCCATTTAAGGAAGCATAATCTGTCCATCTATATCCTGAATATGAAACCGCCTTTGCCTCAACCAGACTGGAATTAGGAGGAATTGAAAAGTTCCCATGATAACTATCATTAAAATTCTGCTCCAAAGTCAAAATAACTCCCAATGGAATCTGTTCTTTTATGTAATTAAATTCAATATAAGAATCCGCATACAGCCTTGAAAAGAAATTCGCCCCTGTCAGATTTGCCGTCTGGTCCCTGAAAGAAACCCTTAAAATTTCTTTTGCAATGTTTTCGTAAATTAATTTCAGCTCGCTCACGTTTGAACTGTAAAAATACTCTCCGTTTCCAATCGTTGCTACGTCGGTAAGCGTCGAATTTGCCTTGTTGCAATTAGTTCCAACAAGCCCAAAGCCAATCGTGTAAATAACAGCGTTTAAATCAATTGTGCTTCTGTTCGCGGAATAAATTGTGTTCTGCACGGCATTGTCGCACAAAGCATCATCACATCCCTGAGTAATACAAGATTCTTGCTGCCCTCCCTGAAAATCACAATAGCCGTCACAATATTTCGTTCCATAAACAGAAGAATTGCTTGCGCAAGAACCGGAAGCGCAGTGCGTTGGCACTCCATCAGTCATCAAAATTATGAATCTTTTTCTTGCTGGTTGGCTTGAATTTGTATTACTTTTCAAAATATCATAACCCTTGTTCAAAACACAAGCCAAACAAGTTTTATCTTTGGGGTTTCCAGGAGGATTGTTATCTATATAGTTTTTTACAGCAACAGGATCGGAAGCATTGCCCGTATAAGCTCCAACAGCATCTGAATGCAAGTAAACTGGCCAGATTCTGTTATTGTTGTTATTCATAATTATATCAACAAAAAGAAAATCCAGGCATTCTGCCAGTCTTGCTTTTTGCGCATTCGGATTGGCTTCAAGATTTGCGCAATCAAAATTAGCATTCCCTTGTGATAGGTCATCATTTATCGCCTTCTTCATGCTTCCAGAATAATCAGTAATCAAAATGACATCTGCATTTCCTCCGCCCAAAGTTTCCACAAGCTCTCTTATTCCAAATCTGACAGGAACATTCTTCCCGCTTGTTGAGCCATAGTCAAGTTTCGAAGAAAGCTCTGCATCAGAAACTGTTCTTGTTGCCTCTCCTGCAACTGTTTCATTAAAGACTGTTATATTTCCAATAGTTAAAAACACCTGATGGCTTGCATTGAAATGCAAAAGTATGTTCATCGTATTTATATTTGGCAGATAAAAGCCATCATAAACATTGACAACTCCGTCAACACCTGGAAAATAATATCTTGTTGCCTGCTCAAACTCTGCATCGCTGGCATAAGTTATCTTCAAAAATCCACCAGCTATATACAAATTATTTCCAAAAATATCAATATAATTCTCTCCAGAACTAAAGTTTCCAGTAGGCAAAGAATATTTCTGCGGCGTAAATTCATTTGCTGATTTCAAAAAAGAACCGGCATATTTGCCATTAACATAAACATCAAAATTATCGTTAATTGCTGTCTCCAGCTCGGCTCCGGTTATATTTCCTTTATAATCTGCTCTCAAAGTTATGTTCCCGTCTCCAACATAACCTCCAAAATAAAAATATTTGTTCTGCAAGCTTTTTGCAAGAAAAGCCCTCGCAGAAAACCCTGTTGTGCTATTTCCTTCTCTGATTCCACTTATTAATTGTCTAGCTACTTCAACATTTGATGCATTTTCATAGGAAGTAGAATTTTTAGAAGCTATTAACCTACCACCGTAAAAAATCCCTATGTTCCTCTTGGTATTCAAGTCTTTCAAAAATTCCTCTCCAAGTTTCTGCGCCATAGAAAAATTAGTAACATAAAATTCCCCAATCTGTTCAAGCAAGGGTTTATTTGTATCTTTAATTATCCCGCTGTCTAAAAGCGCCTGCACATAACTGTTGCTCGCATACATGTCCCCTATCTTCAAAGTAGACAAACTCACAATAATATCATTCTGCAATTCTGTTTCTGGTTTTACAGTTTTAAAAATAGGATAAGCAACAAAAATAACAAACATGATTATAATCACCGCTACCAAAGCATCTGCGCTGAAAAAAATCCCTCTTTTTTTATCCATTTTTACCTCTGGTAAAAACCTCGACTTTTTTATCCATTTTTAGATATTTACATACTCTTGCCAATTTTATTTCGACATGTAAACATACATTGTCACAGGTTTATTATTATAAATCGTAAATCTTTCTCTCTTAATAAGGTTTTCAGCCCCATCATTCAACCTCCCTATTCCTGTAACTTGCACTCCGCCAACCGATGTTGGTTCTGATAAATTAACAAAATAATCATTCCTCACATTAAAAGCACTTTTCGATTTTGCATATCCACTACTTGTGTTAGTCAAATTATAAAATTTTTCCAATTTATTACTATCAATTTTATTCTGGCTTAAAATTCCAATTCTAACAACATTTGTTTCATTCCAATCAACTGGATAACCTTCTGACAACAAACTATCACTCACCAATCCTGCCTCGTAAATCAAAATATCAAAAGTTTCCTCTCCGCTTGACGGATAATTATAAGTAAACAAATAAAAAAAGATTATTGCTCCTAAAAATATCGTTCCGCCAATCAACAAATCAAATCCCCACGCCTGCGCCTTTTTCATATTTCTAAATTGCCTCTTGTTTATAGAGAACTTTGAATAATTCATACATAAAATAGTATAATTCATAGTTTATAAATTCTCAACTTAAAAAAATCATCCTGGAATAAATTTAGAGACAGGTCTTTTTATAATAATTCCTCCCTTGCCGATTTCAAAAGCATAAACCTTTTCCGAATGTTTTGTTCCTCTCATCTTCATAACCTCTACATATCTTTCTCTTTCTCCTCTTTGCCTAACAAAATATAAAATTATAATTGAATCAGACTCAAACTCCAGCGCGCTTGAAGTAGCTTTATCGCGCGCCAATGGCTCTTCTTCCAGAGTAAGCAAAGCGGTGCAATTCCATCCCCGAATCAACCCAAACAAAGCCAAAGCCGCTTCTCTCTTCGACAGTTCGTCCTCAAAAAGCAAAGCAAAAGAAGTTATGCTGTCAAAAACCATCCTGTCTATCTTCTTTTTTAAAATAATGCTTTCTATAGAGCCCCCGCCTTCCTCTAACATTGTCTTAACCTGTATCGGCGTGTACTCCAAAAAAGTAAACAAACCTTTTTTCTCATATTCTTCCAAATCCCAGCCAAACTCTTTCATGTTTTCATAAAACTGCTCCTTCTTCTCTTCAAATGTTACATATAGACATTTCTCTCCTTTCTTCATTCCACTGACTAAAAACTGCGCTGCAAAAATTGTCTTTCCGCTTCCAGAACCTCCGACAAGCAAGTTAGTGGTGTTTTTTTCAAAACCTCCCTGAATTAATTTATCAAAATTAGGTATTCCTAGAGGCACTCTTATCAATTTTTTCTTCTTCCTCGGAACCAAATTGATTAATCTGCGTCCCGCACGCCTTTGTCTGCCGTGTCCTCCGTGCTTTTTATGTCTCGCATCTTTCACATGCATCTTATGCATCTTTTTATGATGCTTAACTGCGCGCTTGATTTTATGTTTAATCGAGTGTTTGATTTTGTGCTTAGAATGAACTATCTTGTGCATAGTTTTCTTCACTCTCTTTTTCTTGCTCTTTTTAATTTTCTTTGCCATTATAATCTCTTTAACAATTATTATCAAAAAGTCCTTGGGTGTTTGGGACTTTTGGATGCAAGAAAATTCCTTCACGTCAGGAATTTTCTGCACAGAGAATTGTAATTGCCAGCAATTCTCTCGTGCTCAAGGAACCTGTCAAGTTCCTTGACATAATAAAACAAAAAGCATATAAAAACTTAACTGGGCGCTTTCTTTGCCATCCTCATCGAAAAAAGTCACTGAAATAATTTAAAAGGATGCCTCTTGTGGCGAAAAAAACACTAATGCTGATTAAAATCAAAATCAAAGTGTATTTCAGGCCGTCTTTTTCATTGCCGCTTCTCACCAGTCCCAAAACCAAAGAAGCTAAAACGTCTGTAATGATAATAAAAAGAGCTGAAAAATAAACAATAAAGTTAACAGAAATGCCTACCTTTGTCAACGTGAAAGGCACATTTACATTTCCCTGCCCGCTCGGCAGTTCAACATTCGCAAGAACATTTGTAAGAATTTCCACAAGCACAGAAGAAAGCCCAAACAAAATTGGCGCCCCAACTGAAACCGCAAAGAAAATAAAAATGACATACATTAAAACATTTGATGCCGCCCTTTTTTCAACAAATTCCTTCTCCCTCATATTGATAGCGGTCTCTTCCAGCAAAACAGATAAATTTCCGCCCGCCCTAATTCCGGAGTTTATAAGTAAAACTGTTTTCTTAATTTTTTCAGAATTAATTCTTATGGCCATTTCTTCTAAAGCGCGGGTCATTTCCTTTCCCGTTACAATATCTTTCCCTACCTGAAGTATCTCCTTATCCAAGGGAGCAAATTCTTTCCTCGAGCTTAACAATAGCGCCCTGTCAGTTGTCATTCCCGCTCTAAGATTAGAAGCCATAAGTTCAATAAGATCAGGAAAAACCTCTTCCATCCTTCTAATCTCGGCATTTTTCTTCAATCTGGCTTTGACAATAAAATAAAAAACAAATAAAACAAAAAAAGCAAAAAATGAAATCACTGTTTTCAAAAAGCTTTTGGTGAAAATAGCAAAAAGCGTTGAAACTAACAATCCTGCAATAACTGCGATCAAAAACTCTTTTCTCCTGCCAAACCCTTTTTCCTTAGTTTTCTTTTTCTGCAGAGTTTTTGTTTCGCTCTTTTTTATTATTTCTTTTTTCATTTTACAACAAATTAGGCCTTGCCGATTTAATTATTCCTAAAAACATAATCTGAATTAAAATAACAAAAACAAACAAAGCTATGAACATCAAAGTTGTAAGAAAACTGTTTAGATTAACAAGAGAAGAAACAACAGTCAAAAAAGTTATCGAAAGCGCAGGGATTATAATCGATATGAGCATGTAAAACATTACTAATGGATTTAATTTATTTCCGTAATTCTGCAATTGAATCAGCTGCTCTTCATTTAATGTCTTTATGTTCTCTCTTATAATAATAGAAATGTCGCTTCCCGCTCTCAATCCATTGCTTATTTGCCAAAGCGTTCTTCTAAAGTAAATAGACGGATTTTTCTCTCCTATTTCTTCGAGAACATCAATCTGAGGCAGTCCCGCATTAATCTTCTTAACAACTTTCTTAAATTCCTTGCTCAAAGCGCCGTAATCAGAAGAAGAAATATTTACCATTATGCTGAACAAAGGCACTCCGGAATTTAGCTGAACAAGAATATCCTGCAAAGCAGAAATTAAATTTCTCTCTATTTCTCTCTCTTTTCTCGCGCTGAAAATTTTAGGATAAATTATTCGGGTGAATAAAATAAAAGACGAAAAAACAACTGACAAGCCTGAAGAAAACAAAATGGCTTTGCTAATGCTCAATAGAACAAGAATTGTCGAAGACAACAGAAACAAAACCAAAAGAGAAATAAAAAAACCCTTTAGGCATATCGAAAGATATTCTTCTCTTGTTATGGTAACATCACAATTCTCCAGATACTTCTGAAGCCGTGAATCTTTTCTGTATCTTATGTATTTCTTAAAATACTGCGCTCTTTTTTTCAGCCTGTCAAGTGAAGATATTGTAAAAGGTATCTTGAACTCCATTTTATTTCCCAAGAATTGCGCTCTTGTTTCCTCTATTTATTGCGCGCAAAAGAAATTCTTTATTCTTATAATACAAATTCATCACATTGCCGAACGATTCCATGTCTCTGACACTGTGAGCAACAAGCCAGGACAAAATTTTTATTTTTTCTTCTATGTCCTTTTTAATCTCTGCCTGTGACATTCCCGTGTGCCTGCTAACATCTTCAAAAAATCTGAAGCTCTCGCTGTGCTTGATTATCTTATCCAACTCTGGACTCCACCTATATAAAATATTTGCCTGCGCTCCTCCCTTTGATGCCTCTAGCTCTGCAATCTGTAATACTCTCCTTATGCCCCTCCTCCTGTCTCTGAACATAACAACATTCAAATTAACCGCCCTCAATAAATTCGGAGGAACATTCAGTGGAGGATTAACAAGTCTTGAAATAGTTTCAGCAGCGGTATCTGCGTGCACAGTGGCATAAACAGAATGTCCTGTATGCATTGCCTCAAACAAAACCATTGCTTCCTGTTGCCTTCTCATTTCCCCGAGGACAATTCTATCAGGCCTCATTCTTAATGAATTAATAAGCAAATCAAGCATGCTGACTTCTCCCTTTCCTTCAGGGTTTGCAGTTCTTGTTACAAGAGGAGTCCAGTACAAAAATTCAGGCAGCACAAGCTCCCTCGTATCTTCAATACTGATAATTCTGTGGTTCGGCGGTATAAACGGAAGGCACGCATTTAAAAAAGAAGTTTTTCCAGAACCTGTTCCGCCGGAAATCAGTATATTCATCTCAAACTCTATCGCAAGCCAAAGCAGCGCAGAAATTTCCGGGTTGCAAGTATTGTTATTAATAAAATCAATTATCGTAAAGGGATCTCTCGCAAATTTTCTGACTGTTATCGTGTTTCCTTTGGTATCTATCGGATACAAAACTGCGTTAATCCTGTCTCCTGTAACCAAATGCGCATCAAGCAAAGGATTCAAAACAGTTATCTGCCTCCCAACTCTCCTCGCTATTATATTAGAATAATTAACTATCTCCTCCTCCCTTTCCACTTTTACATTTGTTAAAAGCCAGCCATATTTTTTGCTGTAAACTCTTATGTATTCTTTCGCCGACGGAATTACAATCTCTTCAAGATTCGGGTCCTCTATCAAAAATTCTATTTTTCCCAAGCCAAGCATTTCCTGTATTAAGATTCCAACAAGAAAATTTTCAGGGACTCTCTCTAAATTAGGAAGCTTCTCTTTCAAAACTTTTCTCGCATCTTCAATAAACCTCTTCTTCAAAAAAGAAAAAGAATCCGGATCAACAAGCTCTTTCATGCTTATCGTCGTCGCACTTATGAGCTCATTCCTAATTTCTTCGAGCAGCGCCGCCGTGGCGGGGCTTACTCTTGGTATATGCAGATTATAATTGGTGCCCATCTGGTCTTTTGTTATCTCAACCTTTACTTTCGCTCCATCAACGTCAATTTCATAAACCTCCAGAACCTTGGCCTTTCCTTTGTAGGCAGGATGTCTCAGCTCTATAACTTTAGTCTCTTTTTCTCCTTTCTTAACTGCCTCAAGTTTCCTCTCTATTTCAGCTCTCTCAGTTTCAAAATTATCCTCTTCACCTTCCTCCTCAAAAATTCCTTCTCCCTTTTCTCCTTCTTCTAATTCTTCAAATTTTTCAGCTTTTTCCCCTTCAGTTTTTCCAACAATCCTATTAATTAACTCTGGTTCTTCTTTTTTAATCGGGAACTTTGAATAACCCTCATTTATTTGTTTTCTTTCGAGATCCTTTGGCTCAATCTGCGCCGCTTGTTCCTGCATGCCTTCTTCAGCCTTGCTCTCTGTCTCATTTTTTAATTCCGGCGTCGGTGTTTTTTCTTCTTCCTCTTTCACAGTAGTTTTATCTTGAAAAAATTCCTTATCGGCTTTTCCAAAATCAAAAGTTAATTTCTGCAAAATTTTCTTTGTTTCCGCTCTTAACTTTCTGTCTTCGATTCTTTTTTCGGGTTTTGCTTTTTTCTCTTCTTTATGCTCTGCTTTACCTCTTTTTTTCATGTTCTATTTACTTTTATTTCTTTTTATAATCTTTTTCATTAAAAACAATTTCTGGCTGTCCAAACAACGGATATTCTATCTCTGCAATCTCCTTAGATTGAAATATCTTTCCCCATTCCATAACCAAATCTCTACTGACATTAAACGCTCTGGCAATCGCAGAAATGCTCAAGCGTTTTCTTTCTTTAAGCAAATCATACAAAACATCTAAATCAGTCGCAGTCCCAGATCTCCTTATGTTGTTCCTTAAATCATTTCCTATAACAAAAAGCTCCTTCTTGTGGCCCATTTTCCTCTCTATATACAATAACAAAATCGCTAAAAATATCAAAATCCATTCCGCCAAAACAAAAATTTTCGACACTGATTCTCCATATACAAAATTTTTAATTTCCTCTCCAACATCTGCTTTCCCAATCAAAAGTCCGGAAATTCCCTTTCCAAAAATATCAGAAACAGAGGCATCAAAATAATATATGTGCCAAGCAGAATGTAAAATAGACAGAGCTAAAATAAAAAACAAAAATCCCCACAAAACTTTCACCCTATTTCTTATCCTATTTACATTATTAAAATCATCCATCTTACTGAATTATATTCCTGTCTTTATAAATCAATTTCCCTTTAAAATCTTAACTGTGGGCAATTCTTTTTTTAGAGGCAGTATTTTAAGAATTGACTAGACAGAAATTCTGAAAGAATTCTCTGCATCTAAAAATTTAATAATGGAAAAATAAAAATATTTGATTATTAATAAAATCTATAATAATTATTACTATAGTCAATGACATTATTAATTGAGCAATTTATGTCTTGACTATCAATCGGATGAACAAAAAACTGCTCAAAATATTTTGTCATCTGCTATAATTCGATAATAAAATAGATAATAGAATTAGCTCTCCTTTTGTCAATATTTATATATCTTATAAATTTCCTAATATTAATCCTAAAAAATAGTCAAAATGCTTGATAAAAAAAGAGGTCAAATCAGTGTAGAATACTTGATCGTAATTTCTTTCGTAACTTTTGTAGCTCTGTCTATTTTAGGCATTGCACTATTTTATTCAGCAGAAATAAAAGATTCAATAAAATTCTCCCAGCTCGAGCAATTTGCAAAAAAAATAACTTCTTCTGCAGAAAGAATCTACTATTCTGGAGAACCCTCAAGGACAACAATCTCTGCTTATCTTCCTGAAGGAGTTCAAGCAGTCACGATACAAAACAAAGACATAATATTTAACGTCTCAACAAGTTCTGGAACATCTGTAATTGCTTATTCTAGCAATGTTCCGATTCAAGGCACGATTACTCCAACTCCCGGAGTAAAAAAAATAAAGCTTGAAATAAAATCTAATCCTGAACGCGTAGAATTAACACTGGTTTAATCAACATGAAAAAAAAATCCCAATCAGCAATTGAGTTCATGATTTTAATCGGCGGCGTTTTGTTTTTTTTCTTAACCATTCTTTTTGTCTTCCAGCAGGACATTGCAGATAAAACAATCCAGAAAAGAAATTACGCATTTCAAAAAACAGCAAATGATATAAAAAACGAAATCGATCTTGCATCAAAAGCAACCGATGGCTATCAACGCCAGTTTTTTGTGCCTGAAAGAATTTCCGGCATGCAATACGAAGTCAACATAACCCAAAATTTAATTTACATCCGTACTTTAAACAATGAGTACGCGGCAGCCTATCCTGTCCAAAACATCACCGGCGACATTATTAAAGGAACAAACTTAATAAAAAAAGAAAATGGTGTTGTGAGGTTGAATTCTTAGTCATCCAACAATTTACATTCAGCTTAATAAAAATGTAAAAAAATCCTTGGATAGAATGAAAGAAACTAGCAAAGAAACTTATGAAGATATTATTGTAAAAATTATGAAGCAGGTTGAAGAGCAAAAAAGAAGACATATTGATTTAATGATAGAAGGGGCTAAAGAGACAGCAGAAGAAAGTTTAAAGATAACAAAGGAGTTTCAAGCTATTGACGAAGATTTTGACTGGGAATGGAAAGATGGAGATTAAAAGAGGAGATATTGTTCTTGTCGATTTTGAGCCAGTTAAAGATAGCGAACAAGGGGGAATTAGACCTGCACTAGTTGTACAGAATAATATTTATAATAAGTATTCTCCAACGACAATTGTCGCCCCAATAACATCTAAATTTTATAAAAAAGAATATCCAACGAATGTTTTTTTATTTAAGACAGATTCAAATTTGGATAGAAATTCTACTATTTTGTTAAATCAAATAAAAACAATTGATAAATTAAGGATAAGAAAAAAGATTTCTTCTTTGGGCATCGAGATCATGGAAAAGGTTGATTTGGCAATGAAAATTAGCTTGGGTTTGGAATAATTGAATTCTCCAGAAGTTATAAGCTATAGCCATCAACATTAATCTTTCCTTATTAAACCACCGCCTTTATCCTCCTTATTCCCGCAGCAACGCTTTCTTCTTTGATTATTCTAAAATTTCCTATTTCATTTGTATTTTTAACATGCGGTCCAGTACAAATCTCACAACTGAACCATCCTCTATGATCTTTGGAATCTTTTATAATATAAACAGAAACAACATCAGGATATTTTGCGCCAAACTCTGATTGCGCGCCAAATTTAATAGCTTCTTTCAAAGGCATTTCCTTTCTAACAACGTTCAGCCCTTCTTTTATTTTTTTATTCACAAGCTTCTCAATTTCTTCCAGCTCCTCTTTTGTCAATTTCCTATTAAAATTAAAATCAAACCTCAATCTTTCCGGCGTTATGTTCGAGCCCCTCTGCTTTATATTTCTATCATTGAGAACAACTTTTAAAGCCTCATTTAGCAGATGTGTCACTGTATGCAATCTTGTTGTTTTTTCAGAATCATCGGCCAACCCTGATTTAAAAACTCCGGCAGACAATGTTCTGCTCAGCTCCTGATGTTTCTTGTATTCCTCGTCGTAACTAACAACATCAACCTCAAATTTTTTCTCTCGAGCCAGCTCAACTGTCATCTCAATCGGAAACCCATAGCTCTGAAAAAGCAAAAACGCGTCCTTTCCTGAAATTATCTTATGTGAATTTCCAATTATCTCTTCAAATTTTTTCAATCCTTTGACAATTGTCATCATAAACCTTCCTTCTTCTCTTCCCAACTCGCTCAAAATAAACTCCTTGTTTTTTTTCAATTCAGGATAATCATCATATAACAAAATCACAACCTCTGCAACATTTTTTGTGAATTTTTCTTTTATGCCCAAAATTCTAGCATATCTTATTGCTCTTCTTACCAGCCTTCTCAAAACATATCCTTGCTCAACATTGCTCGGTTTCACTCCTCTCTCATCTCCAAGAATAAACGTGGCCGCCCGCAAATGGTCTGCAATTATTCTCATCGCTTTTTTATTCTCTGCCTCATATCTCTTCCCGGAAATTATTGTTAACTCTCTGATTATCGGCTCAAATATTGTTGTCAAGTAATTATCACCGAAACCATTTAGCACTGCTATGGTTCTCTCAACACCCATTCCAGTATCAACGTTTTTTTGTTTCAATGTTTCATATCTGTATGAATTCTTTTCTATAAAATCTTTAATTTGTTTATTGTTCTTATAAATTTCAGAAACTATCCCAACTTGCTTTGCAGATTTAACATTTTCTTCTTTGTGATCAAAATAAATAATCTCTTCTTTCTTTAAATTATATCTTTTCAAAAATTCTCTAAAATAATCAGGGTTAGATTTGTCAGGATTTTTCATTAAACTAAATACTTCAAAATCATAACCATTTAATTTTGACTTTATCTCTTTAATGTCGGCATTTGTCACAACTATTATTTTTTTATTTTTATTTTTTAAAATTTCAGCTAATTCTCTATTAAGTCCATTTTCCTTATCAATTAAACAATTTATCGCATCTACCAAGATTAGTTTTATCTGAGTTTTGTTATAGTGCATAAAAACATCATTCCAAATTTCAACCCATCTCTTGTCTTCATGGTCAAATTTCTCTGGCACCTTCCCCTCTCCGCTCCAATAAAACATTTCTGTGTCGGGCCCGCACACCCCTGTCTTGCCAACAGGCCCCCACCAATTATTTTTCTTTGGCAAATAAGCAATTCTCTTTTCAGAAATTCCAAGAGATTTCCAAATCAAAGCAGAATCAATATCTTGCTGGGAGTCTTTGTCTCCTGAAAAAACACTGACTGCAATCTTCTCAAATGGAATTTTCAAGACGCGAGTCAAAAATTCAAAACTATATTCAATGGCTTCCTTCTTAAAATAATCTCCAAAAGACCAATTTCCAAGCATTTCAAAAAAAGTATGATGGAATTCGTCTCCAACCTCGTCAATATCTTGTGTCCTGATGCACTTCTGCACACTAACCAGTTTTTCACCAAGCGGATGTTTTTCCCCAATTAGATAAGGAGAAAGCGGTTGCATCCCCGCAGTTGTGAACAAAACAGTCGGGTCATTTTCAGGAATCAGCGATGCTGAAGGAACTTCCTTATGCCCCTTTTCCTTGAAAAATTCAATATATGCTTTTACCAGCTCCTCTCTCGTCTTTATTCTCATTCATAAACAAAACTAAAATGATATATAAAGATTCCCCAGAATATTCGGTTATGTTGCGCATAGACATGCGCCTCGGGGATACATGTATCAAATCACCGGTATTAAAAATATATAAATCAATGAATATTGTGTTACTCATGAACCTAAAAAAGAGCGTAGATAATTTAAAGAAATATTACGACAACCATTTATGGGTTTTAATTTTGGTTGCAGTTTTAATAATTCTAGCTATGGGACTTATTGAGTATTTAATGGGAAGGCTTGTCATATGCAAATGCAATTATGTTCTGTTTTGGTATAATAATGTAAATGGGCCTGGAAATTCGCAGCATTTGTTTGACTGGTATAGTTTTTCCCATATTATCCATGGCATGTTTTATTATTTTTTATTAAGGTCGGTGGCCAAGCGTTTGCCTGTAAAAACAAGATTTTTATTTGCTCTTTTGATAGAAACTTCATGGGAAGTTTTTGAAAACTCTCCGTTTATAATAAACAGATACAGAACCGCTACTTTTGCTCTTGATTATTATGGGGACAGCATCATTAATTCAGTTTTTGATGTGTTTTCAATGGGCCTTGGATTTATTCTTGCCCGTAAATTACCTCCTTGGCTGACGGCAACTTTAGCAATAGCACTAGAGCTTTTTACTCTTTATATGATAAGAGATAATCTGGCTCTTAACATTTTAAATCTTATCTACCCAACAGAGTCTGTTAAGGATTGGCAAACTGCCGGAACTAATATGAAAAATATGAGTCTCTTAATATTTTTAGGAGTCAAGTTTCGTTTATTAAAATTAAAGATTTTCAAGTAAACGGCGCAAAAGATAATTTTTATGGACAATTCGTTTGATTATATCACTTTTCTGCGAATTGTCCTATTAGAGAATTCGGAACAAATTTATAATTCAATTATCCGAATTATCTATAAAAACAAATTTAGAAAAATTAAGCAAACAACTACCATCTGCCACTCTGCAATCTATCCAACTTTCTCCTTATCTCGTCTATTTCCCCTTGCAATCCAAGTTCTTCAAGCTCCTTTCTATTCTCTGCGCTCATCCTCTCTTTTTTTGCCTTAGGCACTTCAGCTTTAAAATAACTCTCAGGAAGTGTTTTTTCAAGTTTTTCAATAGCCTCGAGAAGTTCTCCTATCTTTGCCTTCAAAACAATTTTAAGCATAAGCTCTTCATTCCTAACTGTCCGATAATTTCTGACTTTCTTCATTATATCCAACAGCTCAAGCTGTCCGTTTAGAAGCCCGGTATGCCCAAAAGCTTTTTCCGATGCAGAAACTCTAACATATTCTGAAGTCATTTCACGCTATTTTTTCAAAAATATTTTCTGTAACATCCCTCATCCGTGCCTTAACATTGCCCAAATCTTTCTCCCATCCCGCAAGCTCCTGTTCTTCTCTAATCCTAATATCCCTAATTCTCTTGATAGTTTCGTCAATCTCTCTCAATTTGCTCCTGACCTCATGCAAAGCTCTTCTTGCAGAATGAAATTTATCAATTCTAACAAAAACATCTGCTTCTCCGCCAACGGTCCCCCTTGAATATCTGCTGGGCACTCTCCTTGGTTCTTCCATGGTTTCTGTCAAATCACGCTCATCAGCGTCATCAACCTCTACCAATTTTCCTTTCTTTTCCATATCGTCCGCTCCCTGCTTCCAATTCTCTGAATCTTCTACCTCTTCTTCCGCATTCACCGCATCTTTTATGGCTGCTTCCGAAAACCTGTTATGAGACGGCGAATCAGGAAATGAAGGCAGAGAATTAACTTCTTCTCTCTGCATGCTCAAATCCCTATCAAAAGGAGTTTTCGGCATCGGCAAATCAGGAAGACCCTTCTCATCTCTTTTTTTTCCAAAGAACATATATCTAAATTTCTAACTCTCCTTTTATATATTTATATTAACTATAAAATTAATACAAAATCGTGACGACGATAAAATACTATTAACAAAAACATAGCAAAAAAAACAGAAAGATTTTTAATGCGGGTTTTTTAAAGATATCAATGAAAGCCGAAATCAACCTCCAAAAACTTCTAAAGAAAATAATAATAGAGCTTTCCGGACAGGTTTCGGAAAAATTAGTTGACTTGCTTTACAAAAAAAATAATGTCAATGAATTTCTCATAGCAAAAAAACTGGGCTTGACAATAAACCAAACCAGAAATATCTTATACAAGTTAGGAGAAGAAGGAGTTGTGGGTTTTGTCAGAAAAAAAGATAAGAAAAAAGGTGGCTGGTATACGTACTTCTGGACGCTGAACATAAAAAAAAGTCTTCAAAAATATGAAGGAAAAATAAAAAAAGAAATTGAAAAACACCAGAATCAGATAAACGACTGGCAGAGAACGCGCTTCTACTATTGTAAAAATTGCGATTCCGAATTTAACGAGGAAGATGCTCTGCTTCATAATTATACTTGCCCTGAATGCGGCGAAACTCTTGAGATAAAAGATAATACAGAAACAATAGAAAAGATAAAATCAGAAATCAGCAAACTTGAAAATATTTTGTCTTTGATTGGCGCAGAAATCAAAATGATTGAATCAAAAGAGCTGAAAGCCAAAGAAAAAAGAATTAAAGAAGAACAAAGACAGAAAGAACTTGAAAGAAAAAAAAGAAAAAGGCAGAGGAAAAGGGAAAAAGTAAAATTAAATAAAAAAATAAAAAATAAACCAAAACATTCTAAAAAAATAACTAAGGCAAGAAAAAAAATTAAAGTTAAAAAAAGATTTTCCAAATTTGCAAAAAAATTCTTCAGAAAAAGAAAAAAGAGGCGTAAAAAGAAATGAATAGTCATAACTACTCAAGGCGCAAGCCGGCTCTATCAGAAAGAATTGCAAAGTTTTCCGTCGTAACTTGGCTGATAATTCTTAGTGTCGTATTTTCCCTTTTCACATTTATCTTGATTCGCATTTCAGAAGATTATATCAATTATCTCGCACTAAAACCCGAAAACATAATGCAAGGCAAATACCTCTGGACGATTCTGTCCCATATGTTCGCCCATGGCAGTCCCGCCCACTTATTAATAAATATGTTTGTTCTCTTTTCTCTCGGCGGTTTGTGTGAAAAAATAATTGGCAGAAAAAGGTTTGTCTGGTTTTATCTTTCTGCTGGTTTATTCGCTGGCCTTATTTCAGTTCTGCTCTCATACTATTTCGGCTCTTCTGAACTCGGCTCCAGAATCTTCGGCGCCCCTGACGTATTCATGGTCGGCGCCTCTGGAGCAATTTTTGCAATAGCTGGTCTCTACGTTACTCTCTTGCCAAAAATCAAATTCATGATTTTGTTTCTGCCTTTCTTTTCTCTTCCAGCGTACATAATGGTTCCTTTAGTCATGATAACAATGTGGATTTTAAGCATAGTATTTAACTGGCCAATTGGCAATGTCGCACATTTCGGCGGTTTCCTCGTCGGTTTCCTTTATGGACTTTATCTAAAAATAAAATACAGAAAAAAAGTAGCGCGTCTTCAAAAATTTTTCAGGTAATTTTCAGATAGAGTTAAAAAGTATATTTGTCTAAAAATAATATGAAAAGCCTATTAAATCATCTTCTAAGATGCCATCAATATCAATCAAACTATTTTAATACTAATAACGTTCAATTTACTCAATAAAATCCAAAAATGAAAAAAAACCATTTAAACGCAAAACATCAGTTCAAAGAAGCAGTTTCCTACATAAAATCCTGCTCCAATTTAATTTATTTCTCAATTTTCATTTTCATTTTCAGCGCAATGATTGGTTTTATTTTCAGCGACCAATTTGCCCTGCAGATAGAAAAATACATCAGAGAATTGATTTCGCAAACAAAAGATTTAAACGCGATTGAAATGATTTTCTTTATACTGCAAAATAACTTGCAAAGTGCTTTGTTTTCTGTCCTGCTCGGCATTTTTCTCGGAATTTTTCCAATTGCAACAGCATTAGCAAACGGTGTTGTCATCGGTTTTGTCCTCAATAAAACATACGAAATAGCGGGCTTTACATCATGGTGGCGACTCCTTCCTCACGGAATTTTTGAGCTCCCCGCAATTTTCATTTCATTCGGCCTCGGCATGAAACTCGGCTTCTACATTTTCTCAAAAAACCCAAACAAAACACAAGAATTCAAAAAAAGATTTTACAATTCGATGAATGCCTTTCTCATGCTCATAATTCCTCTTTTGCTCATCGCGGCAGTCATCGAGGGCCTTCTGATTGTTTTGCTGGAATGATTTCTAAAAAATAAATATTAAATTTGGTTTTTGTATATATTTTTTCTGTGTCCGACTTTAAGAATCAAAATTAAAAGCTTATTTTTATCAATATCTAAAATTAGCCTGTAATCTCCTACTCTTAATTTATATCCGAGATCTCCTACAATTTTTTCGACAAAATGTTCTGGCCTTATTTTAATTCTTTCCAAAACTGCTCCTATTCTTTCTTGGTACTTTTTTTCTAATTTAAGAAATTGCCTTTTTGCCTTATCTGTAAAAATAATTTCATACATCCAATTTCAACTCCTTTTTTATGTCTACCCAGCGATGAACCTTTCCTGATTTGATCTCTGCGCGCGCTTCGGTAATCTCTTTTTTCGTTTCTTCTGATAATTCCATTGTATCCTCAACTAAATCCCAAATAACTCTCTCGTAACTCTCCTTCTCCACCAATTTTCTTTTTTTCAGGGCTTCTAAAAGTTCTCTACTAACTTGTATTGTTGTTTCCATAACAATAATATATATAGCTATAGTATATAAATCTTTCTTCGGCAAAGCATTCGGCTCTCTGCAATAATATTTAAAACTCCTATTCTTTAACTGTAATTAATTAAAAAAGAAAAATGTCAATGAAAAATATAAGCGAAAAAAGCATTCAAGAGCTCGACACAGAAATAGAGGCAGAAAACACGAAAAAAGTCGAAGCTGTCCTGTTCATAGCCGGCCGCTTCATGTCTCTTCAAGAATTAATTTCCCTTACAGATGTAAACCCGATTTTATTGAAAAAAATCCTATTTGACTTACAGGATAAATACAAAGATTCAGGAATAATAATAACGCAAAAAGACAACATGTGGAAAATGGATGTTTCCGAAAATTACACCTGGATAGTAAACCGGCTTGCAACCGGCTCTTCAGAATTCAGCAAAGCAGAGCAGGAGACACTTGCGATGATAGCCTATAAACAACCAATGAAACAATCTGTTGTAGTAAAAATTCGCGGCAACAAAGCATATGACCACATAAAAAAATTTGTTGAGATTGGCTTGCTAAATAAAAAAAAGGCCGGGCATACAGCAATCCTCTCGCTGTCTGAAAGCTTCTATGAATATTTCCATCTTGCACAAGGAGAAAAATTGCAAGAACAGAATCAACAGGAAAAACAAAATGGCTGATATAACCTTGTCAATAATCTACACAATATTCTTCATTGAGTTTGCTATAGCTTTCTTCTTTTTAATTTTTTACATAAAACAAAGATCTCTTCCTACAAACATAAAATTAGCTTATCATAAAATAACATTTGTTATTCCTGCATATAACTGCGCAAATGTCTTGGAAAAAACAATTCGCTCAATAAAAAATGCAAAATACGATAAAGAAAAAATTAATATAATAGTTGTCAATGATGGCTCGACAGACAATACTCTTAAAGTAGCTAAATCGCTAGAAAAAAAATATTCCAGAGTCCAAGTGTTTAACAAAACAAATGGCGGCAAAGCAGAGGCAGTAAACTTCGGAATAAAAAAAGTAAAAACTCCTTTTTTAGTAGTTTTGGATTCAGATACGCTAATTAAACAGGACTTGCTTGAAAAATCTGTTTCCTTGTTTTCAGATTCTGCAACAATGGCCGTTACATCAAGACTAAAACCTCTTAATAATAAAAAATTAATTGAAAGAATGCAGTATGTCGAATACACTCTCGCAGGCTTTTATCGTATGATTACAAGCAAATTAAGCTCCCTCCCTGTAGCCCCTGCGTTCACCATATATAGAAAAAAATTCTTTGACAAACATGGCTACTTTGAAAAAAATAATTTAACTGAAGATTTCGAAATGGGTCTAAGAATCCAAAGTAACCACTATAATATGGGCTATGAAGCACACTCCTATGCACTAACAGTTGTTCCAGACAATCTACATTCACTAATCAGACAAAGGAGGCGCTGGGCTTATGGAACGTTTTATAATTACAAAAAATACAGGAAATTATTTTTCAATTCTCTTTATGGTGATTTAGGAATTTTCATTCTCCCATTTGGCCTTGTGAGTATTTTTATTGTTTCAATAGCCTTCTTACTAGGAATTTACATGCTTTCATCTTGGGTATATAACAGAATAACCTGGCTTCTCGCCGGCTGGATTCCTTCTTTTTCTCCAGATTTAGAAAGACTTTTCATCGCCAGCACAGAATTAAGAATAATTCTAATGTTCATAGCAGTATTCATCGGCACAATAATCTTATTCATAACAAAGTCGGAATTTAAAGAAAAAATAACATTGAAAGACTATTTCCTTACTATAACAATCTATCTCTGGATTCTCGCATTTACTTATGTTTTAACTTTTGCCTATTTCCTCACCGGAAAAAAACCAAAATGGTAATCCCTGCTAGAAAATTTCAATGAAAAAATTAATATAATCTGGGACTTTAATAATTGAACAAATTTGTCACAGACTATCAAGGGAAAAACATACTGTTTCGTTCAATTATTTATGTTTTTCACTATAATCGTTAATTTATCAGCAATCAATAAATTAATCCCAAATATTTATCATAATCTTTCAACATAACTATGGATAATTATTTTGATTTGGGTAGTTTTTGGAGAATTATCCCTCACGGGAATTCTGGACAAAAATTTATCCAAATTACCAGAATTCACGATAATCTATTTAAATATCACTAATATTATCTAATTTTAATAAAAACAGAAAACATGAAACTAAAAAGAAAAATAAATGCGCCGATATTTATAACTGCAATAGTGCTAACTACAGCAGTTTTTCTTCTAGGGTTTTCTATTGGAAAATATCTTGCTTACACACGCCTAGAAATAGTTGAAAGCTCGCAAAAGCAAGTCTCTGCCTTCTTCGATCTTTTTCAAGCAAAAACCAAAAGTCTCAATGAAAGCACAGACTATTGCAATCTGACTTGGGACGAAGTCTGGAAAGAAAAAGTTGAAGTTGGTAATGTTCTAGCAAAACTAGAAACAAGATTAGGAAAAGACGATCCAAGAATTACCGAACAAAAAAAACTTTATAATGAAATGCAATTCAAAGTAATAGAAATTATAAAAAAAATAAGAGAAGAATGTGGTTATGAAGATTGGAAAATAATCCTTTTCTTCTACACAAATAAAAAGGATGATTTGCTTGGTGATAAAAAACTAAGCGCGTTACAAGGCTATGCACTTGACACAGTTTATAACAGAAATCCAGAAAATGTAAAAATATTCTCTTTTGATATAAATGCAGAAAGCCAAGCCATAACTAAATTAAGAAAACAATATCAAATAAAATCCGTCCCATTTCTAGTAAGCGAAAATAAAACTTATGAAAAATTCCTCTCTCGCGGTGAAATCGAAGACATATTAAAAAATGGAAGCTGAAAAAATAGTTTACTCTGTTAAGATAATGCCCTTCGGGCAGAGTTCTAACTAACCCAGTCACTTATTTTGCTCCCAAATATCTTCTCAGGAGGAGGTTTGTCTCCCTCATTAGGTTTCCAAATGAAAACTATACTTGCTCTTTCTCCGCAATTTGGGCATTTAATGCCAGAATAATTTTGTATAATTTCCTGTCTGTCTTTCTGAATTTTCTTCTTCACATATTTCTTCTTTGAATAAACTCCGTAATGCCTTACAACTTGAAATCATTTTTTATATTGTCTACCATAACCTCTTTCTGAATTAATTACTCTTGCTCCCACACTTCCGGCCAATTCTCTTGTTTTATCTTTACTCCCACCATCCACAACCAAAGTTTCAACCTTATAACCTGCTTTCATTAGTTTTTCCTTTGGTATTGATTTGATTGTTTCGACGATGCCCTCTTCCTCATTTAAAGCAGGCATTACAACAGAAATTAATTTCATTTAATTATTATCAAATCTGTTTTTAAAAATCTATTCAAAGCAAAAGAAAAGTTTAAATATCTAAAGATACCTATAGATATCATGGAAACAGAGCAAATAAACTTGAAGTTGCCGAAGAATTTACTGAAAGCTGTTGAAGATTATGCAAGGAATTACGGTTACAGAAATGTTCAAGAATTGGCTGCTGAAAGTTTAAGAGAAAAAGTATTTGAAAATAATGAGTTTGATGAAAGTTTCACAGAAAAAGAAATTGAGCTTATAGACTCATTGATAGAATTGTCCATCAAGAAAAAAGCTATTATTTTAGAAGACGAGATTAACAAAACATTGCTAGGATGAATTATGACATAAAAGCATTGAAATTTTTTCAAGAACAGATTTCTCAACTAGATGAAAAATCAAAACGAGTTATATATGACAAAATAAGGTTAATTAAAGAAAATCCTTATAGGTATAAAAGAATACATTCAAAGCAATACTCTAAAGTATTCAGAATAAGATTTTCCATTCAGCAAAAAGAGACCAGATTAATTTATGTTATCTTAGAACCAAATATTGTTTTAGTTTGTTTACTTGATAGGAAAAGAGATTATAATGATCTAGAAAAATACCTTCTAAAAATTAAAAAAGAATTGGGATTGCAAAAAATCTCTTGAGCAAAAAGCATATTTCCCACCCCCACAAAAAATATAAATCCCTAAATAAATGATTTTCCATGGATGCTGTAGAAAACATCGTAGAAGCGATATCACACGGAAAAATAGTAAGGGTTTCAGAATCCTATGCAAGAAGTGAGGGCCTGCCAATTCTTAGAAGACAAACTCACGAAGAATTTCAAAAAAAATTAGAAAAAGTGTATTCCCCTTCAAAAACTCAAAAACAAGAAGAAAAAATAAAACCTCTCCAATATTTAAGAAAACCCGCTGGCTGGAAAGAAAAACAGGTTGTCTCTGAACTTGTTGATAACTTTAACTGGCAGATAAAATTTGCAAGGCGCAACCGCGGCTTAACAAGAAAGCAATTTGCTAAAATGATAAATGAGCCTGAAAGCTCGCTCCAAATGCTAGAATTTGGTGTCCTGCCTTCTCCTGATTTTATCTTGCTCAACAAAGTCCAGCAAGCCCTTGGAATTAACTTAAGAAAAGACCAAAAAGATTTCGGCCAGTCAGTAAAAGAAATGATAGAAAAAGCAAAAGAAAATGAAAAACAGGAGCAATTGGAAAAATCAAAATTCAAAACTGCCAAATCTGAAGAAGACCTCGTCGGCAAAGACATTGAAATTGCTGATGATATATAATCTAATTGGCGACTGAGGCATTTCGGCATCAATCAGAACTATTAAAATAGTAATGCATTAATGTGTCTTAAAAAATAAGTTTAGATTTCGTGTAATTATCGGACATTAATTCCTAAAAACCAAATTTATTATATTTATAAGGTCAGTTATGGACAATTGCATAGCTTATATGACATTTATTTGCAATCGTACAGACAGAGAATTGCAAAAAACATGAGACATATCCTAGGCAATTCTCTGTATTAATAATTTGTTAAAAGTTGTGCGGGTTTTGACAACTTTCTTATTTTCACGTCAGCTTTAGATTTCTAAAATTTCTACCTCTTCCTCCCCCTTTTTCCTACTTCCCTTTCAATCTCGCTCAATGACGCAATATCTTTTACGCTTCTATCAGGCCTGTATCTTGTAATCCTCGGAAATCTCAATGCATATCCTGAACTATAGCTTGGACTTTTCTGTATGTTCTGATATGTCACGGAAACAACTATCTCTGGTTTTACTTTCACGATTTTCCCCTCCTCTTCTTTAATTAGTATTTTTAGTAATTTTGTCATCTCGTCATAACTCGTGCCTTCCTTGCCTGAAATTTTATGTGGAATTTCAGGGCCAGCGGATTTCCTGTCTGCTGGACTTTTCTCCTTCAACCCCGAGGACACTTTCCCTATTTCCAAAAGTTTGTCGTTGTCTCTGCATGCCACAATATAACTCGTCAGCCATCCCGCTCTTTTTCCAGAGCCATATTCCGCTCCGACAATTACCAAATCAAAATCGTTAGCAACTGGTTTTAGCTTAACCATAAACCCAACTCTTCTTCCTTGCTGATACGGTGCATCTAAATTCTTCACCATTATCCCTTCCTCCCCGATTTTCAAAGCCTCTTGGTAAAACTCCATTGCCTTATCCTCGCTATCTGTAATTATCTGCCTTGCGCTTCTGATTTTCAGCTCTGCATTTTTAACAATTCTTTCAAGAATTTTTCTTCTTTCTCTAAAAGGTGAACTCATCAAATTTTTTCCATTATAATAAATAACATCAAAAACATTCACTTCAACTGGCAATTCCTTTTTCAGCTTGTCAATATCATATTTTCTCTTTATTCTCTGACTTATCGCCTCAAATGGCAGATATTTCTTTGTCCCTGGATTAAAACCAACCACTTCAGAATCCAAAATAAAACTTTCTCCCTTAACATTTTTTTTCACGGCCTCGACAACATCAGGAAACTGTTTTGTAACATTTTCTAATCTTCTAGTAAACAATTTTATCTCCTCTTTTTTCTTGCTTATCATAACCCTGAATCCATCATACTTGTGCTCAATCGCTGCCGGCTTTCCGCACGCTTCAAAAGCCTCTCCAATGTCATCAACCTTAACAGCAAGCATAACGTTCATGGGTTTTCCTGGAACAATTTCAATTTTTTCCAATTCCTTCCTGCCCTTTTTCGCAGCCTCAAAAACCTCTGCAAAATCATTGCAAATATCATATGCCCTACCAATTAACTCCTTAACCTCTACTCTATCTTCAAAAAATGCAGAAGCAAGGGCATCTCTCAAAATGCCATCAGCAACACCAACTCTCAAATCACTCAATAACGTTCTGACTATATACTTTGCTTCTCCGCTTTCTGCAATTCCAAGCAATTCCGCTATCAATTCAACTTTTTTTCCAACTGCTCCCTTGCCCTCAATATCAACAATCTTTCTCAAATTCCCAAAAACTTTGCTGACAGTTAGCCTTCCCCCAAACAATTTCGCCTGCCTTTTCTTTCCGGAAAATTCTTCAGCAATCTCTCCCAAGTCTCCAATCTCCCGATACATACTCAAAATTTGTTCTTCCTTAATTCCAAAAGCAGAAGCAATCGTCTTTATCACAAGCTGTCCTGAAATTCCAAACTCTCTCTCATCATAATCGGGAAAAACCTTTCCCCTCAACAAATAAATCCACTCACTATCTCCTTTCTTCTCCAGCTTATTCAAAAACTCTGCCAAAATTGCCTCTTTCTCCAATCGCTTGCTAGTTCCATATAATTTCTCATAAACTTCCACAAACTCCGAATAAAACATCTCTCTCATTTCTGCAAAAAGAAACAAAGATATTTAATTGTTTTTAAAATCCAATTATCTGAAATCCATGCTTTTGAACATCTTCCTCTTTCCAAAACTTTGCTTCTCTTGTTTTTAATACATACTTTATTTTTTTCTCAACTGCTCTGCTAGTATATCTTTTTGTTTGAGGATTCCATTCCCAAAGCACCAATGTATCTCCGACTTCACAATCAAAATCGGCAAGACGCACATCAAATCTTTTTTCACCTCTGGAAATTGCATCAAATTGCTCAGGCCAAGTTTTCTTTTCTATTTTCATATTCTCTCACTCACCAATAATAATATAGTGAACCTTAATAATCTTTTTAAACTATTTCAATAACATCAAAATATGATTGCCTACAGAATTCCTTCAACAGAAACATTATCTGTCCTAATAAGTAATACTGATTTCGAAAAAAAAAAAAAAAAACCAGATTCGGCAATAGAATGTAAATTGGGAGAAGTCCCAGACAATTTATCTGATACGTATGTAATAACTGACACTAAAGTAATACTCGAAACCGGTAATTATAATAATTCTAAAATTGGCGCCCAATATGATAGTCAAAATTATAAAATTAGAATGAGTAAAGAAATTTTTGAAAAAATAAAGCAAGGAGAATATGTCATAGAAGATACTGGAGAAGGCACTTTGGTAATTATGAGAGGAAATAAAATAAATAGGCTAAAACCTTTCAAATCCACCCCCTCTTCCTAATTCCCTCGTTTGTTATCTGAAAATTCAAGCTCTTCTCCGGCAGACTCCTGTGCTTCCTCAAATGCGCTGTTCTCTTGCCATTCTCGTTCACAAGCTCAATCCAGCACTTAGCCCAATATTTCAAAATATCTCCTCCGACCATTTTATCGCTGTCCTCCCACCTATAAACCTGATTAGTCAAAATAATCGGAATCTCTCTTTTCCGCGCAGTCTCCGCCAGAGTTTTTATCTGCCTCGCCAGCTCTGAATTTATCTTCTGCATCTCTCCATTTCCCTTCTCGCGCGCAATTGCAAAATCAATTCTGTACAAAGCAGTCATGCCATCAACAACAACCAAGTCAACTTCATCTTTCAAATAGCTTAACAGCTTGTCAAAAACTTTTTTCTGCTCGTTAAAGTTTGTTGGCTTTAAAAGAAAAATATTCTTCAAAACATTTTCGTAATCCGCGGTTTTGCCCAAAACCATCTGTTTAACTCTCTCGACACTAAAACCGCCCTCGCTATCAATAAAAATGACCTTCTTATCCTTTTTAGCTAAAGAAACCGCAACCAACAAACAAAAATTTGTCTTTCCTGTTCCAGAACCGCCATAAATCACACTCACAACATCACTCTCATAACCTCCGAAAAGCCATTTGTTCAAATCATAACTCCCCGCAGATATTTTAACCATATTAAACCTAAAAAATCATATTATTTAAGAATATGGCTTTTCCTCAGATCTCTTCTTCTTTACATAACTCTACCAACGAAATTATAAAAACTATAAAAAATAAAAATTATTATTTACCTTTTCCTTCCAGGCATTGTGTGGTGCATGCCTACAAAGCACTTCTTGCAAGTAAACGAATGAATTGCCAATACAATTGCTGCTATAACAATTACCCACTGCGTGTAGGCCCAAGTCCACAAAAACAATGCGAATATCAAAATCACAATAGCGATGACTAGTTCGCACCAGCTTTTACACATCATATTTCAACCTCCTTTTTATTTATATTCTTAGTATTTATCTTTCTTAAATCTATCTATTTCTTGCTAGTCCGCTTACTTTGTCCAAATCCTTTTTTATAGCAGAAACAGCCTCGCTGACTTCCTTCTTAACTGACTTATCACTCTGAATTCTCATAATTATCGGTTTGTCCGGATGCTCTCTCCTCCATGCAGCAAAATCAACGCCATGCTCGTTCAAATAAACCCTTAAAATCTCAGCAACTGTGATGCTGTCAAGTTTGACTTCAACTTCATTCTTGTCCTGCTTGACAATTTCAATATTCATACCTAATCCTCAAAAAGATGATTTATAAAACTTTCTCTAAGTCGTTAGTTTTATAAACTGATTTCTGATTTTTTATCTAAGCTCCCGTAGCTCAGCCCGGATAGAGCATCTGCCTTCTAAGCAGAGGGTCATAGGTTCAAATCCTATCGGGAGCGTTAGCTCCGACGCTGAACCCTGGACTCCTAGAACCAGAATTCGCAAGAATTTTTAGCACTATCGGGGGCGTTTCCTAAACAGCCAGAGCCTGAACCAAACCAATTATAAAACCCAAAACACCTCCGGAAACTTCTATAAACCAAAATTCTCTTCTCGCGGTCTCTTCAATTATTTTCTGCAGCCTCTTGTCGTTAAGGCTCCTTGCCTTTTTATGCACTCCTGACTCGATATAAGAAGAAACTCTTTTTCCGATAAAAGGCAATTTTGTCAACCTATCAACTCCTTCCGGCAAAAAATACAAGGAAGATTTTCCGATTCTCGCAGCAATTTCTTCTTTTCTCTTCGGAACTAAACCTTGTATTCCAAAAATTTTTTTTCGCGGCCAAAAGAGCATCTTTATAGCAACCCAATTAGTAACATATCCTATTATCGCTCCGGTTAATGGCAGAATTATAAACTTGCTCTCTACGACCATGATTAATAAAATACAAATAGGTTTAAAAAATGTGCGCATCTTCTGTTTTTATAAAAAGTAAGCGCGGATGGCACAGTGGTTACTGCGGTCGGCTGCAGCCCGACTTCTCCCAGGTTCGATTCCTGGTCCGCGCTTTTTCCTCTATAATCAATGACATTAATTTTTCCCAGTTTCCTGCAGCTCTGCAAAGAGCGAAGGATTAAGGATTTTTTAATTCTTATATTGTCATTGATGTGTTAGGGAAAGACCTTTGTCTTTCACTATAAGTTTTTCAAAGCTCTCAAACAAGCCCAAAAAATTAGGTGATGTCCTCCGCACCCTAAAGGTTTGTCCTTCCGCCTTCGGCGGAGTGCGGCTTCCGACGTCTATTCTATTATCCAAACAGTTCCGTGATGTCTGTCCTGATTTCTTATATAGTTGTTTGCAACTTCAACTTGAATAAAGCCGAGTGATGCACTGAATTTTCCTCGACTCCATGAGTAAGGTAAAAATAGAGAAGAAAACTAAGCTAATACTGACAGAAATAGAAGGCTTTGTAAAGAGAAAGGTAGTTCCTGTTGGAAATAGTGCAAAAGTAAATTGTCCTAAAGAATACCTCGGAAGAGATGTTTACTTGGTGATATTAAACAAATAAAAGAGGTGGGCGGTTGTCCGCCCAAGTACATGAGACTAAGTCCAGAAGAACGAAAGCTCATGACCAAATCAATAAAGAATGGCAACTCTATAAATGTTGTTGCCAAAGTATTTGGGGTGAGCAGAACAACAACATGGTATTGGAGTTCAGAAACTCTAAACTCAAATTTCGAAGATTTACCTAGAAATAAACAAAGTAAAATAACTGTTGAAATTGAAATAGCGATTCTGTTTATGAGATTAACATTTAAATGGGGAACAGCAAGAATTCAACAGGGATTAATGAATCTTCCAGATTTTATGCTAAAGGAGATGGAAGTTTATGTTCAAAACTTTTATTTATCGAGAACATCAATAAATAATATTCTAAAGAAACACAAAATTAGTGGTTATCAAAATAAGATAAAAACGTGGAAGTTTTTTCGAGCAAAATATGCAAATGAATTATGGCAAGTTGACTTGAAAGAATTTAAATTTGAAGGAAAGAAATATTATATTTTTGTTTGTATTGATGATTATTCTAGATTTATTATAGGTTTAAATCTATTTGATCATTGTCCAACAACCGATGAATTAACTTCTGTTTTACAGAAGTTAAATATAAAGCCAGAAAATATTTTAGCTGATAATGGCGGACAACTCAGAGAAAAGTGGAAAGAATGGTGCATAGAAAACAAAATTAATCCACTATTTGCCCGCCCATATTATCCTCAAGATAAGGGTAAAGTTGAGAGGACGATTAGAAATTTAGTGGAAGAATTTGTCAATTTGTTAAGTAAGTTCAAACATTGGATTGACGGAAAATTAGAAGAATGGAGGGTTTGGTTTAATGATAAAAGATTTCATAGGGGAATTAAAGATTATCCAAGTAATCTTTATGTTAAGTTATAAACAGGACTTAACATCAAACAAACATTTATAAGCCTATATTTTCTTAGTTTAAAATCTAAAAGCAAAGGAGGAAATATGACGCAGGGATATTGTGTGAAATGCAAAACAATGAGAGAAATGCAAAACCCTAAAATATCGACGACAAAAAGGGGAACGAAAATCGCAAAGGGCAAATGCCCTCATTGCGGTACAACTATCTGCAGAATGGGCGGCTAATTTCTTTTTTATTTCCAGCCAAACAAAATTTGATTTTCATATTTAAACATTAATAATTTTTTAATAATTAAACGAAAAAATGCACTTGATTGCCTGCAACTGTCGACAAATCAAAAAGTCCTTGTGTGTTGTTTGGGACTCTTCAAAGTTCTTTGAACTTTGAAGCACAAAGAACCGAAGGTTGCTTTATGTTTGGATGCTCAAGAATTAAAAATTCTTGGCATAACTATCGATGATTTAATTTTGAGTGATGATCAATTACTCTGTCATAAAAATCTGACCGGCTCTTTTCCACCATAGGCAAAGATTCTAATTTTGATTCTCTTTTCATTGGTGCAACTTTCTTCCAAACCAATATACCAATACAAATAAAAATAATTCCACCCAGATAGCGACGAAGATGATAAAGAGAAAAATAAAAACAAACCTTAAATCTTAACATTTTTACATCACTACGAAAAAACCCCTTGTTGTAAGGCTTACAACTCGAATTAACATCACGAAACAATTTAAATATCCTTTTTCCTATTTTTTACAATGGCTGAAAAATTAACAATTGACGAGCTTGCCACTTTCTGCAAGCGCAAGGGCTTTGTATTCAGGTCGAGCGAAATCTATGGTGGCTTTTCCGGCTTCTGGGACTTCGGTCCATTAGGAGTAGAACTATATAATAATATAAAAAACAGCTTCTGGAAATTCTTTGTTCAGCAGAAAGATAATATTGTCGGCATTGAAAACTCAATCATATCTCATCCAAGAATATGGAAAGCATCAGGGCATTTGGCAAGTTTCAATGACCTCGCAGTAATATGCAAAAGGTGCAAAAAAGCAACAAAAATAGACAAATCAGACTTCGGAAAAGTAAAATGCGGGTGCGGCGGTGAATATCAAAGCCTTGGAGAATTCAGCTTAATGTTCAAAACGCAAGTGGGAGCTTTAAGCCCGACAGAATCTTATCTGCGCGGAGAAAACGCACAAGGCATGTTTACAGATTTCCGCCTTGTGCAGGAAACCTCGCGCATGGGACTTCCATTCGGCATAGCGCAAATAGGGAAATGCTTCAGAAACGAAATAGCTCCTCGTGATTTTTTATTCAGAAGCAGAGAATTCACAATAGCAGAATTCGAATTCTTCATACGCCCAGAAGAAAAAAACTGTCCATTGCTAGATGAAAAGCATAAAAAAATAAAAGTCCGTCTTCTCGACGCTAAAACCCCACAAAAAAAGAAAGAAACAATAAGAGAAACCACAATCGGTGAAATGGCAAATGAAAAAAAGCTTGATGAGTGGCATGCCTACTGGCTCTCTGAACAATTACTCTGGTTTTCCAGCCTAGGAATTTCAAACAAAATAAAAATCCGCGAGCATACAAAATCAGAGCTAAGTCATTACTCATCCGCAACATTTGACCTTGACTACGAATATCCATTCGGCAGCAAAGAAATAGCAGGTAACGCAAATCGTGGCCAGTTTGATTTAACACAGCATATGAAAGAATCAGGAGAAAATCTCTCTATTTTTGACGAAAAAACAAAAAAAAGAATAGTTCCAAGGGTCATTGAACCTACTTTTGGAATAGAAAGAATTTTCCTCGCTCTTCTATGCGAATCATATAACTATGACAAAAAAAGAGAAAATGTTGTTTTAAAGCTGCCTGCTTTCCTCGCGCCGATAAAGGCGGCAGTTTTTCCAATAGTAAAAAATGAAAAAATGATAGAGATTGCAGAAAAACTTGTGAAAGAACTAAAAGAAGATTTTAATGTCATCCACGATGATTCAGGAAGCATCGGCCGCAGGTATTCTCGAAACGACGAAATAGGGACACCAATGTGCATAACAATTGACGAGCAGACAGTAAAAGACAAAACAATAACAATTCGCGACCGCGATACAACCGAGCAAGTCAGAGTTCAAATTTCACAAATAAAAAATATAATAAATCAAGTCATAAAAGGCGAAAGCCTTCTTTCACTCGGAAAGCTCGTCAAGACAAGAGTGAAATAACGTTCTAAAATTGAATTTTTTTCTTATTTTATTATCAATGCCCCAAGATCGCATCTGTCAACGCATGCTCTGCAGTCAGTGCAAAGCTCTTCTACAATCTCGATTTTATCATTTCTGTACGGGGCCTTAGTCAGGCAGACGCCAACACAACCCTCTTCTTCTCGACAAGCGTAACTGCTCTCTCTTTTTCCCTTACCCCATATGCAAATATCATCAAAAAGTCCTTGTGTGTGTTTGGACTTTTGGACACCAAGAATTCTGACAATTAAATTCTTGGGTGTGCTCAAGAATTGGAAATTCTTGACATAATCTATTTTGACAACCATCATTATATTTACTTTCTAGCATTTTTATATTTATATGCAAACGCCAGCTTTAAATAATCCTTTCTCTTCCTAAAAAAATGGCAGCAGGATTAGAATCTATTATATTCTTCCCGTTCATGGCAATCTTCATAACAGCAGTTTTCATGGCGGTAATCGCCCTTTTTGCATTCTGGATTTGGATGATAGTCGACTGCGCCCAGCGTGATTTCCGCGACGACACCGAAAAAATAGTATGGATTTTAGTAATTGTTTTATTAAGCATCCTTGGTGCATTAGTCTACTTCATAGCTGTAAAACTCTACAACCCCCATGGGCTTAACAAAAGCAGAAAAAGACATTAAATTAACTTTAAATACCATTTTTTCCTAAACGACGAATGGCTCACATTTTATTATATTCTTTGCTTAGTGTTCTCCTAGTTAGCCTGATTTCCCTCGCTGGAATTTTTACCATTTCAATAAAAGCAGCAAAATTGAAAAAAATTCTAATTTATTTAATCAGTTTTTCAGCAGGCGCTTTGTTCGGCGATGTTTTCATTCATCTACTTCCCGAACTTTCAGAAAATTCGTTTTCAACAAATTCTTCAATCCTTTTGTTATCGGGCATAGTAATTTTCTTTGTCCTTGAAAAAATTATTCACTGGCAGCACTGTCATATGCCCATAACAAAAGACCACATTCATTCATTTGCCTACACAAACCTCTTCGGCGATGCTCTGCATAATTTCATTGATGGCTTAATCATAGCAGCAAGCTATATTGCCAGCATCCCTGTCGGTCTTGCCACAGCTCTTGCTGTAGTCTTGCACGAAATCCCGCAAGAAATCGGAGATTTCGGTGTCTTGCTTCACGCAGGTTTCACAAAATCAAAAGCTCTTACATTAAATTTCATAACAGCCCTCTCTGCCGTTCTCGGCACATTAATCGCGTTATGGCTCAATGGCACAATAGAAAACCTGCAATTAATTCTCCTCCCGATTGCCGCCGGCGGTTTCATCTATATAGCTGGCTCTGATTTAATTCCAGAACTGCATAAAGAAACAAACTTAAAAAAATCATTTATCCAGCTTCTCTGCTTCCTCGCAGGAATTTTAATAATGTTTGCCTTGTTGTTTCTTGAATAAATCTCCCTGGTTTTTTCTCCTAAGAAAGTTTTTATAACCAATTTATCCCCTAATTAAAGGGGCCTGTAGTATAATGGTTATTATGCACGAATGGCATTCGTGTGATTCGGGTTCAATTCCCGACAGGTCCATTGTCAAAAATGCGGGGGCCTGTAGTATAACGGTAGAATGCGACATTCGCATTGTCGAGATCCGAGTTCAATTCTCGGCAGGTCCATTTGCTGTTGAGTGCAATGAAAAACAATCAAATAAAACTCACAATTCCTTTCGATAAAAGAAAAAATGCAGGAATCCAAAGCAAAATTACAGGAAGGCTAAAAAGCAAGGACAGAAAAAGCATTGAACTTGAAAAAACGTCAACAAAACTCAAAACATCTCCGGTAAAAATAAACATTCCTTTCAATAATAATAATCCTGCACAAAATAAAAGAAACGGAGTAAAAACCTCCAACCCGAAAATCAGCATTAAGAAAGCAATTGCTGCTGCAAAATCAATTCCCCCAAGTATCTTTACCAACATAAAAATATCCTTAATGTTTAAGTTATAAGCTTTATTGTGATTAATCTTAAGATTACAAAAATTTATAAGATTAAATCATTAATTTAAATTATGACAATACGCTTGGCTAAAAAATCAGAAGTTCTTCAAATTAAGAAATTCGTTGATTCTTTTGAAGAAATAGACACAACAAAAGAAACGTTTTCATTACAATATTATAAAAGAATTATCAAAAAAGGGATTTTATTAGTAGCAGAAGAAAATAAAAAAATTATCGGTGTTTGTTTTGGTACTTATAATGTCAAAGAAAAATGGGCTGATTTATTAGGAATTGCAGTAAAAAATAAATTTAGAAGTAGGGGTATAGGTCGTTCTCTCGTAAAAGAATTTGAGAATTTTGTTAAAAGTAAGAAACTAAAAACAATTGATCTATATGATAACAAAAATCAGGTTGGATTATTTAAGAATTTAGGATATAAAAAAGGAAGAGTATATATTGCTTTTAGAAAAAAGTTTCACTAAAAATAACCAACAATGCAAAAACAAAAATCTCTAATTAAAATTTACGACGAATTATTAAAAAAATATTCTTATCAAGGATGGTGGCCGATTAAAGGCAAATATCATCCTAAAAATTATGATTTTCCAAAAAATGAAAAGCAGTCTTTTGAAATCATGATCGGGGCGATTCTAACGCAAAACACTTCTTGGAAAAATGCCGAAAAAGCCATTTATCTATTGTCCAAAAAAAATCTCGTCACTCCAAAATCTCTATTAGATATCTCCCATCATAAATTATCTAAATTAATTATAAGCTCAGGTTATCATAACCAAAAAGCAAGAAAGCTAAAAGAATTTTCAAATTTCTATTTGCAAAACAAAAATTATTTACAAAAAGAAAAAGACTATAATAAATTAAGAGAAAAACTATTAAGTGTCTGGGGAATTGGAAAAGAAACAGCAGACTCAATCCTGCTTTATGCCTGCAAAAAACCAATTTTTATCGTTGATACATACACAAAACGCCTTTTTTCTTCTCTTCTAAAAATTAATTTTCCAGATTATGATTCATGGCAGAATTTCTTTCATATCAATCTTCCTCTAAATTACAAATTATTCAATGAATTTCATGCTTTAATTGTTGCAGAAGGAAAATTATGAAGTAATTGGTGTTTTGTCTATTTTTCATCACATTATTAACCTAATTAGCCTTAATAAATATTTAATTTATCGTTAACAATTAATTTAGCAAGATAAAAATTAATAAAAACACTATTTTATTGCAAATACTAATACTTGATTTTCAAAATCAAATTTCGAAAGTCTTTTAAATACCAGTTTTCTATAATTGAGATGGCTAAAACAATCGGCATTGTTGCCATAAAGGGGGGTGTGGGCAAAACTACAATTTCTGCTTCGCTTGCCTCTGATTTGGCAAACAACTACAGCAAAAAAGTTCTCCTAGTTGACACAAATTACTCCGCTCCGAACCTTGGATTGCACATGGACATAATAAGCCCAGATAAAACTATCCATCATGTTCTAGATAACAAAATAAAAATTCAAAACGCGATACATAAAAAATTTAGTGTTGACGTAATTCCCGGAGATTACGTATATAATAAAAAATTAAACTATGGAAAACTAAAAGAAGCAATTGGAAAAATAAAAAATAACTATGATTTCATCATTCTTGATTCCTCGCCAAGCCTAAACGAAGAAATGCTTTCAACAATGCTCGCGTCTGATGCCTTATTTGTCGTTTCAACTCCTGATTATCCCACATTAAGTTGCACACTAAAAGCAGCAAAATTGGCAAAACAAAGAGGCAGGCCGATTGCAGGAATCATAATAAA
Source organism: Candidatus Pacearchaeota archaeon (assembly GCA_016188825.1). Lineage (GTDB taxonomy): Archaea > Nanobdellota > Nanobdellia > Pacearchaeales > GW2011-AR1 > UBA73. The sequence goes on along the minus strand of JACPHA010000011.1, from coordinate 32,123 downwards.
CAAAATCAGAGATCCAAAATACGAATTAACTCTAGATGAAATGGAAGAATCTCTAAACATCCCTGTTATGGCCATGATTCCAGATGACAAGTATGCAACGAAATCCGTATTCACACGCATCCCAATTTCAATTTACAAAAACAACTCTTCTTTCGCAAAAGAAATCAACAGGCTCGGAGCAGCACTAACATTAAGCAAAGAGCAAAGTTCTTTCTGGAGAAAATTCTTTTCTCTCAGCTTCAGAAAAGAAGAAGTTAACCGCGATATTCTAAGAGAAAGTTTCTACACCGGAATTTTCAAGGAACTTCATGTCAACTGATTTTTTTCTAATTTTTTTCTAAAGACTATTAATCAAAAAGTCCTTGTGTGTATTTGGACTTTTGCACGCTCAAGAATTGGAAATTCTTGACATAACAAAAATTCACTAAGGCTTTATTAAATAAGTCCTAATTCCTTTTTACTTTTTTAACAGAATTACAAAGAAGGAATATGTTTAAAGCTAACAAGATTAACAATCCAATAAGCGAGACTATTTGCACAATTCCAATGTCTTTAAATCCTTCATCAATTCCATTATATAAAATCCATAGAATATACGCTACATTTCCCATAAATCTAATTTTTTCATCATAGAAAATAAAATTTGTATTCTTAAATAATTAACTAAAATAACTTTTTTATAAAAACTGCTTATTTAACAAAGCCATTCACTAAAAAACCTTTAAATATCCCCCGTTCTTCATAAAAAAATGCAAAAACAAGATTGCATATTCTGCAAAATATCCAGGGGAGAAATAAGCACAGAAAGAATAAAAGAATCAAATAACTTTTTTGCAGTCTATGATGCGCATCCAAAAACCCAAGGGCATACATTAATCATTCCAAAAAAACATTTTGTCACTTTATTGGATTTGCCAAACAAGCTTGGAGAAGAACTTTTACAGTTCACAAAGGAAGTTTCCTCTTTCTTGCTGGAAAAAAAATTCGGCGACGGCTTTAACATTTTAATGAATAACCTTGAGCCCGCAGGGCAGGTTGTAAAGCATGCCCATCTGCACATAGTTCCAAGAAAAGAAGGCGATGGCATTAAAGTAATTGAATGATACAAAATCCTAACAGCTCACCCTGAAAAATATCTAACTTCATTACCTTCTTCTTCTATTCTTATTTCTTTGCTTAATTGACTAAGATATTTAGTAATCCTCATCCAGGAAATTCCTAAAATATCAGCAATTTTTCTTGATGTCATTCCAGGTTTATTTCTTAACAAAGCCTTAATTTCTTCTATTCTTTCTTCAGGAGATTTTTTATTGATGTTGGGAGAAACTCTTCTGTATAATTCAATTCCTCTTCTGATATAATTTGCATACTCTTGAGATTCTCTAAAAGTTTCTTGCTCCTGTCTAGAAACTTCTAATGAACTATCAGATAAAAGCCCTGTTAAGGGCAAATACAATTCATCATGAAATTTTCTTCCATTGTCCAAAATTCTTACTTTTGACATTAACTCTCCTGCTTTCCATGGAAAAATTCTTATCACGCGACCTTGTCTTTCCAAACCACAAAGAACAGTAGAAATATTTTGCACATTGCCACATCTCAAAACCTTGCTTAATTCATTATAATCAAAAGCCTTATCATTATTAGCTAAACACTCTGCAACTCTTCTTGTTAAAGTAGTATGATGTCTAACAGCTTCTACTTTATCAAGAGGTTTACTTTTTATCCATTGAAATTTATATTTTCCTTTTGTTTTTGCTCCGACTGAATCAAATTCAACAAATCCAATTTTTACTAAACCATCTAAATGATTTCTTACCGTGTATCCGTATAAATCTAAAGCTTCTTTTAAATCTATTTCTCTTAATTCTTCAGAATTTCTTAACTCTCTCAAAATTCTGATTCTATTATAGGGGGCTCTGCTCTCTCCTGGAGATGCGGTAGAACCTAAAATTTGAAACATGCTAATATTATTATCAACAGCATATCTTAGACTTAAAACAGCGCACGGCAGGCCATATGTTTTTCCTGCCTCTGTTAAACTGTAGCCGATATACTCTACTTCTCCAGTGTCTCTTGTTATTGTTTTCTTTGCAACTAAAGCAATTTCATGCAAAGTATCTCCGTAAGTTCCGAAGGTTGATTTGGATGGCAAATATCCTCTTCCAATAGTTTCTCTGACTTTTACTCTGATTTCAGGAGCTTCTCTTGGAGTATCATCCAAATGCAATAAAATAGCTGACTTAAACTCTGTGTTTAGGGCGTTCGCTATAATTGCCAATCTATCTTCTAAATTATTTGGAAAGGATTTCTCTTCTATTCTTTCTTGCATGAAAAAACAAAAAATATTCGCTTTAAAAAGGTATCATTTCTATATTTGAAATTAATTCATTGTGCAATTCATCCCTTTGCCAAAGCAAAGAGGCGTTATTCATTAGTTTAAGACATAAAGAAAGCCGGGAGGCCGTTATCAGGGTTGGTATGCTTATGCAAGATGGGCAAATACTCACGAATTAAGAGGTAATATCAAATTTAAAATAATTGATGCCATTTTATGCATAGAATAAAAATGGCTCCGGGGAGAATTGAACTCCCGACCTCCGCCTCATGAGAGCGGCGCTCTAACCATCTGAGCTACAGAGCCTCAAAGAAGAAAAATTAAAAGGGTTTTTAAGTATGCTGTTATTCTGTTTATTACAAACAAAGAGAAAATGGCTATCGAAGAAGTTGTCCCAGGGCCTTTTGTTGCCGGCACAGATCTCTTAGCCTTAGTTGGAAAAATAGGCCTCTGGCTACAGGCAATAGGAATCATAATAATAATCTGGCTTATTCTGCATATAATAAATTGGATAATAAACCACAAAAGGCTAAAAATGGTCTATACCCTCAAAAACGACGTTGTCAGAATAGAAGAAAAAATTGACAGAATTTTAAAAACAGTTGAAAAAAAGAAAAATTAATAGAATAAATCAGAGTTTACTTCCAAGTAATTATATTCAAAACAAAAAACGCGAAAGCCTGCAATAAATTAAAAACAAACCCAAAAATCTGGGCATTTTCGGAATAATATGACATCATTGAAATAATAAAATACAAATACAAAATATTATGAATCAAAAACAAGAGTCCAAAAATAAAAAGCCCTGCTGTAAATCCTGACCTCATTCTCACAAAATTTTTTCCATAAACATAAAGGAGCAATAGAATCAAGATTATGTTAATCAACGAGATTATTATCGATATCGTCATCATTACTGCCATTTTCTATTCTAAGCATTTGTCTGCCTATTTATATTTTTTGAAAAAACGAAAAAGAAAAATAAAAAAAATTTTTTTCTTATTAGCCGCTCCAGGCCGCACTATAGTCGCTGTCTCCAGGAGAAGAATGCTCGCCTCCTGGCGTTCCTGCTCCGTCTCCATTGGTTGCATGAACTGGAACACTGACATCGGGGCCGATAACACTATAATCTCCTTGCCCAATCTGAACAGCATTTGGATTGTGCTCACCAACAGCAGAATTGGAATTAAAAACAGGGCATACAAATCCTTCTGTTTTTTCTACTGGGTCTGCACTAACAATCAGCATGCTAAAGACAGTCAAGGCAATCACAAAAAAACCGATGATTGAAGACCTCATATTTATTTTTACCTCCTTTCAGTTTGATGCTATTAAAAATAAAAATCATATTAAATAGATTTTCCAGAATTCTTCCCAAGTTTCTTCCAAATTTCATTGAAAATAGCCATATTCTCTTCCATTAAATGAGAAATAAAATAGACTCCCCCGTAAGCTCCCTTTTTTTCCAATATGCCATTGTCAATTAAAATATCAAGATGATGCTGCACTGTCTTGTAATCATACTTTAATTTTTTAGCCAGCCGATAAGCATTTTGCGGTTTTTTCTTTATTGCATCAATAACTTTCGCTCTTGTTTCGCCTCCTTTTGTTCCGGCGATAAGATAATAAATAATCTGCTTCATAATTCCAGAATACAAAGCAAACTCATAAATCTTACGCCTCCATATGCTATAAAGTTATCATCTCTCAAAACCCTATTATGAAAAAAAGAATTGAGCAATTGTCTCGGATAAGCTAGGGGTTATGATTCAACTCCCCAAAACAATGTCCATTGTTGAAATATTTGTCCTCTTTCCTTCTGCCTCAAAACTTTCGCTGCCGATGTTTATTGCCTTTATCTTCACTGGTTTCTTGTCGTCTAAAGACCTTCTAGAAACCTCTGCAACATCAACTGCCTTCGAAATAAATTTTCCCCTTGACCTTATAACAACTTCGGAAGCCTCTTTCTTCAAGAACTGCATGATAACCCCTCTTATATAATTAACCAACGGCTTGTTTCCAATGAAAACAATATTGTCATTCCCGCTCCTGTTCTCTTTTTGTAAATTTTCGTTTGCTTTTTGTTCCATATTATTCAGTCATGGTTCTTGGTGTATCTTGCTTGAGTTTTTGCTTTTTGACAAGTCGCGCCATGTAGCCCGCAATCTTGTTCCTAGTTGATTTATATTGAAAAGCATTCTTTAAAAGCTTTTTGTTAGTTTCAAAGCTATCACTAAATTCTACCGTCTCGTCCATCAGCTCATTGGCAACTCGCTTTATCATCAATGATTTTACTCTCCCCATTTTTATCAATCAAAACTTACTTATTTAAAGTTTTCTGCAATTAGAAAAATTAGTCCATAGGAATTTATAGCAACTCCACAAAATATTAACAATCAAAAAGTCCTTGTGTGTGTTTGGACTTTTGGACACCAAGAATTCCGACAATTAAATTCTTGGGTGTGCTCAAGAATTGGAAATTCTTGACATGTTCAAGGAACTTCTGTCAAGTTCCTTGAATAAATTATTAAGCGGCTAATTCGTTCATCCCATACTATATATTCGTAGCTTATATCCTTCTTACCTAAAGCTTCAATTTCTCAAACTTAACAAGATTATTCCACTCTTTAATTTCCTCCTTCGCCTTCTTGTTAAGTTCTCCGGGAGCCATTACCAAAGAGGGCATTTTTTTCGCATGTGCCTTCTGCAAAGCAATAAACAATTCCTCGTCTGTAATGCTCTTCTTGTCCTTAGCGATTAAATAATATTCCTGCTTTCCAAATAAACTATCAACCCTAACTCTTGCCTCAATCGCCTTCTTGCTCTCTGATAAAATCTCAAGAATCTCAATATCCCTCGCAATCAAATAATCCTTAATGTCTTTTGTAAACTTGCTCTCCAATAATTTCGATTTCTTTTCTTTTTTTAGCTCGGCAATCTCAACACCTTCAATTCTTTCCTCAACTCCATTCTCATCTTTTCTTAATCTCTTCTGAATTTCATGTTTCTTTTTGCCCTTTTTAATCTCTTCTTTTAATTCCGGCTCTTTCTTCTTAGCCAGACTGTCATCAATCATCTTAACAATTTCTTCATCAGAAAAAGCAAAAAACTTCCAGAACAGTTTAGTATCACCATTCACTCTTGCCCTGACAGGAAAAGCAAAATCCTTTATCGCCCTCAATGCCACCCTTATCACTGGCGTCTGCGCCTCATCCTCTAAAAATTTTGAATTCTTCAACAGCAAAAAAGCCTCTTTCTCTCTCTGATTCAAATACTCAATAAAATTCTCTAACATTGATTCTTGTCCTGGCAAATAATACAGCGGCGATCCCCCGACTCTCATATTGCTTATTTTCACTTGCCCTTCTGCCACAAGTTCTGATAAAAAAGCAGAAGCAAACAAAGGTTGCATGCTTATCTCCTTAGAAACCTGAACCGGTAAAACAGGCCCACGATATTTCATTATCGACAAAATTCTCTCTTTTGTATAATTTGCCTTGTTTAAATCAACCATGATTCATAAAAACAAAGTAATGTTATAAACATTATGATGCTTCCCTGTAAACTCTAAGATGTTTTCTTTCAAATTCCTCAAAATCATCTTCACTATTCAAATACCTCTCAAATTCTTCCTGTGCCATGTCCAACTTAACTGCTAAAACACAACGCTTTATCCCCCCTTTCCATTTATTAAGCTCATTGTAAGGTCTATCTCTAAAATCTTTCTCTTTTACTTCTATCGTTGGAGCTTCTCTTATTGCCTCTAAAACATCTTTCATTACCCAAACTCTTAAAGGATGATTTTTCTCAAAAACCTCTTTTTTATATCTATAAAAAGGCAAAATTATAATTGTACCTCTTTCAATCTCATAAAGCATCTCAAGCCTTCCAATCTCTCTTTCTTTACCATTATAACTAATCCATGCCTCCCCAACCCAGTACACCTCTTTCATCACTAAACAAAAGGAATATGCCTTTAAAAATTCTTTTTTATGTTTCAAGGCCTCGCCCATCCAACTTCATAATAAGTAACATCCCCCTCTTCATCAACGATCCCCAGCAATAAATTCTTTTTCGTCGAATGCGCAACCCTGTTTTTCGCAACAAAATCATGCCAGTTTAAATGCTCTGACTCTTTGACACAATACAAAATCCATTTTGCATGATCCTCTCCTGGCTTGACTCCCTTCTCATAAATCCTAAACTCTGCGCCAAACTTCAAAGCAGTTTTTACTATGTATCCCTTTCTTCTCAAGTCAGAAAAAACTATAAACTTCGTCTCAATTTTTTTATCATTCTTCTTCAATTTTTTCATCAAACCCTCGTAATTAATTTCCTTCTTTCCTAAAAAGATTTCCATCTTTTTCTCTGAAACTAAAAAAAGAGCCTCGACTCCAGTATATTCTATGATTCCTTCCTTCTTCTCTCCCCATCGTGTTTTCTCGTACATTGTAAACGCTTCCTCTGAATTCGAAGAAATTTTATCTCCAAAAAGCCTTGCCTTTATCATTCTATTAAAAATAAAACAATATATTTAAGTCTTGAGTTTTTCTAATCAAGATAAATTAATAGTAAAAAATATTGCAGTATAATCTTGTAAAGTTTTGTTAATAGACTATTTTATCAATATCCTTCGTATTATAGTCAACAACATTAATATAATCTAAGACATTGATAATTTAGCAGAATTTGTCTTAGATTATTAGCGGAAGAACAAAAAGCCGCTCAATATATTTTGTCTTCTGCTATATTTCTCCGTTTCCTGCAGCTCTGTAAAGAGCGAAGGATTGAGAATTTTTTAATTCTTATATTGTCGTTGACGTATTAGGAAAAGACTTTTGTCTTTCATTATAATTATTAAACAAAACATCATAAACATTTTTAAATCCCTTTTTTATTATCTGATAATTAATTAAAATGGAAGACTTCGGAGATTTCAAAGAAATAAAAGAAGAAAATAAAGTTAATGAAACTAAAGAAACCCATGTAGAAGAAGTGGTCACAAGAGCAAGAATGCCTCGTCGTGGGCAATTAATAGGTGTTGTTCTGCAAAGGCTCGGCGGCAGCAGAATGTCAGTAAAGGCAACAGACAAAAAAATTCGTAATTGCCGTGTTCCGGGAAGGTTCAGCAGAAAATTCTGGCTCCGCCCAAAAGACTTTGTCATGATTGAACCATGGCCAGACAACGACGACAAAGCAGACATTGTTTACCAATACCGTGGCGGAGAAATCAATCAGATAAAAAAACTCGGCCTTACTAAAGATTTGGAAGAGGAATTTTAGTGTTTCCTGTTTTTCTTACCATTCTTATAAGGATTCAAATCGTCAAGAATTTCATCTAAAGCACTATTAACTTTTCCTGCAATATAATCAAAGAATGGTCTCTGTGCGCTAAGATCATTATTTTTTAATCCAACTAAACCCTTGTCTAATAAAGCAAAGTAAACCCTTCTTTCACCTGCAGGGATTACTGCGGGAGGAAGTCCATAATCATTAAGGATTCTGTCTTGCAATAAGCGCGCGGTTCTCTTATTTCCTTCTCTGAATGGTTGAATTCCGGCAATTGTCAAATGAGTAAGAACCGCTGTTTCAACGGGCCATAAATCGCTTCTTTTTAAATCATCACAAAATTTAGCCACTAATTCTTGTACTTTTGCAGGATTGGGAGGAGTATAATCTGGAAAATTCAAAGTTTTTTTGTCCTCTCTAAAACCTTTCTCATTTTCTAAAGGACAAACTTTTCTGCCAGTTTCAATTATCAAATCTGAATCAATAACAGAGATAAAATTTTGTCCGGAAGTTGCTTGACTCAAATATTTCCATGCGTTTCTTATACCATTTAATCCATAAACAACTGCTTCTTTTAACTGCTCTCCTTCATACAAATGGTGTTGCCTCAAAAGTTCGCCTCTAAGATCCGGATGCTCAATCCAAAAAGAGTATATATCACAAATTCTCCTAAGATGTCTCTCAAGCATCCTAGATCTCTTTAAAAAATAATCAGGATTCCCAGTTATTTTGTACCTTTTGGCTTCTATCTCATCCGCTAATTCTTGTGAAACTACCATCCTTTTTTAAATAAATATCCATATTTAAAACTTTCTATTGTGACCATCATGAAGTTACTACATCCTTTCTCCCTTTCCTTATTCAATCCCAAGTCTCCCATTTATCTCTCCCGCAAAATTTTCAAGCATTTTTTCCTTTATATTTTTCTTCCAGCCATAATGCCCAAGAACCCATCCTAACTTTATCCATGCTGTTTCAGAAAGCATGTCATCCAAGAATATAACTCCTGCATCTCTTAACTCCCTGCCAACATGATAAACATACTCATCTACCTTGCCAAAAATTGTTTGAGATATCATGCAAACAACAAAACCATTTCTGACGTGCTTTTTTAATTTCGGAATCCAGTTATGATGCACACCACTCGTTCCAACATGCCCCAATCCAACTCCTTCAATAACAATCCCTTTATATTTTAAAGCATAGAAATCAAGAATTGACGGGTCCTGTCCTGGATAAAACTTAACTAAAGCAACTTTGTCTGTATAGTTTAAATCCAACTCTACTTTTTCTTTATTTCTTGCTCTATGCTGAGAAATAAATTCTACTCTATCCGGCCAGACTTTTGCAATGAGATTTATGTTAATAGGTTTAAAAGCATCTCTTCTCGAGCTATGCATTTTCCTGACTTTAGTTCCTCTCATCGCATAGCAAAAATCATCATTTGTGCTTCCGTGCCCCACTAAAACAACCTCTGCTAAATCAGAAATAGCGACTCGTGCAGCGCAATGCAAATTTAAATTCGCATCACTGCTTGCCCTATCACCACTCCTCTGGCTAAATGTCAGAACAACAGGTTTGTTCAAATTCCTTAAGAAAAACGACAAAGCCGCTGCAGTATAGTGCAAAGTATCAGTTCCATGCGTCACAATAACACCACTAATTTCATTATCATCCAGCATTTTCTTAACACTCTCTGCAATCTTAAACCAATGCTCATAGTTCATCTGAGAAGAATCCAACATAAAGGGCTCGTCTATTTTTTTCACATTCACAATCTTAAACATCTCAGGGTAAAACTTCGCAAATTCACCAATATCAACCACTGGTTTTACGCCCCCGGTTTTCGCATCAACCTTGCTCGCAATTGTGCCTCCTGTCACAACCATTCCAATGCTTGGAAGTTCGTCTTTTCTTTTCGTCGAACTTTCAAGGCCGGAGAATTTCATATTCTTTGGACTCGGCAAACTTTTTGTAAGCGGTAATTCAAATTTTTCCTTTTCCTCTTTGAACTTTCTTATAACTCTCGCCCCGAGAATATTATCCTTAGAAATCCCAATATTATATCCTGAATTCAATTTTAATAAAATCACGCCGTTATCTGGGCTTTCCAAAACCCTTCCCTCTATTTCCTCAAGCGCAAGTCTTAACTTTACATAATCCCCTGGTCCAAATTTCAAGTTTGCCATTTACACTCAAGAAAAACCTAATATAAAAAGATTGTTGAATAAGGTTCTGTTAAGCCTGCGGGTGATGGAATTACAAATCCAGTTATTTTATCGTCTATAGATGCTAATTAATTATAACCCGCCATTAACTACTTTTTTAGCTAACCCATAATTAACAAATTTCGCCTCTTAAATCAGGATTTTGCTGTGAAGCCTTTTTTAAGCAATAAATAGGATCAAACTCGCCGCATATTTTTAATATTTTATCTTTTTTATTCTTATTTTTTCCAAGAAGATTGTACATTGTAGAGAAATCGTGTTCACTACTTTCTGCTATTTTTTCTTTAGCTTGTTTTATTTCATCCAATTCTTGAGAAGCTAATTCTGTTCTTAACGGTGAAAGTCTTCCTTCTCTTAAAAAATCAAAAATCCCCTGCCCTGTCAAATAACTCCCTAGCAAAACCAAAACAACTAAAGCTATCAGAACAACCACAAAAAAATAATTAACCTCTTCTTTCATTCCATTAAACCGTCAAAAAGCTTTATATCTCTTTCTCTTCTTCTTGTCATTATCGGGGGGGGGGGCGAATGTAGGAAAAAACCGCCTGCTTTATTATTCAATAACAATTCCCTCTTTAACCGCTTCTCTAACTATGGTTATCTTTTTCCTTAATCTCTCAAACTCTTCCGGCGTGTAGCATAAGAAATCAACAGGATAATCTTCTTTCCAATAGCTGTAAAACCCAATTCCTCTTTGATAGGATTTCTCTCCCCTGAATTTATCGCTGACAACGACAATATCAAAATCGCTCCATTTATGAATCTCTCCTTTGACACGGCTGCCAAATAAAATAACTTTTTTTACAGGTATTTTTCTTGATAACTTTTCCTTGAACTCTCTTACAATTTCTAAATCTCTTTTTCGCACCATTTTAAAATACTCCTTGCTATTTTCAAAAATTCATCTGCTTCTTTTTTGCCAAATTTCTCAGCAGGAATTTCATTGTCTATAACCCCATATCGCGAGTCTATATAAATTTTGGAAAGTCTCTCGCAATCAATTGAGAGCTTATCAGGAATAGCAGATTTCCTTCCTAAAATGACTAAATCATGAATTTTAATAAGTTCTCCGATTTTTTCTATAATTACTGCCTTCAAACTTTTTTCAACAGCCTGCTGAGACCAGAAAACAGAGGCATAAAAGTCTTTGCTTTTAAGACTATTTCTGGCTGTCCTTAAGTCTGCTTTTGCCTGTTTTAGCCATTTGCCTGCTTCATCTTTCATAACTGCATAAACAAATTAATATATAAAAAACTTTCTTATCCTTTCACTCTTAGTAACTAAGTCTGCATATGGTTCACACAACTTTAACTTTACGTCGCTCTTGACAATTTAAGTTCTCAGAGGTTTTTATATTCTTTTATGTGCCTTGTTATTTCGAGGGTGGGGGCGAATTTAAAATTGCAACAGCCATTTCCATAACGGAACAAACTTAATTTTTGCCTTTTTTCCAAACCATTCTGCTTTTTCTTCTGCCTCATAATCTTCTGTTATTATAATACCACTATCTGTCTTGAATTTTTTCATAAAATAGAGCATGCTTTGTTTTATTTCTTTGTTGAATTCCTTTCTGAATTTTGACTCTAATAAAAAAGTTTTCTTGTCTTTATTATAAATGAAATCTATTTCTTTATCTCCTTTCCTATAAAAATAATCAATTTCAGAATTTTGCAAAATAACGTTCTCAATTATCCTGCCTCTTTCTGCATTAAATAAAAAAGAAAGAGCGGTTGTTGAAGGATAAAATCTTTTTTTCTTTTTCTCGCTTGTTAGTAAATTTTTACTAAAGTTATATAGTTTCTTTATAATAAAAGAGTTTTCAAGATAAGATAAATAATTAGAAATTGTTTTTCTATTTCTGCCCAAGTCACTAGCAAGGCCATCATAGTCGATAGTTAAACCTGGCGAAGAGGATATAATTGAAATAAGTCTTTGCAAAAGCTCCGGCTCATCTATTTCAAAAACTTTGGGGATATCTATATAAACAATTTTGTCTATTATTAATTCTTTAACATATCTCTTTATCTTTACATCGTCTTTTTCTGCAATAAGCTCCGGAAATCCGCCGCTTTTGATATAATGCTCAATTTCTTTTTTTATTTCTTCTTTGAATAAAAGAGGTTTATAAGAAATATCCTCCTTTCCCCTCAACTCCAAATATTCTAAAAATTTTAATGGAAAAAGCCTGAAACTAAAACTTCTTCCTGCAAGACTTTCTTTTGTTTTTTTCTCTATGAAAAGGCCGCTAGAGCCCGAAACAAAGAATTTAATATTTTGATAATTGTCATAAAAAATCTTTATTTTATTCTGCCAGTCATCTAATTTTTGTATTTCATCAAAGAAAACGTAAATCTTTTCTTTTTTGTAATCAATATCGTTAATTTTTTTGTAATTCTCGAAGATTTCTTCAAGAGTCTTTATCGAAAGATCAAAATTAAAATAAGTAACGTTTTGAGGTTTAACTTCTTTTTCAATTAAATCCTCTATTAAATGATAAAGCAATACTGTTTTTCCTGTTCTTCTTAATCCCGTAACGACAATTATTTGTTTGTCTTTAACATATTTTTTTACTTCATAAAAAAGTTTTCTTTTTTTAAGCTTCTTGTATTCCTCGCTTATTGTTCCTATTTTCCACCATGGATTAAAATCTTCTATTTCCATTTGATGACTAGAAAGGTCAAGTTTTTAAACTTTTTGGTTATTATAGAGGTCAAGTTTTTATAGGACCCAGAACGAATTTTATCCGTTTCCAAAACCCTCTTTTTCATTCCATAACATCGTTTTCTCGCTTTTTGTTTCTTCTGTTTTCTTGATGTTACCGGGGGGGCGAATTCAGAAAAATAAAATCAGTAAACATTAACTATTTAAACTTGTTTTGTTCTAAAAAATTATGGCATTGATAACAATCCCGGCAGATAAATTGAACAAAGTATTGTTTGATGTAGAAGTACTTATAGAAGACGTGGCCTCACTTTTAAACCAAGATGAGATTGCTAAAAAAAGACTAGTCGATATTAAAACAAATCCTTCAATTAGTACGTCGGAAGAAGAGCTTGATAATTATCTTAGAATAAGAGGTATAAAAATTGATAGAATGGATAATAAAACTTCATCCTGACTTCTTGCGAGATTTAGATAAACTAGACAAAAAGCATATCGAAATATTCTATAAGAAAAAAGAAAAGATAAAACAAAATCCTTTGAGATTAAAACATCTAAGCGGAGGAGAAAATTGTTATAGAGAAGAAATAACTAGAAGTATAAGACTGGTCTACTATGTTGAAAGCAATACAATTTGGCTTCTCACAATTGGTCCGCACGACAAAGCCTACAAAGAATATTTAAAGAGACTTCATAATTTAAGGCAGAAATTAAAATAAGTTCACTCAAACGCAAACTCAAAAATCACTCCAAGAAAAACAAACATTAAGACAATCAAAACATTTCCGTAAATAATTCTAACCTTAGAAACCATCTTTTTCATTTTTTAACATGGATTTCTTGATTTTTATAAATTTCTATGCATCCAGTTGTTATCTAGGGGACGAATTTAGAAAAAATCAATCAACACAAACATGATAAATCCCATCTTCTTCTCTTGTTGCAAAACACCCATAAACTCTTCTAAATTCTGAGCATGCTCCAATACTTTCTCTGCACTCATCATCAAGACATCTCTCAAGCAAACACAAACCCTCGCATTCTGAAGAGTTATAACATCTTTCTCCAAAATCATTTGCCCTTATATTGCAACTTTCAACAGGCAGTAACCCCCATCTTTTCCAAACTCCATTCGCAGATTCGCAATCCTCACGATTATCTATCTCAATTCCATTATCAACATCTTCCCTACCATCATTATTTCTCCAGCAACCATAACCTATAGAAGAAGCAACCACTCCTAATGTCAAAATACCCTTTCTCAAACCCCTACTAAATAATTTTCTCATCTGAAAAGGATTTTTCACCTATTTAAAAATCTTACTATTGTGTTCTATATTTATAGGCAATGATAAGGAATATTATAATCTAAGAATTTAAAATTTTAAATTCTAGAGAGTTTTGAAAAACCCTAAAAATATGCCTTTCTTTTTTATTAATAAAAAGGGCGCGATAATAATAAAATTAGGTATAGTGAAAGTCATAAATAATTGAACAAAATTTTATGACTTTCCCTTGATAGTCTATGACAAAACAGAAAATTATTAATGTCCTAGACTATAATTAATAATATCGTTGATAATTCATCAAAAATATGTAATATAATAAAATGGCGTCTTGTTATAGGTAATTAAATTTCTTAAAAAATATAGGTCATTCGACGTCTTCACTAATAACTCTCCCAAATATTCGAAGAAATTTTATTTTCGAGGACTCTGAAAAAGTTAGTAGCTTTTCCCAACATACGCAAAATACTCTGCTTCTTCCCCACATATCACACAGCTGTTTTTCCCAGTCCCCCAAGGCTGTTCATCAGGAATATTCAGAACCTTTGCTCCAATTGTCTCAAACTTCAAATTATCTTCACAGCCTCTTTTATCGCACAAAGGCACAAAAGCAATTTTCTTATTTTCAACCGCTTTTTTCAATTCATTAACATTTCTGACTTTAACAATATTATCTTTAAGCAATTTTTCAGCTCTTGCAAATAAATTCTTCTGTATCTCTTCCAAAACTCTATCAACCTCTTCTTTTAATTTTCTTATCTTTACATTCTCCTTTTTTCCATTATCCCTTCTAACAATCACAACACTCTCCTTATCCAGCTCCTTTGGTCCAATTTCAATTCTCAACGGAATTCCCTTCATTTCCCACTCATTAAACTTAAACCCCGGCTTGTATTCTTCCCTCATATCTAAAATAGGACTAAATTCTTTCAATGTTTTTTCAATCTCCCTTGCTTTTCCCGCTACTTTTTCCTTTGAATCATCAAATAAAATAGGCACAATCACAATCTTATTTGGAGCAGCTCGCGGTGGCAAAATCAAACCTCTAGAATCCGAATGAATTGCAAACATAACTCCAAGCATTCTTGTAGAAATCGCAAAAGTATTCTGATAGGCAAATTTTTCTTTTCCATCTCTATCCAAAAATTTTATCCCATACGCCTTAGCAAAATTCTGCCCGTCATGATGAAAATCTGGTCCCTGAACACATTTCCCATTTGGCATATAAAATTCCATTGATATCGTATGCTCTGCTCCTGCGAATTTTTCCTTGTCTGATTTTTTCCCAATCAAAGAGGGCAAAGCAAGATAATCTCTGCAAATTTCACTATAAACTCCAATTATCTCCCCCCCTTCCTTTTCCGCATCCTCTTTAGTTGCATAAACAGTATGCCCTTCGTTCCATAAAAATTCTCGCGTTCTCAAAAAAGGCACGGGATGTTTAAACTCCCACCTTAAAACATTATTCCACTGATTCAATTTCAAAGGCAAATCCCTCCAGCTTCTTATCCATTTTGCATAAGACTCATACATTATTGCCTCTGAGGTAGGCCTCACGGCAAACCTCTCGCTTAATTTTGAATCTCCTGCGTACGTAACCCACGCAACCTCTGGCTTAAATCCCTTAACATGCTCCTGTTCTCTCATAAAACTCTTTTCAGGAATCAGTAAAGGAAAATAACAATTCTTTATTCCTAATTTTTTAAATCTCTTGTCAATCTCTTCCTTAATTTTCTCCCATATTGCATAAGAGGCTGGCCTAAAAACAATCGTTCCGGAAACAGCAGTATAATCCGCAAGCTCTGCTTTTATTATTAATTCGGCAAACCATTTTGAAAAATCGTCTTTTTCAGCAGTTATTCCCTTCCCATCTCTGCCCTTATTTTCCTTATTTTTCATTTCTCTATAAAATAAATAACTTTATTAAATCTATCTCTTAAAAAATAGGCTCGGGGGGAATCGAACCCCCATTGCCCGGTCCGAAGCCGGGAAGTCTATCCATTAACTTACGAGCCTGACAAAAGAAATGACTAAAATAAGCTAATAAATCTTTTCCCACGTCATCTAAGCAAAATAGCCAGAACAACGCAGATTACCATTATCAAAGTTGAAATTATGTACCTTAAAGTTGGTTTCTCTTTCAGGTAAAAAGTTGCAAATAAAAAAATAAAAACCGGTGAAAGTATAAAAATGGTTGTTGTAAAAATAATCCCAAAAGCAAGATAACCATAATAAATAATTACTCTGTAAAAAACCCAAATCAAACCGACAAATAAAATCATCGCACCAATTTTCTTTTCTCTGATTACAGGCTTAAAGCTCGGTCTGAAAATTATAAATGTTATTAAAAAAATAAATGAACTCCGTAAAAAATACAAGCTGAACGGAGAATAATAATCAAGAATTAGTCTCGAAAGGACAAGCTCGACAGAAAAACAAAAACTTCCTAAAAAAGCTGCGAGAATATATCTATCAAAAGTAAAATGATGCTTCTTCACATGGCTCGCAACAAGCGTAATGCTCGCCGTCAAAGCAAGTCCTAATCCAAAAAAATTTCTCTCGCTCTCATAAAAAATAAATGCAAGAATTATTGTAAAAAATGGCTGCATCAACCAAACAGGCTCAAATTCTGTGATATGTTCTCTCTTCAAAGAATAAAAAATCAATAAATTTGCCATTACAGAAAAAATAACAACCAAAATAAAAACTGCAAGTTTTCCAAAAATAAAAGCCTCCTTATCAATCCTCCAAAAAAAATAAATAATGGGGAGCATCACAACCAAGATTGCCAAAAATTCATAAACCGTATAATTTTTAAAATTAATATTCCTCTTTCCCAAAATTTTTTTCTCAATAATCATTCCGGCAGCTTCTAAAAAAGAGCCAATAACGGGAAGAGTTACCATTAGTCTATATCAAAAAACAAAATTATAAACTTTGCTAATTCAACAACTCAAGTAAAATCATTTAATTCTTTCCCATAGTCCTCTGTTTATATCTAATAATTGTTCAAGAGAAGAATTTCTGTCTTCCAAATCAGAATCATTTATCTCAACTCTCGCTACTTCACCTTTGCCTGAAACAAAACTGTCTAAAACAGAGAAAATATCTCTAACTTCTTCTTGTAAGCCTTGAAAACTTCCTTCCTCGTTAAATTTTTTCTCTCGCTTGACATTATAACCCTTCACAAAAAAATAATGTCCTACGACACAAACAGGATATAACAAAAATGCTTTTTCGTCTCCGAGTGTTTCTCCATGATTTAAAACTAATTTAGCATATTTCATAACCTCCTCTCCTAATTTTCTACTTAAATCCGTAACTTCCTCTCTATTATTTTCGTTAGCCCTGTCCTTAATCTCATAAAAAACCCCATTAATTTTTTCACATAATATGAAATGTTCTTGAACATCTCTTTCGGCAATTTTTCTTCCTCTTACTATCTCCAAACCTCTCTCTTCGTCATCTAAGCAATCATAAAAAATATAACCAAAAGAAGAATTTCTTGAAACCTTTTTTTTAATAGCCAATCCGGATTCAACAACAACGGGTGCAACCACTGAAAAAGTCATTGCATTATACAAACTTGACAGTTTGTAAAACAACTCAAAATCCGCATCTGGTTCCCTGCCTTCTCTCGCATCTGCTTTGTTTCTAAATTCTCTCATAAAACTTCTAAAAAGTATATATTTAATAATTTTTTGCTCAAGTCAGTTTGTCAACAAGAAATCCAAAGATTCTCCTGGCCGGTATTCTGTTGGTTCTTTTCCTTTTCTGAATATTCTTGCGCCAGTACTACCCTTAAGAGTTGCTTCATTATTTTTAACATGCAACATTGCTCCCTCTCTCAATCCAACAACAGTGTTATCATTGAAAACATGATACTCTCTTATTCTCGTTTCTCTC
This sequence comes from Candidatus Pacearchaeota archaeon, assembly GCA_016188825.1. Classification (GTDB taxonomy): domain Archaea; phylum Nanobdellota; class Nanobdellia; order Pacearchaeales; family GW2011-AR1; genus UBA73. Next base: position 14,415 of record JACPHA010000011.1, on the reverse strand, counting down.
GTTTCTCCCATATGTTTAGAATTAGGATCAGAATCTATATAATGAGGATTTATATTAAATGGAATCAAACCCATTGCGTCAAAACAAGGAGGATAAATAATGGGCATATCGTTTGTAGTCATTATCGTTCTTCCAGCAACATTTGCTCCAGCACTTGTTCCAATATATGGCATTCCATTTCTAACTCTTGCTTTAATTATAGGTATAATATCTACTCCATATAATGAATCAAGAAGAACAAAAGTATTACCTCCGCCGATAAATATTGCTTCTGCATTTCTAACAGCATCATCTGAATCAACGCGTTCTTGAATCCCGACTAAATCAAAACCCATTCTTTGAAACCTTTCCTTAGCAATTCCTGTATATTCATCATAAGTTTTTCCACTAGGTCTAGCATAAGGAATGAAAAGAACACTTTCAACATCTTTGTCATTAAGAAAACTTTTTATCTCAGATTCACAATGATCTAAATAACCGCTGCCATGAAGAGTGGAATTGCTTATCAACAATAAATTTCTTCCCATAAAATTTAGCAAATTTAGTATCTTATAAACATTGTTACTCCAAAAAACATATGTTTACTTCATCAATCTCTCAAGTATCTCCTTAACAACCCTAAAATCAGCCCTCTTCTGCGTTTTCTTCATAACCTCTCCAATCAAAAAGTTTAATACCTTAATATCGCCTTCCTTATATTTCTCAACTGCTTCCTTGTTCTTTTTCATAATTTCTCTGCAGACTTTTTCCAGCTCGCTTGAACTGCTTATCTTTCCTTCAATTCCCCTTGGTGAAAAACTCTTAGGATAAAACTTATTCAAAATTTCTTTTCCTTGTAGCTCTGTGATTTTTCCACTCTTGACAAAATTCAAAAGCTCAACAAAATGCTCAACTTTTATGTCAAGCCCTGATAATTTTTTCTTATTATAATTCAAATGCCTCAACAGCTCAACAGTTACCCAATACAAAGCAAATTTCGGCTCTACTTTTTCAGCAACCTTTTCAAAAAATTCAACAATATCCAAATTCTTAGCAAGCACTTCTGCATCTGCCTTTCCTATTTTATATTTTCTAATCAGCTTCTCAAGCTTCTTCTCTGGAGACTCTGGAATTAATTTCTTCATTTCAGAAATAAAGTTATCATCAAGAATTATCGGCTGCAAATCAGGATCAGAGATAAACCTATAATCTTGCTCCTCTTCCTTCTCTCTCATCTTAAATGTCTTTTCCTTAGCCTCGTCAAATCTCCTAGTCTCTCTCTCACTTCCCTCTTTAAACTGCCTCTCCAATTCATAATCAATAGCTTTCCCGATATTTTCAATAGAATTAACATTCTTAACCTCGACTCTCTCTGTCTTTTTAGGCAAGTTGACATTAACATCTGCTTTCAAGCCAGCATCAGAGGCAACCGCTCTTAAATAATCTAAATTGTGAAATAACTTCTTCAGCCAATCAATAACTTCTTCTGAAGTTGAAAAATCAGGCTCTGTAATAATTTCAATTAGAGGAAATCCGGACCTATTATAATCAACCCTTCCTGTTTCAGGATCCCATGCAGCAGGATCTTCCTCTAAATGTACGCTTCTCACTATGATTCCAAAAAATTCTCCATTCAGTCCTACGGGAAATGCCCTTGCTCCAGACAATGTGCTTTGAAAACCCTTTGGCAAATCAGGCCAGTCATAATGTTTCCTCTGCCAAACCAATTTCTTATTTATCCTGCAGTTTAACATCAATCCAACTTGAACTGCCTTTTCAACTGCTGTCTTATTCGGCAGCATCGGTTTTGCTCCAGGCATTCCTGTGCATATCGGGCAGATATAACTGTTTGCCCTCAAACCCTTTTCCCTCACTGCCTTGCATCTGCAAAACAATTTTTCTCTCGTAATTAAATAAACATGTATCTCCAAACCAATCATGCCTTGAATTTCATTCATGCTAACTAAAAACAAAAATCCTATAAAAACATTCCTAAACCATCAAAAAATCGCCCCTGACAAACCTCTTCAAAACAGGCGAAAGAAAAAAACTCTCATCTTTAGAATTAGTTATAAAGTAACCATAACTCCCAACTAAAACCAAAACAACCAACGCTGTCAGAACAACTACAAAAAAATAATTAACCTCTTTTTTCATTCCTTACTATCGTTTTCTTGCTTTTTATTTCTTCCTGTTATTCTTGTTATTTCGGGGAGGGGGGCGAAATTAGCAATCACAACAACCATTTCCATAACTGAACGAACTTAATGTTTGCCTAAAAGATACTTATAAAAAGGAATTATCTTGATTTTCTCTATTTCCTTCTCAATATCATATGACAAAACGCAGGCTTTTTTTGGCTTAAACTTTTCTATAAATCTTTTTAAAGATTCTAAATCTCTCATTTTTATTTCCCCAGATTTAACTTCAATTGCAGTCAAAATATCTGTTTTAACAATATCAACCTCGTTTTTGAATACATCTCTCCAAAAAAACTCTGCGTCTAATTGTATCACTAAAAATTGCTCAAATACTTTAGAAAAATTGGACTCTATCAATAAGGGATTAATTAAACTAGAATAATATCTTTTCAATCTTCTCTCTGTTTTTCTTGCATTTTTCGAAAAATTATAAAGTTTTTTTATTAAAAAAGATTCCTCTAAATATTCTAAATATATGGATAAAGTTTGTCTAGAAACTCCAAGTTCCTTTGACAATTCTTGAATTTCTATTATTTGCCCTGGTTCGTTGTATATTACATTAAAAATTGATTTTATTAGGGCTGGATTTTTAACATCAAAAACCTCAACCAAGTCTCTGTAAAGGATTTTTTCTATGATTCCCTCTTTTATATACCTTTTTGCTTCCTCAGCATTGGAATTGACTATCTCAGGAAAGCCGTTAATCATTAAAAATTGTTTAAAGCCGCTCATTATTTCTTCCTTCTGCAAGAAAATGTTCCTGACTTTCACGTCCTTAAATTCCAAAAATTCTGCAAAACTAAGCGGACTTATTTTGAACTCATAAATTCTTCCGGCTAAACTCTCTCTTGATTTTTTTCTAATGAACAAAGATTCCGAGCCGGAGATTACAAATTTTATATTTGGATACAAGTCATAAACAACCTTCAGTTGTTCACTCCAGTTTTTTACTTTCTGAATTTCATCGAAGAACATAAAATACTTATCTGATTTTCGTATTTTTCCGAAAATATTCTCATATATCTCTGCCAAATCCATTATCCTGATTTCAGAAAACTCATCGAAAGAAAAATAAAAAATATTTTCCTTTTTTGTTTTTTTTTCCAGAGCTTGTTTTATAATTTTAACCATAATAGTGGTTTTTCCAACCCTTCTTAAACCAGTCAGAGCGATTACTTGCCTTGCTGAAAAAAACTTCATAATTTCGTTATATGTCTCCCTTTCTTTGTACTTTACACCCATTTCAAACTCTTTCCCCTCATGCCACCAAGGATTCGCTTTTCTAATATAATTCTGAACTATCTCTCTATTCATTTTATACCATATTTATGTCATCTATAAATAACATACATTTAATTATATGTTATATTAATGTAACACAGATTTATAAATGTTTCGTTTTGCCGCGGTTTCTATCGCTTCTAAAACGTGTTTTAAGAATATTAAAGATTCTTGAATCATATTATTCGAACCTCTTCATCTAAAATAATCTTTTTTAGAAGCGGACTAATGTCTCTATAAGTTAATAAATCCACCTTTCTTCTCAAAACTATTTTCAGTTGCCTTTCAAGAGCAATTAAATCAAGTAAACTAAATTTTTTTGGAACTTCTATAAGTATGTCAATATCACTATCTTTCTTTTGTTCTCCACGAGCATAGCTACCAAAAATTCCCGCTTTTTTTATTTTTTACTCCTTCAACATTCTAACTATTTTCTCCCTAGGAAACCCAATATTCTTTTTCAGACAGTCTAAAATTTATCAAATATTTAAATTATACTGTTTTCAAAATTTGTCAATCCCAAACGTTTTCAACGCAAACCGAGTTAAATTCTTATTCTTTTCTCTCCTCACGATTGTTGTCGGGGGCGAATATAAATGATATTCTCAAAAACGGCAAAAAAACTCCTCTAAACCTCTTCCTCAAAATTGTCAACTCAACACCCTCTATACAGCGTCTGATGCTTTGCCTTATTTGCCTTGAAAAATTCCTTTGCGAAATCAATAGCTATTTTCTCGTCGAATTTCTTGCAGCTGAACACATCAATAAATGCTCTGTTTCCATTGTCATCTAAATGAACAGTTATCGTCGAAGTCTCAATAAATTGCATCATGGAATATCCATATAAATTATCCTTCCCAAATCTGTCTACTATCGGCTTGCCATGCGGCTTCATACCAATTTTTTTGCAAAGTGCCAGAGAAAACTTTGAGAGCTTATTCTCATTAAGCAATAATTCTTTATCACAATGATGCAGATCAATAGCAGTTAACTGCCCCCAGGGTTCGGGTTCTTCTTTTTTCATTTCCTATAACTAAGACTTAATAAATAATATTTATTTTACTTTTTAAGCTTTTTCCCTGCTATTTTTTTATCGACGAAAAACTCTCTGCTACCAACAAAGGAAAAATAATTGTCGCGTCCCCAAAAACCTTTACAGTCTCTGCACTGCCTAATATCTTTCCCCAAGAAACTGCCTCTTCCGGTAGCGCTCCGGCGTCGCTACCGTCAAATTCTTCCGAATTGTTTATATAAACCGCATAATCTGCACCATTTCTCAGCATGTTTGCATTTAAAACCGTGTGCTTCACAATCCCCGCGCCAAGTATAATAACTCCAGATTTTTTTAATCCAATTGTCGTATTGTTAAATTCAACACTATCCTTGACTATATCCAAAACGAAATCTTCATGCTTAGACTGCGCAAAATAAATATTGTCTCCCAAAGCCCCGTCGGTGATCGCTGGACAATGAATCCTTATTTTATTTTTCCAAGCCCAATAACAAATACTTTTTTCATTATTTATCTTTTCCCCTAATTTCCATATCAAATCCCCCGCGCTAAATATTTTTCCAGTTTTCTTCTGCTCTTTCCAAATCTCTTCCAAAATCGGCTGAACAAATTTCTCAAACTCAACATACCTGTTGTTGGGCGCATAAATATTTCCGATTCTGTTTATTCCTTTTTTCCTCAATTCTTTTCCGTCTGCTCTAAAATCTCCCAAATAAAAGTCTCCCAAGCATTTTATTATGTCCTCTTCAATACCTCCTGCAGTCGTGACAACCACATCAACCTTCTTATGCTTTACAAGCCACCTAAAAATATCTCTCAATCCAGAAGAAACCATGTTAGAAGTATATCCCAAAAATATAAATGCCTTTTCATTTATCATCCTGTTTACAATATCAATTGCCCTGCCGAAATGCGATGCCTGAAAACCGGTGCTGGAAAAACTCTGCAAAATTTTTTTATAATCAATACCGTTATCAAAATCGTATCCTTTTATTGCAATTCCATCAATTTCTTCGCTTCTCCTCAATAAATTCTCCCTTGCTATTTTTTCCTTTTCCATACAAAAATTTCTTTTGGATAATATATAAATGTTGGTGATTAGCAGAAATCCGCATTAATGTTTCAATTGATTAGTATTAGTCGTCATCACAAGTACTATCGATGATTATTTTGTTACGGGAAATTCGGTTTATTATGTTTTTTCTCATTCGAACAATAAAAATTTGTAGATTAAGCAAATCTTGACATCTCCAATCAATCTCCCCCAAATCTTCTAGCCCTTCTGGAAAATTCCTCAACTGCTTTTCTTAATTCTGCAGGCCCAAAATCAGGAAAATAAACCTCCGTAAAATAAAGCTCTGCGTAAGCAGATTGAAATGACATAAATCCAGAAAGCCTTTTTTCTCCTCCTGTTCTTATAACCATATCAGGATCTGGAATTTCCTTTGTATCTAAATATTTAAAAAACTCCTCCTCGCCCGGTTCTTTTCCCCCCTCTCTAATAATCTTCTGCATAGCTCTGACGATTTCGTCCCTCCCACCGTAATCCAAACACAATTGAAAATTAAAATCGCTGTATTTTTCAGTTTCTCTCTCAAATTTAACAATTGCATCGACCAACGGTTTAGGTAGCCTGTCTTTTCTTCCCAAATGTCTAAACCGAATTTTACTATCATGAGCATAATCTCTCAAGCCTTCCATCCAATCTTTAATAAGCTTAAAAAGAAATCTCTTCTCCATATCTGACCTATTCCAATTCTCAGTCGAAAAGCCCCAAATTGACACGTATTTCACTCCTAATTTTCTTGCTTCTTCAAACAAAGCAATGGTTCTGTCTTTTCCTGTCGATACCTCGTGCCCCTTAGTTCCTTCAAATCCCTTTTCCTTCGCCCATCTTCTGTTTCCGTCAGGAATTATAGCAACGTGTATCGGTATTTTCCTATCCATAAGAAAACTAAAAAAAAAGGTTTTTTAAAGCTTCCGAATTAAATTAATAAAAGCCTTTTCCTTATCCTTCCAATAGAGCTCCTCTCTCACAATTCTAAAATCACAATACTTATTTATTCCCTTTTCCTCTATCCTTACTTCATCAATTCTTGAAAATCCTGGACTGCTTTTAATCCATTTTTCTAATTCCTCCAATTTTTCCCGATTGGCCTGTGCAATTATCAAAACGCTACCATCTTCCTTGTTCATTACTCTTCCCTTAATGTTCCCGTCATCGCAAAATCTCTTAACATTGTTCCTAAAATTAACTCCCTGAACTCTTCCATAAACATGAAGTTTAACTCCCCTAATTTTTTTCATCTTTAATTTCCCTCTCCAACAACTCCTTAAACTTTTCTAAATACTGCGTGCTTATTCTCGCTCCAACAGCATTCTCATGTCCCCCGCCGCTTCCCTCAACTTCTTTCAAGACTTTATCCAAAATTTCTCTAACATTTTTCCCCCTCATAGAAATATTAGCAACGTTTCCTTTCTTATAAACAACAACAACATATTTATTGGGATAAAAATAACTTAGCTGGTTTGCAATGTCCGAACTTATGCTCAAATCTCCCGCATATTCAAAAAAGATTAATTTGTCCCGAACATTTTTCTTTGCCTTTTCCACCAATGCGTCATATTTCTTTTTTACTTCCCGGTATTTTTCCCTGAACGTGTAATTTGCAGATGTCTCTAAAAAAACCTCTCGGGGGGTTTTGCACGAAATTAAAAAATTCTGCAGTTTAACAATATGTGTCGTAGAATCTTTCAATCCAAAATTTAAGCCTTGGGCAATTCTCCCTATCTCTGTTTTGTAATAGGCATCAAAAGGATCTTTAACATCTCCCCAAAGTTCAGGATATCTTTCTTTAAACTCAGAAAAAAACTCTGGAAGATAATGATCAGCAATGCATCCTACAATTGCCAACCACACATCTTCTTTCCTTTGAATTATTTTGTAGCATAAGTAAGTAACTGGTTCTTCACTTTTATCTTTTCCGGTGTTCTTAGCAGGGTTATAAATGAAAAAATTATCATTTCCCTCAAAATCATTTTTAACGTCGTGATGATCTATCCAAACTAACGGCAGTCCTAATTTTAAAATCTCCTCAACAAATTCTTTTGATAAAACGGGCTTGTCTAAAATAAAAATATAGTCTGCATTCAGCTCCTGCGCTTTCTTGGCATAACTTGCATTCAAGTCAGGAAAACTTCTTATTGCCACACCTTTTCCCCTCCCGATAAACTTTCTCAAAATAACAAAACTGCACAATCCGTCTGCATCATTGTCATAATAAAAAACTGGATTCTGCGCTCTTTCAAGATGCTCCTTTATTTCATTAATTTGTTTTTCTGTCAACATAAAAATTAAATAAAAAGATAGTATATAAAATCACCTTTTTAAATAAAACAGCATTACAGCAACAATTATAAACAGTTTTACACATGTAAAATAATAAAATGGCTGTCGAAAACATAGAAACAGAAAAAAAGGGCGTGGGCGCATGGATATGGCTCCTGATAATCATCCTGCTCATAATCCTCGGTATTTTTGTAATTTATTATTTAATTACAATCAAATCATAGTTGTCTTGAATTACAGGGTATATGATAATTCATATTCTTAGCTTATAGAACCCATAGTTAAAAATTATCTAAAAAAGAGGATTCAACGAAATTTCTACTTTCTTCATTGTTTCTTCCATCAAGATAATTAGTCCTATAAAGTATAAAAAATTATCTTGATGGGTAGCGATCAGCAATAACGATGGCTTATATCCAACTCCATCCGAAGGCAGTGCTTTACGATAACTCTTTAAACAAAAAGATATCACCCAGCATTATGATTACCAAAAAAAGATTTTTTATTGTCGGATTTATTGCTTTAATTTTAAATATTATCTGGGAATTTTCGCATCATTCCTTATATATTGATTTATCTGAAATTCCAAAATACTTTCATTTAATTATTGCTTCTTTAATTGATATGCTTATCATCCTTGGTATTTTTATGATTGTCTCGCTAAAAAACAAAAATCCTAATTGGACAAAAAATCCAAGTAAATTTGATTATTTCGCGGTTGTTTTTTTAGGTCTTATTGCTGCAATTTTTATCGAAATAATAAATTTAAATTTGGGAAGATGGGAATATACTGCGGCAATGCCAACTCTTTTTGGAATCGGAATAAGTCCTTTGATTCAATTAGCTTTAACTGGGATAATTTCTCTGATTTTTATAAAACAAATTAAATAACAATAATTGCACCGCCTTCCCCCGCCCTTAAAAATTGTACCATCGCTACTTGCTCCTTTCAGTCGCACCACGCCCTGCGGGCTTTCACTTCGTTCAGGACGCCTAACAGTGATTAACAGGGAAATTCCTACGAAATTTCCCAAAATTCACCTGCGGCGAACTTCTCTTAATCGCATATATGTTAAAAATAAATCTCAATCTCAAAAATTTTCTTTAAACTCTTTTGGCAACAACTCCTTCTGCATAATAAATCGGCCCAAAATAATCGTTCTTAATTGGCAATTCAACTTCTTTAATTTCATTTAACTCATTAAGCTCATTTGCTTTTACCTTGCCTTCAGAAATCGTATACAAAACATCATCCATGTACAAGGCCCTCTTAATACTATCCTTGCCCCAATACCCAAAATATCTTGCTTCTGTTTCATTATCAAAATGAGTTATCTTTCCCCTAACGTCAATCTCTTCTAAATCAATATCAAAAACATAAGCTCCCTGCCAGACAATTTCTCCATAAGCCCAATCAGGAATTTCCTTATAATTTTTCTCATAGAAACTCTTATTTATTTCAGCTAATGCTATCGGTATTACCAATAAATTCCTTTCCTTGTCAAATAAAAATGCCTTATGGTCTTGCAAAGCATAACTGTCTGTCCCCCTGTCTCCGATCTCAATCTTCGCCACTTCTTTCGGATTCTCAAAATCACTAACATCAAACAGTGATATTTTTAAACCTTGATACCAAGAAAACTGCTCATTTCCTCCTCTTGTTTCTTTTCCAATCCCAATAATATGATTCTCGTCATAAGGATGCAAATAATCGCTGTATCCTGTTATTTTCAAATATCCCAAAACCTTCGGTTCTTCTGGATTGCTTAAATCAATAACAAACAAAGGATCAATTTTCTTAAACGTAACAATATATGCTCTCTCTCCAATAAATCTTGTTGAATAAATTCTCTCTCCCTCTGCCAAACCCTCAACTTTTCCAATTACATTCATATCAGAATCTAAAACATATAAGTGATTCTGACTTTTTCCTGTTTCTCCTCTCCAACCCCAAACCTCTCCAGTTGTCGTAGTAATTCTAAATGTTCCCTTAAACTCGTCCATTGAAAACTGATTCAAAACTCTTCCGTTAACTTCGCCTTCTGCAACATAATCAATATCCAATTCTTCAACATTAATCTTGTGTATAACCGTCTTCTCACTCTCTCTATAAATCTCTTCATAAAATTTATTCATCTCTTCTTCAAACCTTTCAGCAAATTCAGACCTTTCCTCAACATCAAGAGAATCAATATACTTGCTCAAAACTCTATTCATTTCTCTCAACTTCTCTCCAGTATATTTATCCGAATTTTCTATTTCTCTAATTTTTTCTTCTTCATCAGCAGGCAAAACATTTACTAAAACATTAACATATTTTTCCAGATGATCTCTTTGGCTCAATCTTTTCATCGCTGTCAAATAAATATTATCTTCTGAAACATAAATCGTGTTTGTCGAGCCTATCAAAAATACCTTCTTATTCAACTCCCCACTTTCAATATCAATCGCTGAAACAGAAGTAAATACATAACTATCATCTGGGCTGTCAAAATAATAAATTTCCTCAGGAGCAACTTTGCTTGCGACACCATTAATACTATAGCTGGGCAAATTAAAGCCATACAAATTAATCCATTTGTTTGAAATCAAATAAACATAATTATCAATCATCCTTGCATCTATGTAATTACCATCAACAACAATCTCACTTTCTTTTTCAGGATTTTCCCTGTCAGAAATATCATATATATACGCTGGTGTTTTCGGCTCGTTATATCCTCCACAACTTGGTTCTGGAATCGGTACAGGAGCAATTATGCCCTTTGGTCCCGGAAGAGCAGAATCAGAATCAACTTCTATCGCTCTTTCTGCCTCTAAAATTCCAATCTCGCATGGAATTTCTCTTGTTATATAATTATAACTCTCAATAAAAACTATTAATTTATCTTCGTTAATAAAAATATTCCTTACATTTTCGCTAAAATTCAGTTCGCTCACAATTTGCATTTCTTCAGCAGGAAAAGCGCCAACAATTATAACTTTATTTCTTGAGGCTGTATAAATATATTTTCCATCATTCTTAACAATATCCGGCTCGTCAACTCCTTCAACTTGTATGTTTGTCTGCGAATAATCACTTGCTCTTTGTCCCTCGCTGACAGCAGAATCCGAGCTCTCCAAAGCTGCTTGCGGTGCGCCAACATCAGCCGTAGCCTTTGCTATTCCAGCACCATAATAACCATATCCCTCTGTTCCTGAATTTTCCTTCAAAAATCCTTTAAGCTCTTCAACAGAACCAAAATTTTTCAAACCTCCTTCTTCACTTACTATAATTTCAGGATAAAAAATATTAACAAAAAATACAATTCCCCAAATTACCAAAACTAAAATTAGAACTGCGGCGATTAAATTTCCTTTTCCGCTTTTCATTTTCTCCTCCTAACAAAACTATAAATCATAATCACTAAATAAGCAATTGAAGTCAAAATCAATAAATCTGCAATTATATAAAAAGAAGATGATAGAGAATGGTAGCATATAAGAGGACATGCATCACCTTTACAATTATCCCAACCGAAAGGATCAAAAAAAGTACGTAACTGACAGTTGCCCCATGTTCTATCAAAATAATAATTAAACCAAGAACTATCTTGAAAAGTATAAATGAATCCAAGAATAATTACTTCTGCCAATATCAATCCAATAAACACTGCATTTATTTTCTTGTTCATATCACTCTAAAAACCTCTTTCTATTTAAATTATCTGATAACTTCAAATTCATTTGAACTCTTCTAATTTTTCCCGTCATTTTCTCCCCCAACTCCAGAAATTCCAAACAATAAAAATAGTAAGCCCCGTCAAAGCTCCAATCAAAAACCAAATCCATATATTTTCATTTATTAAAAATAAATCTAAAATACTCTGTCCCTTTGTTGCTGTTTCTGCTGCAAATTCTCCTGCTCGCTGCGCTAAAATATCACTAGTCACTTCAATTTGCCTTTTTGCAACTCCAACACTTCTCGCATCGCTCCAAATTTTCAATCCAAAAGCAACTAAAACACTTCCAATTAAAGCAGGCAAAATTCCCTTAAATCTCTGGCGCGGCGAAATAACAATCCTCTTATTAACAATTCTGTAAATATCCATTTTCCTTCCTTTAACACTCCACAAAATTTTGTTTGTCTTTTCCGCAATTCCGGAATCAATCAGCTTCTTCATGTTATAACTGATTGTATTAATGGGAACTCCTAATTCATTGGCGATCTCGCTTCCGCTCATTTCTCTTTCAGAAAGCAAGCCCAAAATTTTTTTAGCGGTTTTATTTGTTAAAACTTCAGCTATAACTTCTGCCCTCGGATCTTCAAGCTCAACCATAATCGAATTTTGTGCCATATTTAATAAAGAAAAAACAACTATATAAATCAAACCATAACTTCAATTTTGATTGAAGTTATTTAAATCATCCCCCATTTAAAAGATAATATTAAATAAATCTATAACTCCAAGGAAATATCTCAATAAAAATTAACTAATGTCAAACCGCACTTATAATTTAAAATCGGTACTATTTAACTTCAATGGATCAATGTAAATAAAAAACTAACCTTTCATATCAGAAATACCAAGAAGTATGAACAAAACTCCAATCATCAATAAAAACCAGAATAAACCACCTTTAAAAAATTCTCCGGCCGGTTTCCAAAAATCCCATGCGGCTCCAAACCAATCTGCTGAATAAAATGCAACAAAAATTGGAGCAATCACCAAAACCAATCCCACCAATAATTCTAACCATTTATTCATGTCCTACAATAAATTAAATAGTATTTAAATATTTCGCTGTTATTTTTTAATTTTTCCGACGATAATTTTTAAGCTAGTCATTAATTAGAGTAATTAAAGATTAAAATAATCTTACCATTACCCTATATCACTTTAATTAGTTTAGTATAACAAAAATCTGCTATTAATAAAATTCTAGGTGATTGACCATAATTAGCACCAAAAAATCATTAAAACAAAAAATAATGCGCTAATACGCCTTAAAAAAGCATTTTAGATTGCATGCAATTATTAATTCCTAAAAACCTTATTTATTATAGTTATAATGGTTATTATTAATAATTTATTAAAAAGTTGGTGCCGAAATCGTCAAATTCTATAGAGGACTTTGAATAACCTCTATTTTTCTGATTTTTTCAAAGTTCTTCTTAGAGAGTTTTGAAGATTTTTAGGGTTTGTCAAAACTCTCTATAATATAAAATATTGCACAAACAAAAAATCAATAATAACTAAAAAGCTTTTTTCTCCTTATTCTTTATCCTGAAGTACAAAATTATAGCAATTAATATACACACCGCAATTAATATTGAAATAACTAAAATAACTTTTCCTAACTTTCCCGCACTTGCACTTTCAGGAGCCAATTGCGGTCCTTCTTGTTCTTGTGTTTCTTGCGTTGTTGGTTGTTGCACTGGTGGTTGTTGAACTTGTATCTTCTCATTAAGAGCCGTTATTACAAGATCAGCTTTATTATTAAATATCGTCTTCACTCCAATACTTAAATCATAATATCCATTGTTATCAAGATCAAATTTGGCTGTCTCTCCAACACCTAAAGTTGCCCTCTCTGGCGTGCTTGTTACTTCCACCGTAACTTTATTGTTAACTATCCCTCCGCTAGGAACTCCAACATAATGTGTCGTTCCTAAAACATTAAGCTTAACTCTCTCCCGCGCTCCCAAAGATTTTGAAACTCCTGCACTGATTGAATTAAGAGGAAAGCTGTCTTCTGCATATGTTGTAGTGTAGCTTGTTGTAGAACTTCCTCCACCGCCCCCGCCACCACCGCCAGAACCGCCGGTTGAGCTATCTGTCGTAAATGAACCGCTCTTTGAACCGCTATTGCCTGCATAATCTGTACAACTAACATCATATGTATAACTTATCCCTGCACTCAAACTGCTTTCTGTTACTGTCCAACTATTTCCAGAGCCCGTAATAGAAGGGTTGCCGTTACTTCTAGTCACGGAACAACTACTAACGCTGCTTCCGCTTTCTGTAATAGAAACCGCTATCGTCAACGAGGTGGTAGTAGAACTTTCCTTTGTCAAAGTTATGCTCGGTGCGGTTGTATCCAAAACAATCGTTCTTGTATCAATTGTTGAATTTACATTTCCAGAAGTATCATTTACAGTTGCATTTATATAATATGTTCCGTCACTTAAACCTGAAAAGTTTCCTGACAAAGGTGATGTTGATGATGTACTTGAATTTATCTGATTTCTTGTCGAGTTAAATAACCTTACAATTATCGTCCCTATAACACCATTATCGGTTGCAGTTACATTGTATTTTATTAAAGAAATTGATAGATTTGTGCCACTAGCATTTGTTGGAGATGCAAATGCTATTGAACTCGGAACTGTCGTATCAACCCTGACTGTTCTGCTTGTGGTTGTATTTCTATTATTAGCAAAATCCGTGACCGTTGCGTTAAATGTATATAATCCGTCTGCTAATCCTGTCCAGTTTATTGTCCTCTGTGCTGTCGTGAATGTTGTTACATTATAAGAAGATGTTGAATTATACAAAGTAAATGTAATGTTTACTTCGTTTGTTTCTGTGACAGAAACATTAACATAAATG
>JACPHA010000010.1 GCA_016188825.1 Candidatus Pacearchaeota archaeon | reverse complement strand
TGTTAATATAACCATAAACATCAGGAGCATTTACAACAACATTTATATTTGTATTATAAACATTATTCTCTAGATTTCCATCTCCAGGAGCATCTAAGACTAATTTAACATTTTGATAACCTCTTTCAGTTGGTGTCCATGTAAAATTAATGTCTTTCCGCGTATTGGAAGCTAAACTTCCAATAAGCACTTCATCAATTAATTGCAAGTTAGTTTCTACATAATCAGTTCCATTCCACTCTCTATCAAGAGTATAAAATTTAGCATTTACATTAGTCGCTGTTTGAAAACCCTCATTGGATATTGTTGCTTCTATGTTATTCTGCTCATTTACAATTGCTTGCCGTGTGTTAATATAACCATAAACATCAATAGGAAAGCTAGTAAACAAAAGCCCACTTTGTTTATTTACAGTTGAATCCTCAGCTAATTTGGCTATAAAATAGAATTCATTGCCACTATCCTCAACTACCCAAGTAGAGTTGGCAAACCTATCAGTTCCGAATACAGCTAAATCAGGTTGCTCTAAAGCCAGTTCATCCCAAGAAAGGTTCTTCCACACTTCAAAGGATACACTCTTACCAATACATAGTTCATTACCTTCAGCAATTAAATCCACAGTTTCTCCTTCTAACGCAAACTGCCTATTCCAACTTGCATTTATAAAATAACATTGTGGTCTACAACTTGAAGAGCAACCATCCCCGTTAATTAGATTTCCATCATCACATTCCTCCCCCGATTCAACAATACCGTTTCCACAGAATAAAAATGACTCTGTTATGTTTATAGAGCAATTATAACATCCGCTTAATTGTTTATCATGATGGAATCTTGGCCATTCTTGTTTATTTTCATTAAGATTGCTTTCGCTATTCCAAACATATACCGACCCTCTAAGTTTATCTTTCTGATTAGTAATATCAAAATCCCAATCCGAACTAGCAATAATTTCAACATTTCCGTCTTTATCTAAATCTTGAATTATAGCAGGCGCTTGTGCATCAACTTCAGCATATAACGGATAGCCACCCAATAAATTACCGTTTACATCCCATGCATAAACACCTCCGGAGTAAATGCTACTACCAGCAGTAGTTACCAATCCAAAGTCGCCATTATTTACGCTTCCAAACTCAGAAGAATAATAATCATTCCATGCTTTATATTTCGGCCATCCTTGCAAAACATTTCCTTCATGATCTAAAATATAAGTTTCGAAAGGACGTCCCAACGAGCTAATACCTATCTCCAAATCTCTGTCTCCGTCCAAATCAAATAAAGAAGGAGTTGACCAAAAACCATAATCCACATATCTCGGCCATCCTGGAAGAATATTTCCATCTTTATCAAAAGCAAATAAACCGCCTCCATGTAGCAATCCAATCACTACCTCTAAGCTTCCATCATTGTTTAAATCTCCAACAACAGGCGAAGATAAAGGATAGTTCGGCAATTCAATTGGCCACCCATTTAATACAGAGCCATCTATATTATAAATAGAAATAAAACCTTTCCCTGTTATAGGATCACCGTATGGGCCGGCAATTACTATCTCCAAAAGCGGATCCTCATCAAAATTTCCAATTGCGGGAGAACCAACAATGGATCCAGAAGCATGAGAATCTCTAAGGTTCCACTGACTAAATAACCTACCGTCATTCCTTAAAATTACCAAACTTTCATTATCCCATACATCATTGCCTTTAATCACAATTTCAAAATTATTGTCTAAATCCAAATCTGCAGCCAGCATAGTAACTTTAAAATCTTTAGGTAAATTTACTTTCCACAATAAAGAACCATCGTAATTAAAAGCATACAACTCTGAGTCTTCAAAATTATAAACAATAATTTCATCTAAACCATCATTATCAAGATCCGCCAATAAAGGATGATGTAGATTACCACCATAAACTTCAGTAGTTCCAACAGCAAAGCTATTTAATAAATTTCCATTTATATCATAAATTCTTACCTTCGGAGGAGCTCCACCAGAATAAACAACAATTTCATCATTTTCATCACCACCCACATTACCTACTGCTGGCTCAAGAAAACCAAGCCAATAATAAATATTTTCTCCATGTACACTTGCATTTTCCGCCTGAACTCTAACCGGCCAACCTTTCTTAAGTCTAGGATCAACATAAACATAAGAACTGTCGCTCACTTTTTGACCATCATTTCTAAAAATCTCTATTACAAGGAAATAATAACTGCCTTCGCTGACATTAGGCAACGTCCAATAACCCAATAAAGAATTGCCAGTATAAACTCCATTATTTTCCAATATAATACCTTCGGTTCTGGTGTCATCAACATTAGTTTGAGGATAATAATATAATCTAAAAGAAACAGCATTCTCAAATAAAGCATTTGCTCTAATCTCTATAGTATCCCCTGACGCATAAGAATCATAATTTAAAGGAGATATCGGTTCTATATTGTTAATAATAAGCGGATGTAGGTAACTAGATGAAGGATATGGGCTTTTAGCATCGACCACATTTATTTGTAAATCATAGCGGCCATCTATACCTAATAAAAAGGTATCGAAAGAATAAAGTATGTCATCAACAACAGGATTATTAAACCTCTCTCCAAGTATCTCATAATAAAAATCTCCAGATAAATCGATATTGTATCTTGAGGGATATGCTGTACCAACTAAATCAACTACTCCACTAACTATCTCACCGCGCTCTGGGGCATTAATATAAAAAATAGGCCTTTCTGTGCGACCAGAACAATAACTAGAGCTTACGCCATGATTAGTAAAAAATGCATCACAAATTATTCCCATATTGGAGGTTCCATCACTCAAATTTCCATTGTCATCATCAACAATCAAAAAGTTCTCCAATAAATCTGAAAAAGTCTCCGGCTGTAACTTTAGAGCCATGATTGCATAACTATCTGCTATCTCCTTACCTAAAACTTTTCTTATATCCCAAATAGCTCCAGAAATTATCTCGGATCCGCTATGGGGCTCATCATCATAATCATTAGGATATCTGTGACTATTTTCACAGCTTCTCAAACACTGACCAAAAAAGAAGTTCTCAGACAAACAAGGGTTATCATTTATAGTACAAGCATAATAATCGGCATACGCCTCATTCATATTTCCTGTTTCTCCCCAATAAGGAAAGTCAATAGTTACAACATTATCCACAACAGCATGTGTATATTCGTGATAAATAACATCGCTGCTCAAAGCGGTACTTTCGCATCCGTCGCCTGCCTGAAAAAAATTAATACTATACCCATCATAATAAGCATTACATGTATCAGGAATATTTACAGTAGCAGGCATCTGATAATTTAAAGCATAGATATCAAATGCTCCTCCCCTTGTAAAGAAATCATGAATTAAGTTAACATGATAATACATATTAGATTCCTCTTTTTTATATGAATTATCATAATTGGCCCAATTTATATTAAAACTATAAGGCGGTATTGAAGTAGTAAAAGTCGCACTTTCTTGCTGAGCGTTAGAGACATTAACAAAACTGCCGGCTAAATGGCTATTTATATCTTTGTCACTGCCAACCTCAAAATCAAAATTTCCATTTATATCAGATGCACACTCGTCATATGCGCATGATTCAGATATAAAGAATTCATATGGGAAAGGTCTGTTTGCTTGTTCTTGCTGTAAATGCTCAGGATATATCATACCACTAACATTTCCGCTTACTCTTTCATAGATATACCTGTCTCTAGCGTCTATCAAATTATTATTTTGATCAAAGAATAATGTTAAACCGACACGTTGTCCATTTAACTTAATTTCTGGAAGTTCAACCTTATATGTTAAAAAATAAGATGTCTTGTCTTCAATAGGCAAAGGATAAACAATCAATTCTGTAGATTTAAAAAACTTACTATTTTGATTTATATTAAATAAATTTCTTGCATTTTGCTCGGCTTCAACTTTGGTAATCTTAGGGGTCGCATCTAAATCGATATTGGAAAGATAATTATTTGTAACTAAAACCCATTTGTCATTCTTTTTAGCCATGCCTACTCCACTTTTGTATACGGGAATGTTATTATACGTTTGCTGAAAGAAAATATAATTTAAAGAACCATATGTAAATTCAATTTTCTTAACTAAGTTTATAGTATCAACATTTATTATTTCCTTACGGGTATCTAAAAGTTGTTTTGCTTGTTGCTCTAAAGTTCCGCTCCCAACGGGCGCAGATACAACAATTCTATTTACGCTTTGTTGTGCCGCTACCACACCCGATTCTTCTTGAGAACCTTGTTTTCTTATCTGTCTAGCTCTCAATTCTTCATTTTTTCTAAGAAACAAAATAGGATCATCAACCATGTTACTTGATGCTGGTAAAGAACTAGGCGTTTTACCGAGTATAACTCTCTGACCACTATCATCAATCATTAGCATACCATTAAATACATAAGTATTTTTGTTGTTTTGTTTATTAACAGCCAAGGCTAAATTATTGCTAATCATCCCACTCTCAACTGGGAATTGTTCTTCTCTTCCTGTCAGAGCTCCTCCGCCTTCTTCTAGGGTTTTTTGAACAGGCCCCTCCCCCGAAGTTGTTGACTCAGCTTGCTCTCCGAACAAATTCTTAATAAACCCGACTAATCCAGAATTTACGTCTTCGCCTGTTTTTATCAAAGTTTCTTGAAAATAAGTCCAAAAAACAACTACTGCTATTGTGACTATTACAACTAACAGCACAGAAGTGATAACACTGTTCAGACCTTTTTTATTGTAAGTCATACTACTTAGCTCCCTCAAAATTATTAAATCTTTCGGATTTTTCAAAATCAAAATCTCCTCGAGACAAAGCCTTAAGTCTACCGCATATTGGTTTATCACACTCATAATTTTTTTGAATTTCCGGCGACAAACCAACATTTTCTTTTCTTAAACCAGAAAGTGAAGCAATGAACAATATCAAGATTATTAAGCCTATCAAAATCAAGAAGTAAATCACAATCTTGTTCAGCCTGCTTCTAACAAAGTTCTTCGGCCTCTTTTTCATTCCTTATCATCGTCTTTTCGGTTTTTATAATTTTCCTTTTTTCTTGATGTTATCGGGGGGGGGGGGCGAAACGCAATGTGCCCCATATAGAAATATTTATAAATACCAAATAATTGGTTAATGTGAACCATATTTTTGGTTAATATAGACCTAAAAATTGGTAATAAAAATGTTAACAGAAAAACAGCTTAAAATGTTTGAGCCGATCACAAGAAATATCCTTAAAGAATATTCTATTAAAGAGATAAAAGAGAAGTCTGATGAGAATTCCAATAACGCAATTGCTCTAGCGTTGAAAAAGTTTAAGGAAGAAGGATTGGTAAAAGAAAGAAGAGTCGGAAAGTCTTTGCTTTATACCCTGAACATAGAAAATGATTTAGTTTTTAGTTACATGTGTTTCTTGAACAGAAAAAAACTTCCCAATATTGCAATAAAAGCTATAGAAAGAATAAAAGAAGATGTTGAAAGACACACTTCATTTTTCTCTGTTGTTGTTTTTGGTTCATATTCTATAGGAAAACAAACAAAAGACTCTGATTTAGATGTTGCAGTTTTTATTGAGCAAGAAGATAAAAAAAAGATAGTTGAATTCGCATTGAAATCTTCGGATCTTAAAACCACATTAAAAATTCATGGGCTCGTTATAACCCAAGACGAATTTTTAGAAATGCTAAAGGTAGATTATGAAAACGTTGGAAAGGAGATTGCAAGAAAACATTTATCAATTTACAATTCACATATCTTTTATTCATTATTAAAAGGAGGAATAAAAAATGGATTCAAACTCTAAGCTTTACTTGGAAAGAGCAGAAAATGAATTAAAACTTGCAGAAATAATAATGAAATTGAGTCTTAATCAAGAGATTCAAACAACATTCAATGTTGGAGAAGCAGAAACCTATTTCAGTTCTGTAATTTCTCATGCATATTATTCTATATTTTATTCTGCAAAAGCCTATTTGATAATGAAGCAAGTTATAACCAAAGCTCCTGAAGAGCATAAGAAAACATATGAGCAGTTCAGAATTTTAGTTAATAGAAATATTGTCGACAAAGAGTTGTTAAGATTATATGAAGAGGTTATTATTAAAGCAGAAAAGTTGCTTGGAATTTTTAAAATTGAAAAGAAGAAAAGAGGGGAATTCACTTATCAAAGAATTGCTCAAGCAAATCTAGAGCCAGCTAAAGAGAGCCTAGAAAATGCAAAAACGTTCTTGAAAAATATTTATGCTCTGTGCTCTTAAAATCTATTCTTTTCTGTTATTCTTGTTATTTCGGGGGGGGGCGAAATATCAAAAAACATGTATAACTCACGTTAATACACATTTGCATTTCGTCTTATCACAGATACGGAATGAATGCTTTCTGTCTTTTTATAAAGACAGAATACAAAAGTTTATATACTTCCAATTGCAAATAAACTGATGGAAGAAGCGATTGTAGATAAATTAATACTAAACAGCAGCAATCAGATAAGCTGGGCAAAGAAATTCAAGAAAACAAGGTATTTATTCAAGCAAATTAAGCCGATAGACAAGGAATATTTCATAGGCATAAGGGGCATAAGGGGAATAGGAAAAACAGTTTTAATGCTGCAATTAGCCAGAGAAACAAAAGACAGCGTTTATTTTTCTGTAGATTCAACATTAATTAAACAATTTTCTATATATGAAATAGTTAAAGAATTGATAAAAAGAGGATATAGAAACATATTTATTGACGAAATACATAAAAAAGTAGACTGGGACGTTGAAGTTAAAACTTTGTATGACGAACACCATGTTAGAATAATCTTCTCGGGTTCTTCCGCTTTGGATATTACTAAAACGGGGGCAGATCTTTCAAGAAGGGTTGTATTAAAAGAATTAATGCCTGTTTCTTTTAGAGAATTTTTGAATATTAGAAAAGAATATAACCTACCTGAAATTTCATTTAATGAGATAACAAAAAACAAAACCTCACTAACTAAAAAATATCTTGGCTTATATGAGCACTTTGAAGAATACATGGAATATGGGGGAGTGTTATATCCGAAAAATGGATTTATTGAAGCTTTAGAAAATTCTTTAAGAAAAGTAATTTTGCAAGACCTTTCTGCGTTAAGAAACATAAATGCCAAGTATGAAACAGACATCTATAAACTGCTATATATCCTGTCTAAATCTTCCCCATTTGAAGTTAATTATTCTTCTATTTCAAGAGAATTAGAAACATCAAAAACCTTGGCTGTAAGACTTATAAAAGATTTAGAAAACGCGGGCATAATTATAGTCATATTTCCATGCAGAAAAGTAGGCATTGATGTTATAAAAGAGCCTAAAATATATTTAACTATCCCTCTTAGAAAATTTTTCTTGAAACAGGGGGTAGAGATAAACAAGGGTTCAATAAGAGAAGAATTTTTTGTAAATCATCTAAGGAATTTATGCTATCTAAAAGGAGAAAGGGGAGAAAAAACTCCAGATTTTAGATTTAAAGGAGTCACAATAGAAGTAGGGGGAATAAATAAAACAAGACATCAAAAGCCGGATTATATCGCCTCGGATGGCCTGTCTACTTCAGATAACAAGATTCCTTTATTCTTATTCGGGCTAGTCTATTAGCTAAAAAACTCTCTTAAAAAACAAACATAACAACAATCAAGGCATTTGTATGAATAATCCTCTTTTCGAGGGTCTATTTTCATCCTATTAAACAATCAAGAAGCTTTTTATCTCTTTCTGTTATTCTTGTTATTTCGGGGGGCGAATATCACTCCAAAAGCCATTTCCAAAGAGGAATGAACTTAATTTTTGCTTTGTCGTCGAACCATTCTGCTTCCTCTTCTGCTTCATAATCTTCATTAATAATTATAAGGTTATAACATTTTAATTCTTTGCTCGCTTTAATAATTGCTCTAACTTCTCTATTTTTTGTTTTATAATCTTTAATATTAAAGCATACTTGAATTAATTGAGTAACTTTTGTTCCTTTTTTCAGAACAAAATCTACTTCCTCTTGCTGCTGATTTTTCCAGTAAAAAACACTTATTTTGTTATCAAGCTCTTCTTTTTTTAATCTACAAGCAACAAGGTTTTCATATAATTTTCCTAAATCGGGGCTTAATTTAAAGGCCTTTGCATGAACAAAGCCGTTATCTATACAATATATTTTCTTATTAGAAGTTATCTGGTCTTTTATTTTATAAGAGAACTTTTTTAAGCTGAAAAAAACAAATGCTTCTTCAAAATAAGAAAGATATTTTTCAATTGTATGAACACTTTTAACCTTTGTCATTTTTGCCAGGGTGTTAAAAGAATACTCCTCTGCAATGTTTGACATGAGATAAAATGCCAAGTCTTCTATTCCCTGCGTAAATCTCACTTTATACCTTCTGACAATATCTTTATAGACAATTGAATTAAAAAGCGTCGATAAATAATCTTTATAATCCATATTTTTTATTAGTGGTTCGGGATAGCCGCCATGAATAAGATAATTATAAAGTTTTTCTCTAATTTGATAAGAAGTTAATTCTTTTTTTTCTATTTCTAGATATTCTTTAAAAGAAAATGGAAAAATGTTTATCAAAAAATGCCTTCCAGTTAAATGGGTTGCTAATTCCTTGCTTAATAATTTTGAATTGCTTCCCGTGATAGTTATATCATGGCCTTGTCTTTGTAACCTATTCACAAATAATTCCCATTTTGCGAGATTTTGAATTTCATCAAAAAGAACATATTTGGGATGGCCATATATGCTATTCATTGCTTCTACAATTGTATCATAGTTCTCTGTGTCAGCCAATCGTTCGTCATCAAAATTTACATATCCAAATTTTTCCATTTTATTTAGAAAATGTAATGCAAAAAATGACTTTCCGGCTCTTCTTGGGCCAACAATAACTTTTATCAGTGGTGTCTTTAGTTTTTTTAAGTCTACATTTCTCTCTATAAACTGTTCTTTTAGTTTCTTCTCTAGCTCTTGTTTTTGAGTTATTAGTGTGTCCTTAATCATAAAACATATACTGCACAAAAGTATTTAAATTTATGCATTATAATATAACGACTGCGCAATCCCAAATACAATTAGAATAAGATAAATTCCTGAAAGCCTCTTTTTTCCATTTTGCTCTTGACAATTCAAGTTATCATGACATGAATTATAAAAAATACCCAGAAAACGAGCAGTTTCTTGCTGTTATATTTTAGTCTTATTAATAAATTAAGTTATCGTCGGTATTTGTCATGACAATTGGTTAATCAAACTCCACAAGAGACATTATAATATCTTAATGTTATTTATAAATGTAGGATATCACGGCGAGTTTACAATACCTGTTTAGTGACGCCTAATTAAAAATACATATTGGTTAAGTAGCAACAGCTCAATTTATAAACATATTTGCATTAATAAATAACATAGGATATAAAAGAGGCAAGTGCATATGAAAATTTCTTTTTTCGAAATACAGGGCTGGGAAAAACCAATCTTGAAGAAAATTCTAAAAGGACATTCATTAAATTTTTTCAAAGAACCACTGTCCATTAATAATATAAATCAAGCAAAAAACTCTGATGTAATCTCTATTTTTATTTATTCAAAAATAAATAAGCAAATTCTTTCAAAGCTTCCCAAATTAAAATTAATCACAACCCGCTCAACAGGTTTTGACCATATTGATTTAACAGAATGCAGGAAAAGGAAAATTCTTTTATATAATGTTCCAGCATACGGAGAAAACACAGTTGCCGAGCATACTTTTGCTTTACTTCTTGCCTTGTCAAGAAAAATCCACCAATCTTATTTAAGAACAATCAGGAATGATTTTTCTATTGGGGGTCTGAAAGGCTTTGATTTGAAAGGAAAAACCCTTGGTGTTTTAGGGGTGGGCAGAATTGGAAAGCACGTTGTGAGAATAGCCAGAGGTTTCGAGATGAATGTCCTTGCATCCGACCCACATCCAGATAATTTTCTAGCAGAAGAATTAAATTTCAAATATGTTTCATTCCAAGGACTCTTAAAAAAGTCGGACATTGTTACTTTGCACATTCCTTATACAAAAGAAAATCATCATTTATTCAACAAAAAAAATTTCAACATGATGAAAAAGGGTTCAATTATAATTAATACCTCTCGTGGCGCGATTATTGACACAGAAGCTTTAATCTGGGCTTTAGACAAAAAAATTATTTCTGGTGTTGGTTTAGATGTCTTGGAAGGAGAGGCTTTAATCAAAGAAGAAAAGCAACTTCTGTATGATAAGAAAAAAATCACCGATTTGCAAGAACTTGTTAAAGACCATATCTTGCTCGCAAAAGAAAATGTTGTTTTTACTCCCCACATCGCATTTTATAGCCAAGAAGCTCTAGAAAGAATAATTGAGCAAACTGCAGAAAACATAAAATCTTTCATAGGAAAAAAACCAAGCAAAGAGTGTGTTGTTTGCTGATAATTTATTTATGTTTCTCCTCCAACTTTCTTATTCTCATCTCAATCTCTTTCAGCTTCTCATTTATTTCTTGATAATTCTTCCCAGGAATTTCTTCCATAGATTTAATAAAATCATTCAAATAAGAATTAAACAAAGTGCTTAACTTTCCACCAAACAAATTCAATTTTTTCCTTGCTTTATTTAACAGTTTTCTATCAACAGTTATGTTTACTCTTATTTTTTTATTCATACACACTAATACATATTAAAGTATAAAAATCTTTCTAAAGAGTTAAATTTAAATACCCTCCCCAAATAAATATTAAAATGACAAGTAGAACAAAAATAAAAAGACATTTAAGGGCAAAAACAAAGCCAGAGTTAATCGAAACTCTTAAATTAGCTTTGAAAAACGAAAAATGGAACCACATTGCCAAGTTGCTTTCATATCCAACAAGAAAGCAAAGCTCAATTAACTTGTCTGATATAGAAAAACAAACAACCCCCGGAGATACGGTCTTAATACCGGGAAAAATTCTTTCTAAAGGAGAAATAACAAAAAAAGTCAGGATTTGTGCATTGGGAATTTCAGAAACAGCAAAAGAAAAATTAAAGAAAACAAAATCAGAATATGTCTCAATTCTTGAAGAGATAAATAAAAACCGTAAATGCGAGGGAATTAAAATAATAAAATGACGCACAAAAATAAACAAATAATTATTGACGCAGCAGATTGTGTTTTAGGAAGAGTCGCGAGCTTCGCAGCAAAACAATCTCTTTTAGGAAGTTCGATAATAATACTGAACTGCAACAAAGCTTTAATAACTGGAAACAAAAAAAATATTCTATATGAATACAAAAGAGCAAGAGCAAGAGGAGGCTCAAGCCAAAAAGGTCCGAACATATCAAAAATGCCGCAAAAAATAATGAAAAGAACAATCCGTGGCATGCTTCCTTACAAACAAGCCCGCGGCTCAATGGCTTTGAAAAGAATTATTTGCTATAACGAAACTCCAAAAGAATTTGAAAACGCAGAAAAGCTCTCGCTAAAAAAACCACTGCAAACAAAATCAATCACAATTGAACAATTAAGCAGGGAGGTTTAAGATGACATCAAACAAAAAAGTCAAAATGAAAACTTTAGAGGAAAGGGTCACAGATGTTTTATCAGACGCCTTAGGAGTTGATGAAGAGGAAATAACTCCAGATGGCAGCATAATATACGATTTAGGAGCAGAATCTGTTGATTATTTAGATATTCTCATGAGAATAGAAAGAGAATTCAGAATTAAAATACCAAATGGAGAGCTATTTCCAGTTGCAATAATTCCATCGGAATACAATAGCGACGAAGGAATTAGAAACCTAAAAGCGCGCTACTCCAAAATTAATATAAAAGAGTTAAAAACAAAAAAAGAAGCTTTAGATTTCTATGGGGCGATACACGAAAGAGTAACAGTCGGTTCAATTATTAATTATCTTGAATCAAAAACTAAATAATAACCAATAAAATGTCCACAAAAAAACCCCTCGATAAAATAATTTTTTCTGGAAAAAGAAAAAGGGCAATCGTAAAGTTAAAGTTGAAGCATGGAACAGGAAAAATTTTCTTTAATCACCTCCCCCATACAGAACTTGGTTTATTTCACAAGCTTGCTCTTTCCGAGCCAATAAGAATTTATCAGCAAGAACTCGGAGAAGATTTAAAATATGATTTTTTTATTGGAAGCCAAGGCGGAGGAAAAGAAGCCCAGATTGAAGCAGCAAGATTGACAATTGCCCGCGCCCTTCTTGCCATCACAGGTTCGGACGTGCTGAAAAAGGCGTTCGTTAAGTATGATAGAAACATGATTGTTCAGGATTCAAGAAGAAAAGAGCCCTACAAGCCGGGAGATTCCAAAGCAAGAGCCAAGAGGCAGAAATCATTCAGGTAAATTGAGTATAGAAGGTTTTGAAAAACCCCAAAAACTTTCAAAACCCTCTAAGAAGGACTTTGAAAAAAGCAAAGAAACAGGGGTTATTCAAAGTCCTCTATAGTGAAAACATAAATAATTGAATGAAATAGTATGTTTTTCCCTTGATAGTCTATGACAAAATTATTCAATTATCAAAGTCCCAGACTATAAAAGAGAACAATAAAAATGGTGGAATTACAGCTAATTCGTCAGGGATACAAAGCAGTATTGGAACCCACAAACGATTCAAGGGGAAGACTTTCTGTTTTTTACAATCATAATGAAACAAAAGATAACTTAGTTACCAAAATTCTCTGTAACAACAAAAAAGACAAAACAAAATTAACACTCGAGCACAGTTTTTCTGTTCTACAAAGCGCGTTCACAGGAGAGTTTACTAATTTACGCTACTCCCCTCGCGCATATTCAAGAGCAATCATAGAGCAATACTTGTCGGTAACAGGCAGAGAAAAACTGCCACAAAATCTGGCTTTTATTTTCCTATGCGAGTACCCAAAATTCTCGGAAAACCAAAACAACAACCCTTCTTTTGTTCCGTTTAGTAAGAGAGATTTAGAAAGATTAATTGTTGGCCGAGAGGGACCCTCAGATAAAGAATTTCCGAGAGTTTATAATGTGATCTCAAGAGGAGAAGAAGAAAAGTTATTTCAGTCACTTGACTTTTATAAAGCCATTCTTCATAGTTCAGCTAGAGGAATTTTAAATCCATCTCAAGAAAGAAACAGTCCTTTTAGAAAAGAAATGACATCTATGACAAAGGCTTATAATAATATGTCTCTTTTAGTTGAAGGGATTGTCAAGGCAAACCTTCTTCTTGTACCTTTTATTGCAAGTTCTCTCGAGTTCAATTCATTACCAAAGGAGGAGTTATTAGAAACGGGTTTATTAACTCTTTTCAGAGCAGCAAAAAACTTTGACATTAATAAAGGCTATAAATTTTGCACATTTGCAGGCAATGAAATAAGATTGACTCTAAGAACCTATAAGGGTAAAGAAACACGAAAGAGATTACCCAAACCACTGGAAGAATATTATGAGCGAGATAAAAGTATTGGGAAGGCAAGAGAAGAAGAATTGGCAGTGCAATGTGAACTTATCAGAGACATAATTGATAGAAATCTCGCGCACCTAAAAGAAAGAGAAGTCGAAGTTATTAAATTAAGATTCGGATTAAATGGCTCAACTAACGGAAAGGGTAGCACGCCAGAACACATAGGCGAAAAAATTGAAGTTACTGGAGAAAGAGTAAGACAAATTCAAAACCGCGCATTAAGAAAAATAAGAGAAGCCTTCAACAGAGAATATTCGTGCAGGTACGAAGTGGCTAAAATCTAATTATTTCCTCTCTTCAAAAACCAATCCATCAAGTGGATTTTTAACTTTTTTTATCTGTTCGCTTGAAATGTGAGTATAAACCTGAGTTGTTGAAAGTGAAGCATGCCCGAGCATTGTCTGAATTGTCCTGATGTCAGTGCCCTGTTCCAGCAAATGCGTCGCGAAACTATGTCTCAAGGCATGTGGTGTAGTCTTCTTAGTTATTCCAGCTCTTCTCTTCGCTCCCTGAACTATTTTTTGTATATTCCTCGTTGTCAATGCTTTTTCTTTAGAAAAAACAAATTTATTTTCATTTTTCTCATCCAAATATTCTTTTATTTCTTCTGCAAGAGTTTCTGACATCACAAAAAGCCTGTCTTTCGAACCCTTGCCTTTTCTCACCCATCCGGTTTTTTCATCCAAATTTAAGTCATTAACTTTAAGATTAACAAGCTCAGAAACTCTTAATCCAGTAGAATAAAGCATTGAAATAATCAGCCTTGATTTCAAAGTATCGGCAGAATTAATCAGTTTTTTTATTTCCTCTTTTGTTAAAACTTCAGGAAGCTTCTTTTCTTTTTTCGGCATAGGAATCTCTCCAATTTCTTTTTTCAAAACCCTATTAAAAAAAAATTTCAAAGAAGCCGCAGCAAGCAAAATTGTGTTCTTAGATTTTGTATCAAACATCCCAGACAAATATAATTTAACATCACCCTGACTCAGCTCTTCAGTTTTTTTATTAGTTTTCTCCAAAAATTTCTCAACAAAAAATTTATAATTTCTAACGGTGAGTGGAGAAAATCCTCTAAGCTTCAACTCTGCAGTTAATTTTTCTATTTCTTCCATATCCTCAAAGTGTTTTCTATAATGGCCTCTTTATAGCAAACGCATTTTATTTCTGAATTTTTCCATGCGTTTGCTTATTAGCGGACGCCTAAACCTCCTCTTTGCGTCTGCTATATTTAAATTTTTACAAAACACATCGCATTTATATATATTTCCAAAAATTTATTTCAGCTATTTTTTTGCAATAATCTTTATATACCTTTATTTTTATTTAACGAAATGGAAGAAGAGCGGTTAAAACTTGCTGTGATTTCTGGAGCATCTCAAGCGGTAAAATATAAAGAAAAAAATCCGAGAGCCACGTCATCAGAAATAATTCAGCACGTAACTGACAAAGTGGAAGAAATCCTGGAAAAAATTTACGAAGGCGAAGAAGTTTGATTTAAGAACAAATGGAAGAAAGACACAAACGAGCTAAAGCCACAATTCACGTTTTTGAAGAAGAAGTACGAGAGGCTATTTATTTTGTTAATTGTATAGATGCATTTGAAAGAGGAGAATGCTTCTGGACTCCAGAAGGAGAAAGAAAATATCAGCAATGCAAACCAAGATTGGAAAGTATAGAACAAGAACACCAACGACTTATTGATGCCATTCATCAATCGGAAAGACTTACAGCAGATGATTATAATCTTGTTGTTAATTATTAATTATCAAAATTTCTAAAAACAAAATCTTTAAACTGAATGGTGTAGGAAATTTAAAGAAATAAAATATTCTTGGGCTTTTTAACAAATAGGTTTTTATAAACAAATATGCTATTCTTTAGATGTTTAGAGTTTTTACAACAACTCAGTTTGATTAAGATTTTGCAGATTTGGATAATTCTGAGCAAATTAGAGTAAAGAAAATTAGAGACCAATTAAGATAAAGAGGCGGGGAGGTTGGAAAACCTCTATCAGGAGTGGATATTTTTAGAGAAAAGAAGTTTGATGGAAAAAGGTTATTCTTTTTGGTTTATGAGAAGTTTTCAGTAGTTTTATTATTAGCAATAAAAAAACACAACAGGCAACAATTAATAAAACTCTTTCTGAACAGGGGCCAATTTAATCATTCCATTCTCTTATTCTGCCTTCTTTTATGTCTTCTAAACTTCTTTTTATTTTTCTGACTAATATTTCGTCTACTTCAGCAGCTTCTTTTAATCTTTCATATTCTTCCTTGGTTATTACTATTGTTCCAGTTTTCATATTTTATTAAGACTTCAAGGTTTTAGATAATTTACCCAAGTTTGGATACATCTTCTCTGTAGATCTTTCCAGTAAAGTTTAAAAGCTGTTTTTATTCTTATTAATTAAGCGGGGATTCCGGAGTGGTCAAACGGGCAGGACTTAAGATGTCGATTTTCCGTTGGGAAAATTTAAGTTCAGGATTAAATAAAAATAGGAAATCCTGTGTGCTTAGTGCCTTCGTAGGTTCGAATCCTACTCCCCGCATTATACAACTGAAAGTTGTGTTAATTCCGAAGGAATTGTGCATTTGCAGACAACTGTTGCGAAGAAACAGCATTCTAAGTTTTTGAACTCATAGAAACTTTTTTCTAAAAAGTTTGTATTTCGAATCCTACTCCCCGCATTTATTTAAAAAAATCAAACAATTCTTTTGTTGTGTAAACCTTGATTTTATTTTGACTTTTTAAATGCGTGTCGTTCGACCAAATTGGCAGTTCTAATTTAATAGCCAGAACAAGAAAATCAATATCATCAGGGTAATCAGGAAGAAGCAAAGAAGCCTCTTTCAGAAAATCTTTGTATTCCTCGGCTTGAATAAATTCAACACAAATTGCAAGATCTTCCCTTAATTCTTTGAATTTTTCATTTGGTATTCCAGTCTTATATATTATTTCCTCTATATGGGCGTTGATTTCTTTTAAAGCGTATTCTGGAGAAAAAACTTAAAATCTTGGTCATCAATATCCCCCTAGTAAAAGAATCTTCCCAGAAAAAAGTAAAAAGTACATTTGTATCCACAACCAACTTCATTTTATATTAATCCTTTTTTCTTGAGTTCATCAAATCTTCCTTTCCTAGAAGCATGCTGTAGTTTCACAGACCAATCCGTCATTTCTTTTTCTTCTTCAAGCTGTTTTATAACTCTAGCTAAGACCATTGCCAAGTTTATTCTCTCCTTTCTTAATTTTTCCTTAAGAGCTTCTGGTATTTCTATTGTTATCTCTGCCATAATTATATCACCAATTGAATATATATAAATCTTCCTCAATCCTACCTTGCATGTTTCCAAACTCGAACATTTAAATAGGAATCTTTAATTAAAAATTAATGACCAAACAAGATAAATCAAAAGAATTAGAATATGATCAACGGACTTATTGGCAACTATTAAATAATGTAGCAAATATAGTGTAGAACATTATTTTTTCACCATAATGTTAATAATAAAAAGATTTGTTAAATATAATCAAAATTTTATAATAATAAATCAGAGTTGGTATTATCTATTAGATACAAATGAGGACTTATCTAAGTCTGTGACTATAGCTAATGTGTTTTAAACACATTTTCTAAAGGAGCTTCTCTTTCAACTTTATCATAATTTCTCTAACAGCATTTTTCCTTTTTTTCTTATCGCTTCTTTTTTTGTCGAAAAATTCATGAATTAAAATTCCAACAAAAATTAATATAATAATAAAACTTATTGTTAATCCGACTGTTATAAAAATATCAGTTTTTCCATCTTTTCCGTCTTCGTCTCCCACTTCGTCTTTGATTAAGGAGCTACCATTTTCAATAGTTTTTTCATCAGTTTCCATTTTTTCCCCAATAATTTTTTCCCTTATCGCTTTAATTGTAATACTCGCCTTTCCATTCTCAATTTTTTCTAATTTTAAATATAAATCATAATATTCCAAAGAAGTTAAATTAACTTTTATTTCCTGCCCAACAAACAAAGTTATTTTAATTATTTCACTTTGAATTAATATAACAATAGAATTTTCACTGATGTTTTCAAGTGTAAGAATATGTTCTTCATTTCTTTCATAATCCTCCTGAATTGTAAAATTTATCTTGTCATTTTTTCTTAACTCTTTTGTTGCTCCAGAAAATAATTCACTTCCTGTTATGATATAAAATTGACTTGTTGTGGCGGTTGTGCCTCCGTCACCCGCTCCGCTTCCTCCGCCGCCCCCACCATCACTAGAAGTTTGAACATTAATCGTCAAACTTCTCGAACTTGAATTTCCGATATTGTTTGCCTGATCGGTGCAGTTTATTTGCCAATTATAACTTCCAGCAGAAACAGAATGTGAAATTTTGTTTGTCGAGTTTCCAGTTGTATTTATCGCGCTGGAATTTGCCGCGACAGAAGCAGAATTTAAAATTAAAACACAGCTTGTGATGTTTAGATTATCTGTAACATTATAAACAAAATCAATTGTTGTTGTGCCTGTTGCAGAAAATTCGTTATCAGGACTAATTAAACTTACATTTGGTTGTGTTTTGTCGATATTGAAGAAAATTAAATCACTAACTATCAAATTTCCCGCACTGTCATTGCAGTAATATGTTACATTATATGCTACATCTTGAATTAAAGTTGAATTGCTCGCAAAAAAATTCCTGTTGTCACTCAAATTCATTGAAATGTTATTTATTCCCCTGTTTAAAGAGTATGAGCAAGAGCCATTTTCATTCAAAGTAACATTAAAATTCCCTATATTATTCCAACTATTATTCAACGGTGAAGTTATATTTATTGTTGGTTTTGTTAAGTCATACTCAATTGTAAAATTACTAAGTGCAAAATTTCCCTGCCCCTCTGTATTAGCAAAAAAACAATTCCATTTATAATTTCCTTCTAAACCAAAGTTAGCATTAAAACTCGAGCTATTTGAACTTCCAGAAACATTATTTGTTATTTTTGTTATTTCGGTGTTTGTGGAATTCCATAAATAAAAAGTAGCGTTAGCCAAATTGCTGCTTGAAGTTGCATTACATTGGTATGTTTGGTTCGTATTTGTTTTAGTTCCGTCAGATGGAGAAATTAAATTAACCGTTACACTTGTTATTATCAGAGTAAAATTAGAGTTTGCAAATGCTAGATTTTTATTTTCATCATAATACAAGCAATTCCATCTATAATCCAAAAAAGACAAGTTAGTCAAATTAATTTCAAAATTATATTGCCCTCCAGAAATTATCTTTGAACTTTGGTTTATTATATCGCTTGTCGAATTCCACAAGTAAAAAGTCAAATTTTTTAATGATAAATCTGTTGCATTACATCTGAATGTCTGGTTAACAATTAACGAAGCAGTATTATTTGTAGGAGAAATTAAAGTTACATTTGGCAAAACATTATCCATATTAATAATAAAATCATAAATATTTATTCTTGAATAATTTATTCCTGTTGAACTGTCGGTTATCCTTTTTCCTGTATTGTTTAATATAGCTTCAATTTGTTTTGGTGTTTTGCTCTCTCCCGTTAATCTTAAAAATTGTCTTGCAGTCAAAAAAGCAGCAGAAACATGAGGTGTCGCCATTGATGTTCCTGTTTGCGAAATATAATTTCCAGAAAGTGAACTTGAATTTATGCTTGTTCCAGGAGCAAATAATTTTGTAATTGAATTTCTGTTTGAATAACTTCCAATTGCATCATTCTTATCTGTTGCCCCAACCGGAGTTGAATTTGTTATGCATGCAGGATTAGAGATTGCTGTTGCATTTCCATTGTTTCCGGTAGCAGCAATTACAGAAATATTTTTTGCAGCAGCATTGTTTACTGCAGTTGTCAATTCAGGCCAGTCAGAATCGCAATTTCCATTAAACAAGTCTGTTGTCCCCAAACTCATGCTGATTACTGTTATATTATAAACTGTTGAATTTCCAACACACCAATTTACTCCGTCGACTATTGCGATTGGTCCGCATGCGTTTGTTGAGTCGCAAGCTTTTATCATAACAATTCTTGCTTCAGGTGCAATTCCTAAAGCAGAACCGTTGGCAGCAACTATTCCAGAAACATGCGTTCCATGATCGCTGTCTCCCATCACATCATTTTGATTAGATGTTACATTATTATAATATGCATAGCCTCCCAAAACCTTGGAGCAAGTTCCGTTCAAAAACTGATCTCTTGTGCAAGCGCCGAAATCGTTGTGGCTGTAATTTATTCCTGAATCAATTATGCAAACTGTTTCTCCATTTCCAGTTAAATTTATTCCGGAAACTTGCAAACCAAAAGTTTGAGTTGCGTTCACTATTCCTTTTGAATCCTGCAAAAATAATTTTACTTCCGGCTCAACCCTTATTTCTTTGACAAAATCAAGCTGTTTTAATTTTTCAAAATCATTTTTATCAACTTTAATTGAAACGCTGGAGAAAGTTTGAGCAACATAAGTTACATCAAATTCTTTCTTTAAATCTTCTCTGATTTTCTTCTTCTTTTCCTCTTTTGTTTCTATTCCCATGACTCTGTCGTTTTCTGTCAGAGGCTTTTCGTCATCTAAAGAAACCATAATAACAATTTCTTCTTTTTCTTCAAATTTTTTCAAAACCTTTTCATTGACTTTTTCTAACTTATTTAACTCTGCGTTAATCAAATAGCTAAAAATTAAAATAATTCCAAATGCCAACAACACCAACCAATAATTTACCTTTTTGTTTTTACTCTTTACCATTCTTTATCCTCTACATTTTCCTTCAACACACGCGCAACTTTCAATCTTGCAATTATACAATGCTGTGCAAATCAAATTATCTTGGCAACTTGATAATTCTTCTCTGAAAGAGTCCTCTTTTTCTTTAGGAACGCATTTTTCTTCGCCACCCATTGAACATGGACAGCATTCTGTCTGAACTTTTACACAATCTTCGTCTACTTCACATTCTATAATTTCTTCTTCATTATCTCTAATTTCACTTTTTCCCTTTAATAAAAAAATTAGAACCAATGAGAAAACCAAAACAATAGCAATAATTATTAAAATGCTTATCTGTGCCTTTTTTGAAATAGATTTTTTCATATAACTTTCAGACACGTTTATTATTTAACTTTAATCTTTTTTAGAATTTCAGACAAGATTTTTTCATCAATTTTGAGTGATTAAAAATCCAAAAAAACTTTTTCACAACAATATTTATATAGCCCGATTTATGATAACAGAGATGGACAAAAAAGGAGCTATTAAATTTACACTACTTTTTCTAGCACTTTTATCAATATTTGTTATATCTGTTTTTGCTCTTGTTGGTTTTGCAGCAGACGATGTTAATGTTGCGACACACACTCCGAAAATAACTCTAACGCCGGAAATTGCTAACTGCAATCAGGATTTGCCGAATGAGTTTACTGTCCACGTTGAGAACACAAATGATAACGGGTTTGGAATTTACAATGTTAAAATTTACAAAGCACCACCGAATATCAATATCTTGGATTGTGGAACAGCTCCCTCCGGATGGACGTCCCAAGGTTTCAGATTTGGGTTATATTGCGAATATGATACTGACCCTTTAGGAAACGATACAATTGAAGAAGAAGATCCCGGCCTTGACTTTACATTCGAGGCCACTATTAATCAATCAGAGTGCATAAGCACATTTAGAATAACAACTCTTGATAACGAAGCGATTATTACCGGAAGCGGAGAAGGGACAGAAGTTAATACTTTTCGAAATTTAACCGTCGACTGCACTCCCCCTATATTAAATAAGACAGTTGGAGAGCCTAAGATATTAATTGATCCTGCATGCAATCCAGAAACACAGAGCTGTGACTATTGGATAACCGACGAAACAGTCATTGATTTTGAGGCTTTTGATGACGATAAATGTGATTTAGGTATAGATTATTGTGAGTGGCGTTTTACTCTTGATGACGGTTCACCGGAAGAATGGGAAAGAATAGAGAATGAGGAAAGAGTAAGCTGGGAAGCAATGTTTGACGAAGATTCAAATCATTTTATTGAAGCAAAGTGCTTTGATAAGGCAGGAAATCTGGTAGAACTTTCAGAAATGGATAAAGTAGATAAAACCCCGCCGATAACAAATAAAACTTTCAACGGACCTCAAAAAATTGAAAATGGAGTTGAATGGATTGATGGAATTACTACAATTACTCTGCAATCAGAAGATCCTGATCCTACAGGAGAGCAATGCAACGTTGGAGTAGATAAAATATGGTATGCTAATATCCTTTCGCAGGATGAAGACGTTTGCTGGCATCCAGAAGAGTGTGAG
Organism: Candidatus Pacearchaeota archaeon; assembly: GCA_016188825.1. Taxonomy (GTDB): domain Archaea; phylum Nanobdellota; class Nanobdellia; order Pacearchaeales; family GW2011-AR1; genus UBA73. The sequence continues at coordinate 92,093 of JACPHA010000010.1, read as the reverse complement.
CCAATTCCTAAATCCCCATATAAAGATGAGAAAACAGTAGAATGTATAAATGACGCACAAGCATTTTGTGATGAAAATTGGGAAAGAGAAGGATTTGATAGCTGGGAAGATTGTGTTGAAAAATATGCACATAAACTTTGTGGTGTAAACGAAGAATGGAAATTATACAGAGGAGAACCAATACCAAAAGACAACGAATCATGCCACATCTTTGAGTTCTTCTCTGTTGATAACCTGGGAAATGTTGAAGATGTAAATACAAACTGCTTCTTTGTTGATGAAACCAAGCCAGAATTAGATAAAGATAATGGAGATGCAATTGAAGGCTTTGATGAAAATCTTCCAATAAACGGAACATTCCACTGGATATCTCCAAGCATGCCTATTACATTTACTTGTTCTGATCAAGGGCCCCATCCATCAGGAGATGAAGAGGTCTGTTTCAAAGTTTCTTATGATAAAGATCCATCTGATTTGACTGATATTTATGCTGATAAATATAAAACAACAGTTGGAGACGATGGATTTGCCTGTGTTCCAGTAAATGGAGACAACCAATTTGAATTTAACTTTAATGAGAACGAAGACACACTTCATGATTTAGAGTATTACTGTAAGGATGCAGTTGAGAAGAGGACAGAAACCAGATTACAATGGTACAAGGTTGATAGCCTACCGCCTGTTATAGAGAAAGAAATGTTTGGTTCATGGTTAGGAGATTGCCCTCCAAGACCTGATAGTGATGATAAGTGTTATGTTGCTGATAATGGTCAGAGCGGTGTGAGTATTTGGGTTAAGGATGACACCCTTGAAGGACATCCTACAGATGTTGCGTGCAGAGTGTTAGTTTGGTGGCTAACTGTTCCTCAAGAGTGCATTGCTGCTGGTGGCGAATGGAATGAAGAAAAAAACCTTTGCTTGCTTGATGCTCCAGAATTTGGCCCTGGTGGAGAAATACATCACGATATATTTTTCAGAGAAGATTCTACACATTTTGTAGAATTGTCGTGCGTAGATTCACTTGGTAATGAAATACATGATGAAGAAAGATTCCTAGTAGACTCAACACCTCCTAAAACAGAAAAGAAAATAGGCGAGCCGCTCTTTACATGTGAAGATTGGTGTAGAGCAGAAGTTGGTTATGAAGGTCCAGGAGATGGATTTGAAGCATGCCTTGCAAACTCCTGCTTTTCAGGAAATTGGGACTGCGCATATGAATACAATGAATATGAAAACGGCAACGGCGAATACGATCATGAGATCATCTGCAGACAGCCAGAATGGATAAACTCAAGCACTCCAATAACATTAAACGCTAATGATACGAAAGTTGGCGTAGATAAAATATGGTATAGAAACGACCTAGCACAAGACTTGCAATCAGGGACACAAACTCCAGATGATATATGTCAAAATCCTCAAATATTCTGTAATTCTGAATATATTCAACTTCCAGACACGCCTTATGACGATCCTGATAGTGCAGCATGTATCGAAAAAGCTCAAGATGTATGTGATGAAAAATTTGATAGAGGAACAGACGACTGGTTTGATTGTGTAGAGGAAATTGTTCATGATGATGAAGGTTGTGATGTTAACGAAGAATGGAAACTCTATCGTGGAACACCGATAACAAAAGACGAAGAATCTTGTCATGTTTTGCAATGGTTCAGCGTTGACTATCTTGGCAATGTTGAGGAAACGCAATTAAATTGCTTCTTTGTTGATAACACTCCTCCAGAAGGAATAAAAGAAGTTGGAGAGCCTAGCGTAGACCTTTGTCCTCTTGATGATGAAGAGGGAGAAAATGGAGACAATGGAAATAACCATAATTCGCCAGGAGATCTTATTGGAACTGTAAACTTTTCTACGCCTTGCCCTTCAGGAATTGGAGTTGGAATAGCATACGACGGAGAGAATCTTTGGTACTCATGTGGATTATCTGGAAGCAGTCCAGACTTATTCAGAGCAGATCCGTTGACAGGAGTTGTAGATGCATCTTATGACATAGTTCCTGGCTCAGAAGGGTTGGGAGCTCTAGCTTATGACGCAAGCAGAAATGCAATATGGGCTGGTTGGGACGATTCATCCGGAGAAATAAGATTAATACACTTGGATGGTTTAAAGAATGTTAGTAGTACAACCTCTGAGTTCTTTGCGCCAGAAGCGATATTTTTCTCGTTAGACGACGGCCTGGCATACGACGCCTCTGATGATACTTTATATATAAGTGGAGATGTTGCTCCTGATATTCATCATTATAAAACTGACGGAACACATTTAGGAGGCTTTGCAAAAGTTCCCGGCAGCACCTGTGGCAATAGTGGTCTAGCTCTTGGTGGAGAGTTGTTATATCAAGGTTTTAACGGTTGTAATCAGGTAATTGTTGTAAATAAATCTGACACTTCAACACCTGTGTTTAATTTCTCAACAGCTGTTGGATCAGATCCTGGATTTAGAGATGAAGATTTAGAATGTGACACGAATACTTTTGATGTGCATGTTATGTGGTCAGTAGAAGCCTTTGAGCCAAGAAGGGCATTAGCCTTTGAAGTTCCTGCAAATACATGTGGAATAGGCGGAGTAGCATCATCATGTGGAGATAACGTTCTTGATGCAGGAGAACAATGTGATGATGGTAATAATTTAAATGATGACGGCTGTTCTGCAACTTGTAGATTAGAGAAAGCTTGTGAGCTTGACTGGGCAGTAAATCAAGAAACTCCAATATGGATATCTTGTAGAGATCCAGTACCTCATCCTGTTGATCATGAGAAAATAGGTTTCAGAATTTCATTCGAAGATCCACCATTCTTAACAGAAAGATACTGTGAAGAGTTTGGTGGTGAATTTGACGGAGATAGTGGATTATGTTGGATACATGAGAATGAATTCCACTTCAACTTCCTAGAAGATTCAATACATGATTTAGAGTTCTTCTGTGAAGATGCATTAGGAAATGTAGGAGAAGCCGATGTAGAATTCTTTGCGGTAGATACCAAACCTCCAGTTATAGAGAAGACAATAGTTGGGCCTTCTGTTGGAGAGTGTCCTCCACAAGATCAAGATGACGTTTGCATAATTGATGGTGTAACAAAGATACATGTTGAAGCAAAAGACCAAGAGCCGCATCCCGTTGGTGGTGTGCAGTGCGGATATGAATTCACTGTAGATGGTGGAGATCCACGTATAACTAAAGATCCATTGACCCCTCCTTTTGATATACAATTCGGAGAGCCATCAGAACATGTTTTAACAATAACATGTTGGGACGCTTTGGGAAACGAGGTTAATGATACAGAAACATTCCTAGTAGATAAAACGCTTCCTGTAATAGAAAAAACAATTGGTGATCCTCAATTTTCATGTTATGATTGGTGTGCAGCGGAATGTGGAGGAGATGAAAGCTGTTGGCAAGAATGTTTGTATGGAGAGGATAGCATATGTGAATTTAATAATAAAACAGGAGAATGGTTCCCACAATGGATTACAAATACTACTTCAATATGGGCATTCGCATTTGACCCTGAGCCACATCCATCAGGGCTTAATTCATTATCATGGAGAGTTAGAAGAGTAAATGATAGCGCTTGTAGAAGTATTGCTCTCTGCAATGGAACACAAGGATCTGGAGAATGGAATAGTGTAGAAGGTGATGAAGCGCAAGCGCACTTTGAAATAAGTGAAGAATCATGCCACTTGATAGAGATAATGGCAACAGATAATGTTAATAAGACATCAATCCATAAACAATGTGTATTTGTTGACACATCACCACCAGAACCGAACAAAACAGTTAGTGAACCAAAAGATAGATGGACACCAGGAAAAAACGGAGACCCAAATAGCACATTCTATCCTGCAGAAACACGACATTGCTGGGATGGAACAGGTCAATCAATAGACTGCTGGCAAGTTACCACATTGACTCCAATAACATTAGACTGCACCGAAACAGGACCACACCCAGTAAATCACGAAAAAGTATACTTCAAAGTTGATTTCGACGGTGATGACAAAACAGGAGATTATTGTCAAGACGTTAATGGAACATTACAAGATAATGGTTACTGCTTAGTTGACGGACAGGAAGCCCCATTCACTCTCTACTTCAATGAGGAATCAGAGCACAACTTAAAATTCTATTGCGAAGACGCATTAGGAAACAGAGGCTCAATAGATGAAGAAAAATTCAAGGTAGAAGGCTCTGCATTTAATATTACCTTATATAAGAAATGGAATCTGATATCTGTTCCATTTGTCCTTGTTAATAATGATCCCGACACCGTATTTGAGAGCATAAAAGAAGATGTTAAAGCAGTATGGAGTTATGACGCAGAAAGCGACAATTGGGATGCTTGGCGTCCAGGAGAAAATTTGACGAACACTCTTAACGAGATTAAACCGGGATGGGGTTATTGGATTGAGATGAAGAATGAATCTGTACTTATCATAGGAGGAAGCTTGTTCAGCCCGGCTGTAACACCTCCATCAAGACCAATGGTTCCAGGATGGAATCTTATCGGATATTATGGTAACAAAGACATAAACGGAGATGCTGTGTTAGGGCATGATTGCGTGCAAGTGCCAGAAGGCAAGGAAGCCATCTGCTCTCTTAATTCATTAGTCGATACAGTCATTGGAAGACCGAGATGGAGCTCATTATGGACTTACTGCGAGGCAATTGCGCCCGTTGATAAATTTATTTCTCTTAATGAACACCAGCAAATGACTCCCGGAGCAGGATACTGGTTAGAAATGGATATAGAAGATAGTTATGCTCCTGCAACTACTTGCTCCGGATTAATTTAACTCCTTAAATTTAAATAGTTCAATAAACGGGAAATATAATGATAAATAACAAGACATGGATAATTTTTTTATTCTCGGTTTTTCTTATAGCAGGGGTATTTGCTGCGCCAAGTGTTCCGCATCAGATTTATGGAAGAGTAACAATAAATGGTGCTCCGGCGCCGGATGGGACAATTATAACTGCGCAAGTGCAGGATGCAACAAGAGATGTTTATAATACTTTAACAAAAGGAGGCACATACGGCTTAGCGCCCAACGATTTTTATGTTAAAGATCCAGAAGGAGACAGGGCAATAAGAAATCCAACTGTAATTCTCTTACTAAATGGACAAGAGGCCAATAGTTTTGTTTTTCAGCAGGGCGGATATTCTGAGGTTGATTTAGTCGGGACGCAGGCTTCTAACCCAACGCCTGACGGCGGCTCTTCCGGCGGAGGAGGTTCATCTGGAGGTGGAGGCGGTGGAGGAGGAAATTCTGGAAATTCTCCTATACAACTATGTGTTGAACTATGGGAGTGCACTGTTTGGTCTGACTGTACTAATGGCAAAGAAACCAGAAAATGTAATGACCTGAATTCGTGTGGTACAAAGAGAGTAAAACCATCTGAAGAAAGAGAATGCGCAGAAGAAGCAAATACTGGAATCAGCCAACAGGAAGAAAAAGAAGAATCTTTCTTATCAAAATTATTTTCATTCAGAATCCTCGGAGGAGTTATAGGCGTTGGAGAAAATGGAGTCAGTTTGATTGGATTAATTATTTTTTTAGTAATAGTTATAGCAGCAATTTTAATCGTTAGTTTCCTAAGAAAGAAGCAGAAAAATAAATCAGAAAATACTTTTGCTAGTTCTTATGTCTCACCTTTTTAATTTTTTAGACACAACCTTCCAAAACAAGCAGGAAGTATTAAATTCTGCCGTCTTTAGAATTGAGCGGAGAATTTTGTGATAATAGCATAAAGTATTCAAAATATGTACAATTGCATTACTTACCCAAATTCCGCAAATTGCTCAATTACAGAGAATTTGCTTAATTAAGTTACCATCTTTTCAAATTCTCTGTCTGGAGAATTCAAATGAACTGTAACATAATCAACCGAATTCTCCATAACACAAACTTTTTGACTTTCCAAAGTTGTTTTATCGTCGGTGACGAATAAGAATTGATAAAAAAGTTAATCACTACATATTATTATCATAACATTTGTCATCGTTAGATTAATAAAAATACCTTATTTTTTAGTCACTATTCTAAATTTTTATCGTCGATATCTTTTATGAAAAAAAATAGAAAAATGTTACTTTGCGGAAGTCGGGTTACTTATATGACATTCTTTTGCAATTGTACAGACAGAGAACTGCAAAAAACATGAGACATATCCTAGGCAATTCTCTGTAAGATATCATTAATTTTTTGTATTAGCTTCATTTCCCGTCGATAAAATCATTTATTAATTTTCAGTAATAACAAATTAGAATACTATAACACACAAATGTTTAAATTCAATTTGTTTTTATCAAAATTATGTTTTCAAAAGAGATTTTAAAAAAGGGCAAGTGGCGCTTGAGTTTCTTTGTCCTATTAATCATAACCATTCTCTCTTTTTCTGTTTTTGCTCTTGTAAGTGTTTTAGGTCTAGTAGGCGACGATGTTAATGTTGCTGCTCATGATCCTTTAATAACAATTTCTCCAGAAGAAGCAGGATGTGGAAATTTTCCTCAAGAATTTACAGTCAAGGTAAATAACGGAGAAAACAGCACAGATGACATAATGGAGGTAAGAATTTATGGCAATGTCGGCGGAATTGATGATTTTGAATGTGGGGATGCGCCGGAAGACTGGAATTTAGCAGTTGATTTTACAGCAGGTTTTGGCTATTGTGAATACAAGGCTGAAACCGACTCTGCAAAAATTGCTGCAGGTGAATCACTTGATTTTACATTCAGTGCAAGAATTGTCGAGCCAAACAGCGATGACCAATGCAACCAGCTCTTTAGTATTTCAACACTTGATGATGGAATTCCTGTAGGAGAACACGAATTCACAGACCCACTGCCAGAAATAGAAGTTGATTGCTTAAAGCCAGAAACAACAAAGATTTTTGAAGGTCCCTTCTTTAAAAACGAAGACGGCGTTGAATGGATTGATGGACATACAACAATAACATTAGACGCAGAAGACCAACAAAGCCAATGTCGTGTTTCAGGATTAGACAAAACATGGTATGCTAATATTCTTTCTGAAAGCGAAGACCCTTGCTGGAAAGAGACAGAAGAAGCATGCAAACCAATTCTTAAATCCCCATATAAAGATGAGGAAACAGTAGAATGTATAAATGATAAACAAGAATTATGCGGAGAAGAATTTGAGCAGGGCTCTGATGCTTGGTTTGATTGTGTTGAATCTCATTTTGAAAAGTGCGAAGTAGACTCAAATTGGAAATTATACAGAGGAGAGCCAATTGAAAAAGACGAAGAATCATGCCATGTTCTTCAGTGGTTTAGCGTGGATAATTTAGGCAATGTAGAAAACACGGGTGTTAATTGCTTCTTTGTTGATGTTACTAAGCCAGTTGCTGTTGCAAGAACTGGAGAACCAAAAATTGAATGCTCTGAAGAAGATCCTAGCGGTTGTGATTGGTGGATTACTAATAATACAGAAATTAAATTAACTTGCCAAAAGGGTCCAGGAGAACCGCATCCTGCTCCATTTGACACAATCAGTTGGAGAATAACTCTTGATAATGGTGAGCCAAGCGAGTGGTTTATGGCAGATGCCGAAGAAGGAGTTACTATTACTTTCCAGGAAGATTCAATCCATAAATTAGAATATACATGTAATGATACAGTAGGCAAGGAAGATGAAGTTAAAGAAAAAATATTCAGAGTTGATATGACTCCTCCCATTATTTCAAAAACACTTGAAGGACTGCAATCTGGAGATTGTCCTCCAGGCAGTGAAGGAGATGAGTGCTTTATCACTCCTGAAACAATAATCCATGTTAATGTTGAAGACCCTGACCCAAGTGAAATGCAATGTAACATAAAAGGAGTTTCATGCAGATGGGGTTATTGGTTTGAAGACGAGTTCTTCGGATGGTATGATGAAACAGATTCAGAATTTGATATTAATTTTAGAGAAGATTCTACACACCAATTAATTATTCAATGTGAAGATGAATTAGGCAACATGATTGAAGACAACGAAACCTTCCTTGTTGATTCAACGCCTCCGGAAACTACAAAAACTTACGGAGAGCAAAATATCCCGACAGTATTTCTATTATATGGGGAAATTTCAGTGAATGCTCATTATATTAATTCTAATACTTCGATAACATTAACAGCTAAAGATAATAAATCCGGAGTTGATGAAACCTTCTATTCAATAGAAATCTTATGCGATTTTAGTTTTGAAAGCGAAGAAGACTGTGACCAAATTGAATGGGTTGGTACATATGATAGAAATATTTATCATGATGAAAAGGAATGTTTAGAGTTTAATACTCTAGGAACATGCATTCCTACTGCTTGGAGTTTCAAGAGAGAACTCGGATTTAATCCACAAAATCCATTCGCTATTTACACAAATCCATTTGTCATCCCACAAGAGTCAGTTCACAAGATATGTTTCTTCTCTGTTGATAAAATAGGCAATAAAGAAGAAATACATTGTCAAGTTGCAATTGTTGATAATACTGCTCCGCAATTTAATAAGGAAGTCGGTACACCACAGGTAAAATGTGATGAAAGCGAAGATTGTGATTATTTCATAACTCAACAAACACCAATATACTTGAGTTGCAGCGAAGATCCTGAACCTCATCCTGTTAATAATGTAGAATTATTCTGGAGAGATTATTTAGAGGGCACCGAAGCTCCTGAATTTACACCTGAAGAAAGTGGAAAGGTAACAATTTACAAGGAACAAGACTCAAGGCACATTCTAGAAGCATATTGTGCAGATGCCCTTGATAATAGAGACACAGATAAGGAAATATTTGTAGTTGATAGTGTTGCACCTGAAATAACAAAAGAAATTCTCGGACCAAGCTATGGAAACTGCCCGCCAGAAAGCGAAAATGACACCTGTTATGTTGACACAGCAACAACAATAGTTGTAAACGCTATTGACCCACAACCACATCCTGTAAATGATGTGAAATGCTCATATGAATACAAAGTTATTGTACCAGAAGAAGAATGTGAAGGAGATTTTTCCTGTGACGCAAGACCTAGCGGAGGAAGTTCAGATAATTTAACACCACCATTCAACATAACTTTCCCAGAAGAATCAATTCATCATGTAAGGATAACATGCGAAGATGCTTTAGGGAATACTGCTCGTGATGAAGAGACATTTATCGTTGATAGAACACCCCCAACAATAGAAAAGATATTAGGAGAACCGTCCTTTGAGGAAGAAGGCGTTGAATGGATTAGCTCACAAACAGAAATACACATAAATGCTTTTGATCCACAGCCGCACCCTTCCGGGCTGAAAGAAGTTTCATACAGAACAACAATTGTTGACGATGAGGCTTGCAGAAGCAGAGAAGTTTGTCAGGAGAATACAGAAGGCAGAGGTGATTTCACAGTCTTAGGAGAAGACAGGACATTTACTATTCCTCAATCATCCTGTCATTTGATTGAAATTATGGCAACAGACAATGTTGATAAAACATCAACGCACAAGCAATGCGTATTTGTTGATAACACAGCCCCTATAACAAACAAAACAGTTAGAGAGCCAAATGATCCGTGGACACCGGGAGAAAATGGGGATCCAGAAAGCACATTCTACCCTGAAGCAAACGAAAGATGTTGGAATAATGAAGAAAACGAATTAGAATGCTGGGAAGTCACAACATTGACTCCGATAACATTAGATTGCCAAGATCAAGAACCACATCCGGTAAATCATGAAGTAGCTTGCTTTAATGTCGACTTAGACGGGGAAGATGTAACAGGAAACTACTGTGAAAAAGTTGGTGGGAGCTTTAACGAATCAGGAGATGGCTTCTGCTGCATGCTTCGAGAGCAAACACCGAAAGATATTTTCTTTAATGAAGAATCAGAACACAACTTGAAGTTCTACTGCGAAGATGCACTTGGCAATAAAGGCCCAATAGATGAAGAAAAATTCAAAGTAGAAGGAACAGCGTTCAGCATCTGGCTCAACAAGAAGTGGAATTTAATATCTGTTCCTTTTGTCCTGCTAAACAGCGACCCTGAAAAAGTTTTTGAAAATGTAGACGAGAATATAAGCGCTGTTTGGACATACGACGGAGCTACAGGCGATTGGTTTGTCTGGCGACCTGGCCAAGAGGAAACAAGCAACCTTGAGGAAATAGTTCCAGGAGTTGGTTATTGGTTAGAAGCAACCGACATGAGCATGTTAACAATTGGCGGAAGCTTATTTAGCCCGCAAGTAACACCACCGATGAGAGAACTTGCAAGTGGCTGGAATCTCATTGGATATTACGGAAATGAAAATTCAGAAGGAGAACCTATAAATGAGTATCATTGCCCAACGGCAGAGGGAAAAGAAGCAATATGCTCGCTTAATTCACTTGTAGACACAACAATAGGCCATCCAAGATGGAGCTCTTTGTTTACATATTGTCAAGCAACCCATCCGAGCCCATGGATACCTCTGGACAATTCCAATAGAATGACTCCTGGAGCAGGGTACTGGTTAGAAATGGATGTCAAAGACAATTATGTGCCTGCAACCTCCTGTTTTGGAGGAATATAATTAAATTTAAAAACTTCTTAACAGGAAAAAATAAATGAGAAAGACGATAAAAACCTTGCTTGTTGCTTTTGTAATGGGCTTTTTATTGACAGAAAGTGTTGCGGCTGTTCCAGGCATACCCCATCAGCTTTATGGCACAGTCACAATCAATAATCTCCCTGCTCCTGATGGAACAGCTGTTTCGGCCAAAGTTGCAGAAGATGTTTATACCACTTTCACCTCTGGCGGAAAATTCGGCTATTCTCCCAATGTTTTTTTTGTAGAAGATCCTGATGGCAATAGAGCAACAAAAACAATACAGATATTAGTCAATAATAAACTTGTTGCTAATTTAACTTTTTCTAATAATGGTTACACACAACTAAACCTTTCAACAGAAACTTTTTGCGGTGACAATTTTTGTTTAGGGAGTGAAACACACGCTTCTTGTTCTCTAGATTGCCCAATAGATAATGCTGTTCCTCCTTCCAACACAAACACCGGTGGTGGCGGTTCTTCCTCAAGAAGAAATAGACAAATTGATGTCTGCGTAGAAAACTGGCAATGCACCGAATGGGGAGAATGCAATATTTTAGGCACGCAAAAAAGAACTTGTAGTGATGTAAACAATTGCGGAACCACAATATTAAAACCATTAGAAACAAGAGACTGCCCTGAAGAACAAACCCCTTTAACTCTAAATACCAACGGACAAGAAGAGCCAAAAAAAGGATTTTTTAGCTGGATTACTGGGGCAGTCATTGGAGCCGGAGGAGCCACAAACACTTCAATTTTCATATTGATAATCGCTCTGATTATAGCAGCCGTATTTATCAGGGCAAAAATGGGGAAAAAAAGTTCTTCAGCTGAAAATTAGCAATAGAAATCTTTATAAACAAGTGTTAAGATATTTTAACACATGTTAAATATATTTTACAACCTAAAACCATTTTTTGAAGATTGCTATAGAAGAATCAGTGTTAGAGAATATTCTCGCATAATAAAAATATCTCCTCCAACAGCTTCGAAATTATTATCAAATTATAATAAAGAGGGGCTTTTGTCAATTGAAAAAGATAGAAATTATATATCTTATTATGCAAACAAAAATAGCAGGGATTTCATTGATTTATCCAGAATGTATTGGAGAGCTAATTTAAGAGACCTGATTAATTATTTAGATAAAAAGCTCACAACCCCTGCAATAATCTTATTTGGTTCTTTGGCCAAAGCAGAAACCAAAATTAATTCAGACATAGATTTATGCATCCTGGCGCACAAAAAAGAACTGAATTTAAACAATTTTGAAAGAAAGTTTAAAAGAAAAATCCAGATGTTTTTTTTCAATTCTATAAAGGAGATTACCAATCCTGAGCTTAAAAATAGCATTCTTAATGGTTATATACTCGAAGGAAGGATAAAATTATAATGGACTGGGAAGAATGTATAAAGAGGAAAATAGCAAAAGAAGTAGGAGCAGACTTGAATTTAATTGAATCTTTGATAAAAACGAGCAAGAACAAGTTAGAATCTGGGGCGAAACTAAATTTAGATGATTCTACATCGAGTTCAAAAATATCTCTTGCTTATGACTCATTAAGGGAAATTTTAGAAGCACTTGCTATCAAGAAAGGATATAAAATATACAATCATGAGTGTTATACTTATTTCTTAAAAGAGGCATTGAACGAGTCAATAAAAGGAGACGAATTTGATGAAATTAGAAAAATAAGAAACAGCATTAATTATTACGGAAAAGAAATCTCAATTTTGGAAGCAAAAGAAATTTTAAAAAGAATAATAAAATTAAGATATGAAATATTGCAATTATAGCCAACGACATTAATATTTCCTCGTTTTGTCATTGACTCGTCAAGATTTGTTTGTCTTTCGCAAATCTTGAGCGTATTAGGGAAAGACCTGTCTTTCACTATAGAGGACTTTGAATAACCCCTGTTTCTTTGCTTTTTTCAAAGTCCTTCTTAGAGGGTTTTGAAAGTTTTTAGGGTTTTTCAAAACCTTCTATATTAAACAATTAACTTTATTAATTTCCTATTCTTAATTTTCGTATGGTATCTTTAATAGAAATCCAGAGAGAAATGCAGGACCTTTCTAATTGGTCAATAGAAGAGAACGGAAACGCAATTGTAAAAGATTTGTCATTTTCAAACTTCAAAGAATCAATTGATTTTGTCAACAAAGTAGCAGAGGTCGCAGAAAAACACAGCCACCATCCTGACATAATAGTTAATTACAACACAGTTAGATTATCGCTAACCACTCATTCCTTAAATTCATTAACAAAAAAAGATTTCGAAGTCGCACGGGAAATTGATAAATTGTAGAGACTTTTAAATAGTAAAATAAAAAGATTTATAAAGGGATAATTAGTCAGTGATTAACTAAATATGATAAAATGTTTTCATACACAAGAAAATTATATTGCGGAAACGAGCAATGCGTCGGCCATTTTGTCGGCACCGAAAGAAAAGAAAGAAACAGATGTTATAGTTGTAATGGAGAATTGCAATCTTACACAGAACAGAAATTTAAGGACACAAAAGAAGAATTTAACAATTTTTGGAACAAGCGAGGAAGGAAAAAAATGAAGCAAACACTAAAAGGAGCGCTAATCGGAGCGACACTTGTAGCTTTTGGTCCGTCAATAGTAAAGTCTGGATTGAGAGCATGGGATTTGGACGCGAAAACAAAACATCTGCTTTTGAGTTCATATGAAACGGGCTGGGCAAGTAATTATGAAATAGACGGAGAAAAGATAAGAGTTCAGATGCTTGAAGAAAAAGGCGCCTCACTCACCGGGATAAACAGAGGATATAGATTATGCATCACGCTTAATAATATAAAAATGTTTTCTGAATCTTGGGGAGCCGATGGCGTGGGAAAAAAATGGTGAAACGAGATTTTCAGGCGGTGATGCCAGAAATTTGGATTATGTTGTTATTGAAAACGGAAGTGTAACAAAGGCTCAACTGCTAAGAAAAAGAGAAATGGAAGATTACAAAGGAATGCAGAGAGCCTATGAAGGACTGATTGAGAAAATTTATGAAACAAAGAAGAAGGGAAATGAAGAGATAAGAAAAAAATTAAAGATTAGCGGTTAATTCTTTTAATTCAATAACCTTTATATAAACCCTCTTCTTTTTTTACAAATGTGGCTTGAAATAATTATCTTGGTCTTGGCATTTCCTGCAGGATACATAATAGCCTGGCTTTGCAATGATGAGTTGGTAAAAGGCAGAAAATGGTTTATCTTTTTAATTGCTTTGTCTTTTATCGTCGAGATAATATCATTCGTAAAAAATAATCTGCAAATTGCACTAACCTCTTTGTTCATAATTATCGTTTCCCTTATTTCATTGTTTAAGAGCTATGATAAAAAATTCATAAAAAGAAGAATTTAAAAATCAAAAAGTCCCGGTGTGATGTTTGGGACTCTGGGCACCAAGAATTCTGACAATTAAATTCTTGACATGTTAAACCTTGACATAAAAAAGGAAAAGTTTAAATATAAATTATATTTTATAAATTACATGAAAACCATAGCATTAAAAGAGAGAACATTTGATTTATTGAAAGAACTAAAAGAAAAAGAGAAGTCAGAATCATTCGATGAGCTAGTATTGGAGTTAGTTATAAGAAGAGAAAATATTCCAGACTCTATGTTTGGGAGCCTAAAAGGGAAAACAGGAGGTTTTAAATCTGAAGAAAGAATTAGGCTCTGGAAAGATGAAAACCGAAGATGAAAATTGTTTTTGACACGTCTGCATGGATAGAGTATTTTGAAGGAAGTTCCAAAGGTAAAACAGTAGACAAATATCTTAAAGAATCAGAAGTTATTACGCCTTCAATTGCTCTTTTAGAATTAAGCTATAAAGCCGATAAAAAAGGATGGGATATTAGGAAACATTTAAATTTTATCAAGCTAAAATCAACCATAGCGGGAATTAATGAAAGTTTCGTTTTAAATTTTGGAAGGATTTACAATCAATCAAAAAAAGAAATTAGAGACTTTAGCCTTGCAGATGCAGTAATTCTAACAACTTCCAAGATTCATAAGGCGAAAATATTAACGGAGGATAGTCACTTCTCAAGTTTTGATAACAGTATTATTATCTAAATTTGCGAGCCACGTCTCACCATAAAAAATGATTTCAAACAAAAACTATAAAAAACAAAAACCAGAAGATTAAACATGATAGACTTTAATAAATCTGAACTTGAGATTTTGAAATTTTGGCACGACAAGAAGATATTTGAAAAACTAATGAAGAAAAACAAAGGAAAGAGAAAATGGAGTTTTATCGACGGCCCAATAACTGCTAATAATCCGATGGGGGTTCATCATGCCTGGGGCAGAACTTACAAAGATGTTTTTCAAAGATTCAAGGCAATGCAGGGCTTTGAGCAGCGATTTCAAAATGGCTTTGACTGCCAGGGCCTCTGGGTTGAAAGAGAAGAAGAAAAAGACCTTGGTTTGAAAGACAAAAAAGATATTGAAAAATTTGGAATTTTAAATTTTGTTCAGGCATGTAAAAAACGCGTTGAAAAATTTTCAAAAATTCAGACAGAGCAATCAATCAGGTTAGGACAATGGATGGACTGGAAAAACAGCTATTATACAATGTCTGATAATAATAACCTCCATAACTGGCATTTGATAAAAACATATTTCAAGAAGGGGTGGCTTCACAAAGACAAAGATGCTGTTCCATGGTGCTGGCGCTGCGGCACAGCAAGCTCAAAACACGACATTGCCACCGAAGGATACAAAGAAGTCACGCATACTGCATTATTCATGCAATTTCCTTTAAAAGAAGCCCCCGACGAATATTTTTTAGTATTCACAACAACTCCTTGGACAATTCCCGCAAATGTAGCTTTGGCAGTAAATCCAAACATAAATTACGTAAAAGTCGACAACTCTGGTGTTTTATATTGGTTAGCAGAATCAAGGCTGAATGAATTAGTGGGGAATTACAAAATTCTCGAGAAGAAAAAAGGTGCAAGACTTAAAGGCAAAGAATATATAATGCCTTACTCTTATTTAGAACAGCAACAAGGTGCGCCGCACAAAATTGTTCTCTGGAATTTAGCCTCTGGAGAAGAAGGAACAGGCATTGTTCACGTAGCTCCTGGCTGCGGTCCAGAAGACTATGATTTAGGAAAAAAAGAATACCTTCCTGCAATTTCTCCCCTCGATGAAATGGGTTTTTACAAAGAAGGTTTTGGCGAGCTCAGCTTAAAAAAATATTCAGACATCAATAAAGCAGTTTTGCATGATTTAGAGCAAAGAAGATTTGTTTACAAAATATCACAAATAAAGCACCGCTATCCTCATTGCTGGCGCTGCGGTAGTGAGCTGGTTTTCAGGCTCGTCGACGAATGGTATATTCATGCGAAAGAGATAAGAAGCAAACTAATAAAAGAAAATAAAAAAATAACATGGTTCCCAGAATATGGAAAAAAAAGGCAGGAAGAGTGGTTCAAAAACATGGGTGCTTGGCTTATTTCAAGAAAAAGATACTGGGGCTTGCCTTTGCCAATCTGGGAATGCTCCTGTGGGCACGTCGAAGTTTTTGGCAGCCTGGAAGAGCTAAGAAAAAAAGCAATTGACAAAAACAGAGTGGATAAAATTCCAGAAATTCATCGCCCCTGGATAGATGAAATAAAAATAAAATGTGATAAGTGTGGTAAAGAAGTTTCTAGAATTACAGACGTTGGAGATGCATGGCTTGATGCAGGCATTGTGCCTTTCTCAACTTTAAATTATCTTAAAGACAGGGATTACTGGAAACAATGGTATCCTGCGGATTTTATTTCAGAGAGCATGCCGGGGCAGTTTCGCGGCTGGTTTAATGCAATAATGTGGTCTAGTGTTGTTCTCGAAGGAAAATCACCATTCAAAACAATTCTTGGCTATGAAACACTGAAAGATGAAAAAGGAGAAGAAATGCACAAGAGCAAAGGTAATGCAATCTGGTTCAACGACGCGGTAGAAAAAATTGGCGCAGACCCGATGAGATTCCTTTACTGCCTCCAAGATCCAACCCAAGATTTAAGGTTCGGTTTTAACGTCGTAAAAGAGCCGAAAAATAATTTGAATATTTTATATAACATCAATGCCCTATTAGAAAATTATCAGCAAAAAATCTCTGAAAAATTTAATGCCATAGAAGACAAGTGGATTCTAAGCAAGTTAAACTCTTTAATAAAAAAAGTTACATACGAATTGGAAAATTTACATCCTCATCTTGCATCTCGCGCCCTGCAGGATTTCTGGCTTAACGATTTAAGCAGGGGATACATACAGCTTGTGCGCGACCGTCTTGCCGGAGATGAACTGGAAGTTAAAAAAATAGTTGTAATTATTTATATTGAGCTTCTAAAACTCTGCGCCCCAATAATCCCTTTTCTTACAGAGCACATCTGGCAAAAATTAAAAAACAAAATAAACTTGAAAGAAGAATCAGTCCACTTGTGTTCTTGGCCAAAATCAGAAAGCAAAAAAATAGATAATAAATTAGAGGAAAATTTCGAACTAGCTTTAAAAATAATTGAAAAAGGATTTGCAGAAAGAGATAAGGAAAAAATAGGTTTGCGCTGGCCTCTTGCTGAAGCCATTGTTTCTTCTCCTCATGAGTTAAATCCCGGCCTGATTGAAATCATCGCAAAACAGATGAATGTAAAAAAAGTCACACTTAAAAAAATAAAAGAAAACGAAATTAAAGTCACTTTAGACATTAAAATTACTCAAAAACTTGAAGCAGAGGGTTTTGCCCGCGAGCTTGCGCGAAAAGTTCAAGCCGAAAGAAAAAAAGCCGGATTGAAAAGAGGCCAGCCAATTGAACTAAAAATTTTTCTAGATGATAAATTAAAAAGCTCACTAGCTCATCATGCAAATTTCATTAAAGAAAGGACAAACTCATTATATATAGAATTTCTTGATTTGGAAAAAGCAGAAAAAGACAAGATAGAAACTTTTACCATTAAAGAAAGAAAATTTGCCATTAAATTTTAATTTATATTGTCTGATACAAATTTTTTTATATGAAATTTAAGTCTAAATTATTATGCAAACAAAATCTAAAGGATTAGCGAGCTTTGTGTTGGCTTCAGCAATAGGCATTTTAGGATGTTCTGCCAAATACTCTGCAGGAATTTCTCTTGTAGAAGACAAAAAAGGAAATAAAGTTGGCTACATTGAGTTTGAATCTTATGATAGAAAACCACACGAAAGAGAAATTTTTAATCAAAAAACGGGAGATAACTTTTGTATAAGAATTGAAAGCTCGTTTTTAGGATACAAAGTAGGAATTTCTAAAGATATTTTTAATAGGGGCTTTAATGAAGTTACTGTTGATAAATACGAAAAGCACAAAATGTATCTTTCTGTCAGAAACAAAGAATAAATTTTATTTGTCGAAAAGAATATTACACTCACAGCCGACGTTCTTTTTCTAGTTCACTCTGTACTAAAAAATCATAAAATGTTATCACTATAAAATTTATAAATTAAAATTGTTTCAAAAATCGACGATAAAATAAATTTTTTAATTAGTTTTTTCTCTCATCGACGAAAAAACCAGCAGAAATTATCTACATCTTGGTCGTAAAGAAAATAGAAAAACATTTAAATACTAAAAAACTTTAAGATTAAAAGAGGTTAAATACTTTAGAATGATAATCAAAGAAGAATTTTTGAGCAGGCTTCGAAAAATATTTGACCTTAATTTATATGAAGCAAAAGTATGGACTGCTTTATTGTCCCGAGGAGTTTCAACTGCCGGCGAATTAAGCAACATTTCTGATGTTCCAAGATCCAGAACCTATGACATTCTCGAATCTTTGGAAAAGAAAGGTTTTATTATTATGAAAATTGGTAAGCCAATTAAGTTCGTTGCTTTAAAGCCAGAAGAGGTTGTTGAAAGAGTAAAGAAAAATCTTGTGATTAACGCCCAGGAAAAATCAAAAAGGCTTGAGCAGTTAAAAGGAGACGACGTTCTCAGCGAGCTAACTAATCTCTTCGAAAACGGAGTCAAATTTGTTGAGCCTTCAGATTTGTCAGGAAGTTTGCGCGGAAGACAAAACATGTACAACCATCTTGATATGATGATTCGTGGTGCTGAGAAAACAATAACAATTGTCACAACAGAAGACGGACTAAATAGAAAAATGGAAGCCCTGATGCCCTCGTTGGAGAGAGCAAAAAAACGCGGCGTTTCAATTAAAATTGCCTCCCAAATAACAGAAAACAATATAAAAGTTGCGAGACATTTATCAAAAATAGCCGATGTTAAGGATACGTCAGGCAAAGGAGCGTTAGGCAGATTCGCAATTGTAGATGCAAGCCAATTAATGCTAATGCTTACAGACGACACAACAGTTCATCCCAATTACGATGTTGCTGTATGGCTTTCAACAGGCTTTTTCGCCAAAGTTATGGAAGAGCAACTTTTCACACTTGCCTGGAAAGAACTCACACCTTTGAATAAAGTTAAGATTAAATAATTTTCAACGCAGTAAACAAAAGCCTTATAATCTCTTGTTTTATAATATTAAAATGGAAAAAATTTGGAAATTCTTTTACACGAATAAAAAAATATTCAGCAATTTTAGATATGTTCTCTTTCTCGGCATTACAGCTTTCTTATTTTATTTCTTAAACGGACTCATAGCAAACATCAGAAACATAGAATCATTTTATAATATTTTAGGATTTTCAGGGGCGTTAAAAGCGGTTTTTATTTCCTCTTTATTATTTTCAAAAAATATTACGCTTCTGACTTTCATAGGAACAATTATCCTAAGCTTGCTATTTGGAATGTTGATTACTTTGCTTGTTTACAGATTTAAAGTTATAAAATCAGCAAGTGGCAATAAGTTTGGTCTAGCCAGTTCAGTAGGTCTGTTTTTCGGCCTCGCAGCTCCTGGCTGTGCAGTTTGCGGTGTTGGCTTAATCAGTCTTCTCGGTTTCTCCTCTGCCCTGGCAATATTGCCTTTTGAAGGCAAAGAAATTCTTCTCGCCGCGATTGTTCTTTTAGCATTTTCAGTAGCCAGAATATCAGAAAAGCTATATACTCCAGTATGCGAAATAAATTTAAACTCAAATAATCACAAAAAAATGAAAGGAGGTCAACATTAAATGGAGAACGCAAAAAACGAAACAATCACTATAAAGAAAGAAGCACTATGGAAGTATTCTACCTTTGTATTGGCTGCAGTTGTTGTTATAATGGCTTTCATCTTGTTCTTTGGTAATGGAAATCCAACTACAACAGGACAAGTAATTAACAACCCCTTACCTCCTGTTCCGAGTCAACCCACAGAGCCTTCAAAAGTTCAGGCAAGCGAAGATGACGACGCCATTCTTGGAAACAAAAATGCAAAAGTCACAATAATAGAGTTTTCTGACTATCAATGTCCATTCTGTGAGAGATTCTGGAGCCAAACTCTGCCTCAAATAAAGTCTCAATATATAGATACAGGCAAAGTCAAATTCGTTTACAGAGATTTTCCCTTAGAGAGCATACATCCAATGGCTCTTTCAGCGGCAATGGCCGCCGAATGCGTTGGTGAGCAGGGCGGAGACACAGGATACTTCAAAATGCATGACAAGATATTTGAAAATCAAGGATCATTAAGCGCTGAAAACCTGAAAAAATGGGCAAAAGAACTTGGTTATAATATAGATACTTGCTTAGACTCTGGTAAAACAAGAGCAGAAGTTCAGAAAGACACACAAGATGCACAGAGTGCCGGAGGCAGAGGAACACCCTACTTCGTCATAAATGGTGTTCCAATAAGCGGAGCAGTTCCTTTTGACAACTTCAGACAAGTGATAGAAACAGAGCTAGCCAAATAAATTTATTTTTATTATTTTTAATTTTATTATTTTTCCAAATATTTCAATTATCTTGCATTAAACGCAAAGGTTAATCTCTAAGGAATATTGATAAAACTGCCACAACAATCTTCAAATAATTAATTTTCAAAAGTTTTAAATAATAATCTCCATCTTTAAGCTCAAGCTGATAAATATCAAAAAATGACAGAAAAAATAAAATGTGAAATTTGCGGAAAGTCTTTTTCAAGCCAAGATGCATTAAACCAGCACAGTGCAGCAAAACATTCCAAGGAAAAAGAAACCGCTAAAAAACCAATTAACAAAAAGAAAATAAAGAATTTTGCAATTATTTTTCTCATTCTCGCTGCCCTAATGGGTATTTTTGTATGGGCTTTTTTTGTCGCAGCAAACAACACAAAAGAATGCCGTGAAGCCGACCCATCAACAACCAATATAGGCGGCCACAAAAATCTTGCTTTGCACATTCACCAATATCTTAAAATTATTATCAATGGTGTTGAACAGCAAATTCCAGAAAACATTGGCATTTTGCCTGGAATCATGAGGCCAATTCATACTCATGATTCAAACGGAGAAATACACACAGAGGGCCCGTGCAGAAGGGATTTTACTTTAGAAAATTTCTTCAAAATCTGGGGCAAAGAATTCAACTCGCAATGTATTTTTGAATATTGCATAGACAAAGGGCAATTAACAATGACAGTCAACGGCCTTCCCAATACAGAATATGAAAACCTTGTCTTAAAAGACAAGCAGGAAATTATCATCGAGTTTGTTTCTGATCAAACCTAAACTCTAACATTAGTTCGGAACTTCTGTCAAGTTCCTTGACATAAAATTGTTGTTCAAACTACTTTTTCTAAGTTAACAGAAGAATAAAAACAAACTTTTAAATATCTTATAAATAATATATAACAATGGCAAAACAAAGCTCCTTTACTCCATTGATTATCTTTGCTGTAATCCTCGGAATTGCAGTTGTCTTAATCCTTGCTTTTGCATTAATAAATAAGTCAGAAAATGAAATATCTAATACAGAAGAAGATTTAACAGCTAATTCGGATAATTCACAACAACTCTCCCAGCCTGCCGGAAGGCAAGTCAGAAACATTCAAATTACTTCCTCTGGCTTTTCTCCTGGAACTTTAGAAATAAAACAAGGAGAAACAGTAACTTTCATAAACAAAGATTCTGCAAGGCACTGGCCCGCCACTAATGTTCATCCATCTCATAGGATTTATCCTGGCTCTGACAGAGAAAAATGCGGCACCGCAGAACAATCAAGAATCTTTGACGCTTGCCGTGGTCTTTCTCGTGAAGAATCATATCAGTTTACATTTACGGAAATTGGCGCTTGGGGTTATCATGACCATCTAAACCCAAGCTTCACTGGAACAATTGTTATTAGATAAGTTAATAAATCTAAAGACATTAAAAATAAAATGAGTTTAGAAGAAGCAGAGCGGTATGCTCCTGCGGTTGTACGCTATGGTGTTGGCATAGTATTCTTTCTGCTTGGAGTCAGTCAAATCACTGGACCAGAAGGATGGATTGCATGGTTTCCTTCCTGGATTACTTCTTTTGGTTTTTCCATACCAACATTTATTTTCCTAAATGGCATTTTTGACTCTCTTGTTGGCTTGTTGCTTATTATAGGTTTATTGACAAGAATAATCTCATTGCTCGCCGTTTTGCATTTAGTCGGAGTTATTTCTGTCTTAGGCTACAACGACATTGCAATTCGGGATTTCGGCTTGCTACTCGCCGCCCTTTCAGTTTTCTTGCACGACCCAGACAAACTTTGTCTTGATTCGAAAATTTGGAAAAGATAAAAAGTATAACTTATAAGTATGAAAAAGTTTAAATAGCAGTTCTTACTTAATTAATCATGATAATAAGACGAGAAATCTGAGAGAAAGGGCAGGTTGTAATACCCAAAGATATTCGTGAATTTCTTGGCTTGCAACAAGGAAAAACTGTTGTATTTGAAGTCAGGAATAAAGAAGTAGTATTAAAGCAAGAAGAAGACCCCAAAGAGTTTTTAAAGGATTTTTTAAATACCCCAAAATTAAAAAGAACTAAGAAAACCATTAAAGAGATGATTTTAGAGCAGTATGACGAAGAAATACCTTGATACAAATTTGTTTTTGAATCCAATATTATATAATGATAAAAAAGCAAATAAATGCAAAGAAATAGTTTCTAAAATTGCACTTGAAGAGATTAAAGGGATTACTTCCGCTTTAACATGGGGCGAGTTAGTTTATACAATCAACAAATATTTTGGAAAGGAAATAGCAATTAAAGAGGGGGATAACTTTATCAAATTTCCAAATTTAGTTTTTGTTGAAGTGGACATTAATATAATTTCAAGTGCACAGAAATTAATAAGTAATTATAATCTTAGACCACGAGATGCAATCCATGCGGCAACAGCCTTGGCGCAAAATTGCACAGAAATTATATCAGATGATTCAGATTTCGACAACATCAAAGAAATAAAAAGAATTTCTCCTGAAAAGTTTAAATGAGGAAAAGAGGTTATCACTGAAGGTCTAAAAAATAGGCCTGCGCTAGAAATTATTAATTTTTACTAAAAAAAAGAGATAACAAAGATTTATATATCGAATAATTTTTTATCTCACTATGGCATTAGACGAGAGATACGACCCAACAAAAAACTCATTTTTTGCTGAAATTTTAATAAAAGAAGGTTATCCGACTACAGGGGTTAATCCAGTAAGCCTAACCAGAAGAGATAATGACTTAGAAGCAGGGGTTATTTTTCCTAAAGATAAAGGATCTTTTATAGATATTATATTGGTTCTTCATCCTAATGTCGGCACGGGAGTAACTGAGCACAGAAAAGAAATTGAAGAAAAAGTAACTTACCTTGGGCCGATAGTTCGAGGAACAAGTGGTTCTGTTCTGGCTTATAAGTTTCAAAATGATGCTGGTTTTGTGAGAGATACAGCGAAAGATGTAGTCAGACAATTTTGTCTTGGTGAGGAATTTGAAACAATTTCTCCGGGGAAACCAGGACGTTTCCACGGCTATCATAATTTAGATACAGCCAATCCAGTAGCATTGCGAATTATTAAAAGATTCTCTTAAAAATATTTTCAATCCCCTAGTCTATCTCCTCCACCTATTCCTCAAATACTCAATCGCGCCTGGCAGAATAGAAGTAAGAACAATCAGGTAAACAATCAACGTTAAGTTTTCTTGGACAAAAGGAATATTTCCGAAGAAATAACCTCCTAAAAGAAATAGCGTCACCCAAATAAATCCTCCGATTACATTATAGCTTAAAAAAGTGCCATAATGCATTTTTCCAATTCCTGCAACAAAAGGAGCAAAGGTTCTGACTATCGGAATAAATCTCGCAAGAATAATCGTTTTTTTTCCGTGTCTTCTATAAAATTTTTTTGTTCTTTCAAGATATTCTTTTTTGAAAAATCTGCTCTTCTCAAAAACATTAACTCCAAAATAATTTCCTATCCAATAATTTAAAGTGTCTCCCAAAATTGCCGCTGCAAGAAACAAAGCATAAAGAAAAAAAACATTCAGATAATCCTGCGCTGCAAAAGTCCCTATAACAAAAATTAACGAATCTCCGGGAAGAAAAGGAGTTATCACAAGTCCGGTTTCCAAAAATATTATTGCAAAAAGAATCAAATAAGTAAAAATACCAAAGTTTTCAATCATCATTCCGACATATTTGTCTACGTGAAGAACAAAATCAATTAAGTTGTATGTGAAAGCCATTTCATTTCTTAGCAATATGATTTTATAAATTGTTGTTTCATGAGTTTTCCACTTTATAGAGAATTTGGGTAATTATAGGAAATCACTTTAATAATTGGATAAAAATCGAGTGATTTACTATTTGTGGGTAATATAAAAATCCGAAAAATAATGTTCTCTCCTATAAGTTATCTTTTGTTTCAAATTCTCTGTCTTGACGATTCGGATGGACTGTGACATAATCAACCGAATTTTCCATAATAAAAATTCCCCAATAAATTTAATAACCCAAGAAAATTATTAATTAGATAAAAAATAAGAAAAGAGGGCAATGAAAGTTTTAATGTTCGGATGGGAATTTCCTCCTTTTAATAGCGGGGGCTTGGGAACAGCATGCTATGGCTTAACCAAAGGTCTGTCTAACAAAGGCGTTGATATAATCTTTGTCCTGCCGAAAAGTGTTCCAGTCAATGCAGATTTTCTAAAAATTATTTTCGGTGACAGCATTGCAAGCGCAAAAAAACATTATATCTTCAACTCTTTATTGCATCCATATATAACCTCTGCTTCCTATAACTCTCGGCTTTCTGCTAAAGGCTCTTCTATCTACGGAGCCAATTTATTTGAAGAAGTTAACAGGTATAGTTTAATCGCAGAAGAAATCGCAAAGCAGGAAAATTTTGATATTATTCATTCTCATGACTGGCTAACTTTTAAATCAGGAATCGCAGCAAAAAAAGTTTCACACAAGCCTCTTGTTGTTCATGTCCATGCAACAGAATTTGACAGAACAGGAGGCAATGGGATTAATCAATATGTTTACGAAATAGAAAGGCACGGCATGCATGAAGCTGACTTGATAATCGCGGTAAGCAATTACACAAAAAACAAAATTGTTGAGCATTACGGAGTTTCTCCAGAAAAGATAAGGGTCGTTCATAACTCAGTAGAATTTGAAAATTATACCCTTGAGCAAGCTTCAAAGTTAAAAGAAAACAACAAAATTGTTTTATTCCTCGGCAGAATAACTTTGCAAAAGGGACCAGATTATTTTATCTATGCGGCAAAAAAAGTTTTAGAACATTATCCAAATACAATCTTTGTTGTCGCCGGTTCAGGAGATATGGAGAAGCAGATTATTGAGAAAGTAGCAGAATTAGGAATTTCCGACAAGGTTTTATTTGCAGGATTTTTGCGCGGCAAAGACGTGCATCAAGCATATCAAATGGCTGATTTGTATGTAATGCCCTCTGTTTCTGAGCCATTCGGAATCACTCCCCTTGAGTCGATAATAAACGGCACTCCTGTTTTAATTTCCAAGCAGTCAGGTGTCTCAGAAGTTTTGTCTCATTGTCTGAAAGTTGATTTCTGGGATATTTTAGAAATGAGCAACAAAATCGTTTCTGTTTTGCAATATCCTGAACTGCACACAAGCCTAAAAGAAAATGGAAAGAGAGAAATCCAAAGATTTTCTTGGGACAAATCAGCAGAAAGATGCCTGAATGTTTATAATGAAGCTTTAAATTTTGCAGGAGGAATATAATGGTTTCAGTATGCTTTTATTTTCAGGTTCATCAGCCCTTTAGGGTAAAAAAACATTCTATATTTGACATAGGAAAATCATCTCTGGATTATTTTTCAGATAATTCAGAAAGCAATCTTAACAATGAAAAAATTATAAAAAAAGTCGCGCAAAAATGTTACCTTCCAACAAATTCTGTTCTGCTCGAATTAATAAAAAAATATCCAAACTTCAAAGTCAGCTTCTCTTTTTCTGGAGTCATATTAGAGCAATTTGAAAAATACTGCCCAGAAGTTTTATCGTCGTTTCAAGAGTTAGTTAAAACAGGAAATGTAGAAATTTTAAGTGAAACATATTATCATTCTTTATCTTTCTTGTATTCAAAAGAAGAATTTCGGGAGCAAATAAACCTTCACAAACAACTAATACAAAAAATTTTTGCTCAAACGCCAAAAGTTTTCCGAAACACAGAATTAATTTACAATGATGAGTTAGCAAAAGAAATTGAATCACTTGGTTTTCAAGGCATTTTAGCAGAAGGCCATGATTATATTTTGGGCTGGCGCTCGCCGAATCTCATTTACAAACCCCAAGGAACAACCAATATGAAGCTTTTGTTGAAAAACTACCGCCTTAGCGACGATATTGCATTCAGATTTTCAGAGCGAAGTTGGCAGGAATGGCCCCTCACAGCAGAAAAATACGCCAATTGGATAAGCGCAGTAAATGGCTCTGGAAACGTTGTTAATTTGTTTATGGATTATGAAACATTTGGAGAGCATCAATGGGCAGAAACAGGAATTTTTGATTTTCTTCGCACCCTCCCGGAATACATATTTAAACATCCGGATAATAATTTTAAAACACCGTCTGAAGTAGTTGAAAGCTATCCCGCAGTAGCTGAACTTTCAATACCTTTTTTTGTCTCATGGGCGGACATCGAGCGCGATTTAAGCGCCTGGCTAAGCAACTCAATGCAGCATTCTGCCATAAACAAGCTTTTCAGTTTAAGAAATAAAGTGCTGTCGACAAAAAACCCCGAATTAATTGCCGCATGGAGAAAATTGCAGACATCAGATCATTTTTATTACATGTGCACAAAATGGTTTGCCGACGGAGATGTCCATAAATATTTCAACCCCTACGAAAGCCCTTATGATGCCTTTATCTCATACATGAATGTCCTGCATGATTTGGAGCTGAAAATTAATGCAATAAACAAAGAGGATATCAAAAAGTCCTTGAGTTTGGGACTTTTGGACACCAAGAATTCTGACAATTAAATTCTTGGGTGTGCTCAAGGCACGGCCACATAATAAAGAATGTGGCTTTTTGTCAAGTGCCTTGACATAAACAAAAAAAATTCAAGCACAATTGATTTTCAAAACCAAATAGAAGTTAATAAGAATTAAAGAAGCATTTTTGAAGGTTTAATGGGATGAAGAATGGGTTTCTGCAAGGAAGAGCTGTAAATGTCTTGTTCTTGTGATTATTTTTGTTTGATTATCCATCTTATTGTGGAAGACATAAATTTTCTACCCTTTTTTATGGCTTTCCCTTGATAGCCAAAGCCAAAACAGAAAATTACTAATGTCTTTGGCTATAATTTAAACTTGAAATTATTTTATCCAGCTCTCTAAATAATGCTTTAGTTTTTTCTATTGTTTCTTCTGCAGTTTCGAAATCCATTCTTTTTCCATAATAAACTAATGAATTTCTTTTAAATCTGCAATCATCAAATAGTCTAAATAAATCCTTTCTTTTCAGAACGTCCCTTAGGTAATATCCCAAACAGATATGATTATCAACTTTATAGCCGTCAAGAAGAACCAATGCATGAAGCATTTCTAAAGCAGATGAATAGCAATCTTCAAATATATAATTTGCAGTTTTTTCATTCAGATCTTTAATTAAGACCTCTATTCTTTCTTTAGCTGTTTCTATTAACGATTTTGCCTTTGCTTTGTCTGGAGTTATTTTAATTGACGAATTTGAATAAATACAATCACTCCAGGATGCTTCTTTCATGTGAACACCTCAATGAAATTATTAAGAATCATGCCGTTGATTATGTTGTTCATCAAATGAGGATTGTTCACTTTTTTTAAATTAGAATGAATAAAAAGTTGTATTCTCCTTTTAAGTAGTTTTTCAAATTTTTCCAGTTTTATTTCTTTTTTAGACGGCGTCTGTATGTACAAATCAATATCGCTGTTTTCAAAGTCCTCACCCTTTGAATAGGAGCCAAAAACAATTATTACCGGATTACTCAATTCGCTTACTAAATATTCCACCAACCCAGATTCATAGAGTTGTTTTAGGTTATATATTTTCTTTTCTAGTAAGAAATATTTAGATACTCTATCAGCAGAAAATAAAACAACTCCTGCTACTTTTTCTTTTTTTAATATTTCTTCTTTCTCAAGATCTTTTGCATATCTAATGACCGAAGGAAGTGGTAATTTAAGCTCTTTTTCAATTTGTCTAACTCGTATTTTCGCAGTTGGGTTCACAAAAAAGTATTTTTTAATTTCTTCCTTGATATCTTTTATTTTCATATGATATTGTAAGATATCAATTGATATTTAAAGTTATCGTTCTATATTTTTATGTGATAGTATCAGTTATTTTTTCCACATTCGCCCCTCGATAATAACCAGAAATGTTCTAAACAGAGCAAAACATGAATGGAATATTATTCCTAAATTCATGCAGTAGATTTACACATAGCCTATTAACGAAGAGGCAGATTTAAAAGATTTGAATACTTTTTTAAATAATGATAAATGAAAAAAAGATTAAGGCAATTGTTGTCTGCAAATATCCTAAAAATTCTAAAGAGGCAGGGGTTTGCAGATTGATTTACCATCCTGGTTTTGAATTTAAATATGCTTGGAAAAACACATTAATTAAGAAAGATTTGAAAAATATTGATATTGTTATTTCTGTTGGTGGGGATGGAACTGCGCTGTCTGCGGCGCATTATTTGTTTGATGGGCCAATTTTAATTGTAAATTCATCTCCGAAAAAAAGTGTTGGTGCTTTATCAACGATAAATATTGATGAAATTGATGAAAAATTAAATCAAATAAAGAAAGGAAATTATAAAATAGAAAAACTTGAGAGAATTAAAATTTATTTGAACAACAAGATTTTAGAGCCAATGGCATTGAATGAGGTTTTTATTGCAAATGAAAAAGCTTATTTGATTTCAAAATATAAACTAAAGATAAAAACCAAGATAAAAATAAAGGAAGAAAAACAATTTTCTTCTGGGTTGATATTTTCAACTGGGACTGGCTCAACTGCATGGTTTAAATCTGCGGGCAGGAAGCCATTTAGCCCGCAATCGAGATTTATTAAAATGTTTGTTAGAGAGCCTTATTTTGGGAAGTTACATGGGTTTTCAATTTTAAATCATGCAATGAAGGAAAACGAAAGTGTTGAAGTTATTCCATTGACTAATTCTGTTCTGGCAATTGATTCAAACAGGGAATTTAACTTGAAAGTTGGAGATAAAGTAAGAATAAAGATTTCAAGGCATCCTTTATTGAGGATAAGGTGATTCTTTGAAGTTATTATAAGACTAAGGTTCAATTCTTTTTATTTCTTTAATTTTATCAAAATCAGAATCGAAGCTTAATATTTCTTTACTTCCTGTGGAGATTGCTGATTGTAACGTTAATGCGTCTTCATAATCTAAATTGTATTTTTTCATCCAATCAAGTGCGTGCACTCTATCCCTCAATGTTTGGTGATAAATTCTTAGACTTTTATAACTTAAAATACTCATGATAAATAATTTAATTTTAGAAAGAGTGGCTTTTTTCCTGTTCATTACGATAATAATAGAATCTATTGTAAAATTTGTTGTGGTTGCCTCTTTTCCTTTCTCAACTTCTATAAGTGCTTTTCTGCATTTTTCAGCTTTCTCTTGTTCAAGGAGAATTTCAAGAAAAATGTTTGCGTCGATTAGCATATTTTTTGGCTAAAATATCTCCAACTTCATGTTGTAATTCAACAGAATTCTTTTTGACATGCTTTAATAAACCAGAAATTGCCTCTGTGGGATTTTTTATCGGAAAAAACTCTTCATCCTCATATGACGAATCTGTCCAATCTTCAATTGCTTCCTCGGCGGCCATGCTAATTGCCCCCTTTTTATATCCGAATTTTTTCATGGCTAATTTTCTAAAAATCTCTTCTGCATTATTTGATATGCTTATTTTCATTTCTCCCATAAGTACTTAGGGGATTAGGTACTATTTAAATTTTATGTGGTGCTCCATTATTCGAAAAATTTCGAAGTCTACGAAAGTTTTAAAAGGGGGGGACTTTGTAGAAAAATGAAGAAAATTATTATTATTGTTCTCTTGGTTGGGCTTATAGGAATTTCTTCTTCTGAAGTTTATGATCCATATGATCCAGATCCTGTAAAAAATGAAGAGGGACAAGCAAAAGATTTTGTCTACGGAAGCACATCCAATCTTCTCTATATGAGAACTATTTTTACATTGCGTAAAGGATGGAATCTTATACCGACACCAAATCCTGTTAATGATCTTTCTGAACCTCCAAGAACAATTAATAATTATCAGGGATTTACAAAACCATTGGGATGTGGAATAAGTGAAAATGATGTTTCTGGATATCAGGTTAAATATAGATATTTATATGTTCCGAATAGAGGATATGTGGGGGGAAAATATGATTCAGTTCAAGAAGAATATGACTCTGCTTGGCAAGGTTTCTATTTGTCAAACGAAATGGGTGGAAATGATGGATTTTTCTCGTATGCAATGACTTCTCAGTGGGTTTATTCTAATATCGATTGTAGTTATTCGCTAACTAGTTTTCCATTAAGAGATATTGACAAACATGAAGAAAAATTAAGCAAGTCAAGGTTGGCTCGCGGATGGAATTTTATATATTTTACTCCAGCATTCTATCAGAAGAATTTTAAAGATGTAATCGGAAATTGTGATGTTGTTTCTTTTAATTACTGGGACGCACAAAATCAAAAATGGCTATTTGATTCTGAAGAGTCTAAAAATGTAAATACATTACTTAATATGAAAATTGATAACGACAACTTGTTTATTCCAATAGTTGTAAAGGTTTCTGACACTTGTAACTTGTGGCAAACTACAATTGCGCCGCCCCCAATACCATAAAATGATAAAATCAAAAAGAGGCTCGGCATGGATTTGGATTTTAATTATATTGATAATTTTGGTTGTAGCTGGGATTGTTTCTTATTTCTTGTTTTCTGGAAGTGAAGGTGGAGGAATTTTTGGTGTAAGTTCAATTCCGCAACCGCCAGCTTTGCCGGAATGATTTAACGATAAATTAATAAACTTGCTTGGTTTTTTATTAAAATGGGTTTGGAAGAGGGGCTGAGCAGAAGGGACTTTATAAGAACCGCCGGAGGAATAATTTTAGTGGGTGGTTGTGGTGTTAGTAATATCTATAACGAAATTCAAGATCAAAGTCCGGTTGGAGCAGGAGATTACGCGAACGAAATACGACTCCCGCCTTTGAGCGACAGCAGATATGCTTCTAAAATGCTTGCTTATAGTGATAACCTAGTTGAAGCACAGGGAAACAGAGCAGAAAACATGCTTGGACAGCCAGACAGTTTTTACAGACAAGCAAGATTTGTTTGTTCATATTATGATCCTTTACAAGTTGTCGTTGGTTTTGGCGGAGATTTTGAAAGAGTAACTATAAGAGCTTATTTTGATAGACCTCTGAATGTTCAGGGTTGGAGCGGACAAGTTATTTATTTGCAAAAAAGCAGAGAAGAAATTGAAAAATTAAAAGTTAATGGCAAGATTTTTTTGAATAATTTTTATGCAGATCCTGAAAGGACAGAAGCAGGATTTGCAGGGCCTGTATATCCTGAGACAATAGGCGGAGAAATTCAATTGGATGTTGGTTATACCCCAGAAAGAATTTTTCTTTTTGAAGCATGGCCTGATTCTGGTTCAATGGAAGTTGGTATTAATTATATTGCAAGAAATGTTGATTGATTTTTTATAAGGGTTTTGGTTAAAATTATTGGTTAATCAAAACTAAAGAGCCATGCCTCTTAAATCTTCAACTTCTCTTCTCTCTTTTAGTCTTTTTTCTGCTAATTTCTGCAGTATCTCTTCTTCTATTCCAATGTAAATATCTCTAAATTTATTCAATTTCTCTTCGCTTACTGGAAAATCTATGTAACTTTCCCTTGTATCACAATATTCTTTAGGTATGGTGATAATATCATCGCCTAGGACAATTCTTAATCTCCTATCGTCTGCAACTTGTTGTGCCAAACCCTTAAGAGATATATCAGAAAGAGGGATACAAAATCCTATATATTTTAAATTGCAATCTTTAGCTAAGACTCCGCTTTCTTCATGAATATATAAACCATATTCTTGTGTGCTTGAATTTTGCCAGTTTCTTATAAACAAATTATAAACTTTGTGCAGTCTTGCTTCTTGTCTGGATTCCTCCTCTTTTAAATTCATTCAAAAGAAGTTAATGGTTTGATTTATAATAATTTATATACTTTAGTTCGGCGAAAGATATATAAACTTGCGGGGCTTATATGTAATATGTATAGCAAAGTAAATTCTATGGGCATATGCAGAAAGATTATTTCTAAAGAAATTATATTGAGTAACATTTTGTTTAAAGACATTGTTTCTATTAAAATTTTATATTAAAGCCGTTTTGTTTTTTGGCTTTTCGGATATCAAAATGGTTATAAAAAAATTCAATCAAAATCTAAATAACATTGAACGAACGGTTTTTTTAGAGAGAAATGGCTTGGGCAGAGAATTTGAAAAAATGCCCGAAGAATTATTGATTGAAATTGAGGCTTTTTCTCACAGAAATCCCCTTGGTACTTTGGCTTATAGATTAAAAGATAAAAAAGAAATTTATTATTGCTGCCCAAACTGCCTGAAAGCACACTTGATAAAACAAGCACAAAGAATTGGAAGGAAAAATTTGAGAAAAATATTGAGCAGAATTTTAAATGGAGAGGTGGGCCATGACGGATATTATATTGACGGAGAAGAGATTAAGAGGGTTTGAAAAAATTATAATTAAATTTTAAAAAAATCGTCTATGGCTCTCTTGGCTTCTTCTAAAGTTTGGTATTGCATGTTAGTAATCCCATTAGAGCCGGCGATCATAGCAGAAAGTTTTTTTCCTTTTTGAGGCCTGTAAAGACAAAGAATTCTTTTTCTTTCTTGCCGCGGAATACAAAGATTGCGTTCTACTGTTCTACCAATTTCGTAACCTATACCCAAACTTGCTGTCGTAACTCCAGCAACGACCACTTTCGATCTGTTGAGCCAAGCCATGTCTCTATCATGAATCTCTGGATCACTTAAATTATCTTCTCCACTAATTGGAATTTTATTATCTCCAAGTGCTCGGTTAATACTTTACCATATTTTCCTAGATGTTTTATTAATTCTGAATATAAAGCAACATCATCTCTTCCTCCCCTTATGGAAGCAGCAAAATATATTTCATCCATTAATTTTCCATAAAAACAATTATTATAAAGTTTATTATTTTCAGCTTTTGTGCTCATGGTGGTGCTGAGAATGGTGCGTGTGACCGTGGGGTTGTGTGTGCGGGGCGTGATGCACGTGAGCAGGATTGCTGTGATGGCCCTGCCTGTGCATGAATTTTTTGATGAATTCCTCATGAACAGAGCGGTCTGTGACTGATTTAAGTCTCCAAAGGGATTTGTTTTGAATTTTTTCCATTTTTGCCTTGCCTACTAACCTTCTATATAAAGATTCTGAAAGCAATGTTTCTGAGCTTGCCTGCTCGGAAATTCTCTTTGCAGATGCTATTGTGTTATCAACTGAAATAAATTTGAATTTTTCATCTTTTGTTTCGACAATTAAATTGCCAGTATTAATCCCAACTCCATAATCTATTTTCAATGTGAATCTTTTGTTGTGGAATTCTAATAGTTTTTCAATATCCTGCGCAATTCTGATTGCTTTTAAAGTTGGATCCTGGGATTTAAGAAAAGAAGAGGCAAAAATTGCTATTTTGTAATTTCCTTCGCTATAAATTTTTGCGCCAGATTCTTTTGCTTTCCATAGTGCGGTTTCCAAGGCGTGGAGGCCTTCTTTTGATTCTTCATTCTCCAGTTCATTTAAGTTTCTGACATTTAATGAAAGAACTGCGCATTCTTGTTTTTGGCCTTTTTCAACGCTAGAGGAAGCTGTTGCTGCAGTTGAAGTTGTTTTAATGCTCTGTATTCCGCCTGTAGGCATTGTTCCTAAGTATTTCTTCTTTTGTATTTTTCTATACAAAAGCAAGGCGATTATTGCAATTGTCAAAATAACAACAAACCAAAGTAAAACTAAGAAAGTGCTTTTTAATGTTGGGCCTTGGAGAATGTCATCAATAGAGATTACTTTTCCTGTGAGCAAGGTTTTGCCCAGGCTTTGTAGATTGTTATTGACTCTAATCAGAACTTCATACTCTCCATCTGGGGCAGAGAGTCTTAATTTTTTATTTTCTCCAACTGGAATATTTTCTAAATCAAGGATTTCCTTCTTGCTTCCGATTGTAACTTCAACTGGTCCAGAGTAGGGAACATTGCCTGTGTTTGTGATAAATAAAGTGTTATTTTTTAATTCAGCCGAAAGGTGTTCGTATTCCTCTACATAAAAAGTCTTTTTTTGTTCGAAATCGCCAAGTTTTGCAAAAATTTCCCAGTAGCCTGGAGCAAAGTTTTTTGCTATTGGAAGAAAATTTGTCTGGCCGGTTTTGACAATGCTTTTACTTAGCACATTTCCACTTGGAGATGTAATTGTTATTGAGGCATCCCCTGGGACATTTTCTCCTACTTGGTCATAAATGATTATTGTATATTGCAATTCTTGGGTTGGATAAATTGTCTGTTGGTTTAGAGCAATTGCCATTGACTTAGTGACCTGCTTTATTTTTATTGTTGTTTTTACTTCTCCCTGATTTATCATATTTCCTGAACTATCTTTCTCGTAAACTTTTGAAACTATTTCATATTCTCCTGGAGAAGTTGTTTCCGGAATTGTAAAGTTAAAATTAAACTGCCCGGATTTTACTTGCCCAATAAAACTAAAATCTAATCCTGGCAAGTTTACCTCTACAAAACCTGAAGACAAATCGCTGTTTATTTTTTTTGCCTCTCCAAAGACGTTAACATTATCGCCAGGGCCAAAAACGGTGCCTCTTAAGTTGATAATTATATCAATCTTGTTTGTTAATTCAAAATTTTGTGTCTGGGCCTGTTCGTCTGCATAAGTTGCTTTAACGTGACAATTTCCAAGAAGGTCTTGAACAAAAGTTTTATCTAGGATTGTCAAAATAAAAATTTTTTCTTCTGTGCTTTTTTTTAAGCTAAATGGGCTTTTGTATAATTCCACTTCGCCTTGTCCTTCATCACAGACAAGAGTTGCAATGAAAAAATCAGTTGAGTCTTTGGCAGAGCTTATTGTTATTGTTAGATTAAATTCATCACCGACATTATAGAACGACCTTGGCTGGCCCATTAAAATTGTTGCTGATGTTAATGGTATGAGCAAAATAAAAAATGCTGACAATAGTAAATTAATCCTGAAATGTTTTGTTTTCATATTCTTTTGTGTTGATAATTATATTTAAATTTGTTGCTTTTTGTTTTCCATGCGTTTGAGTAGATATTGTCACTTAAGGCGATATAAAATCTTTAATATATGTTTGTTTCTAAAAAAATTTTTAATTATTTTGCCTTTCATCAAATATGATTGATACAATTCTCGATAACTTGACATGATTGGGTACTAAATTTATAAATATGGCTGAATTGATAATGACATGGAGAGGGGGAAAATAAAAGGGGGTTTTGAGATTTATTTGTATTATTGGACAATCCCTATATTTATAGGATTTTTAATAATCAATTATTATTTACCTTATATAAAAATAGACACACTTGATATTGGCTTGATGATTTCGGTTGTTTCTTTTCTTTTTGGTTTTTTGATTACAATTACTTTTTCAATGCTTTTAGGAAAGGTTTCTGAGTTAAGAGAAACTCTGGCTTTGGAAACAGGAAGATTGGCGAGCATATATTTAATGTCAAAGCATCTTGGAAAAGAATTTCATAATAAAATAAGGGAAAGGCTTGATAAATATACTATTGACACTTTGAGAGATTATACAACCTACGAAAAAGGACGGGAGGCGGCTTATGGAATGTACGAAGACACGAAATTTATTGAGCTGAAAAATGATGAAAGGCAAAATGCAGTTGTGCATAATTTCTTCGGCATTCTTGGAGATTTTGAAACAATCAGAGAAAAGCTGGAATATTTAACATCGAGAAGAGTGGAGTGGTCCTTGAAAACTACAAATTATGTCTTGGGAATTATACTTATTATACTTTTGTTTTTGAATCGTGGAGATAGTTTTACTAATTCCATATTTATTGTCTTGTCTACTATTACTGCCTTTATCTTTTTAATCTTGGAAGACTATGATGACTTGAGGCTTGGAGATTATACCTATAATATTAGCAATTCTGAACAGCTTTTTGATTTGATAGATAAAGAGAGGTATTATCCAAGTGACATTATAAGAAGAGCAAAGTTAGAGCCTGGAAAAACTTACAGAATTGGTTTTGTTGATAAAAAAACAAAGAAGGAAAAAATTTATTCTATAAAATACAATCCAAGGTTTAATTCTAGTATTTTTAGAGGTAGATGATATACCGTCACATAACTTTCTAATTTGCCGTAATAATTGCTTGATTTATTGCTCATATATAATAAGTAAAAATAAACTACTTTATAGTTGACGAGGAATTTGATAAGATAAAATAACCATGCGATACTGTGCATGAACAAGTTTATAAAGAATTTTTGTTATTTATGAGTATGAAGGAGGAGTTTAAAGTCACGCCGTGGGAAGTTTCTGGGGAAATTGATTATGAAAAGCTGATAAGAGAGTTTGGCATAATGCCAATGCCCAAACTTCCTAAATTTTTTAATGAAAATATTTTTTTTAGAAGAGGTATTATTTTTGCACACAGAGATTTTAATAGAATTATTGAAGCTATTGAGAGAAAAAAGAAATTTGTTATGATGACTGGCCTAATGCCTAGTGGAAAATTTCATATAGGCCATATGATTCTTGCTAAACAAATAATTTTTTATCAAAGTTTGGGGGCGAGAGTTTACATTACTATTGCTGATTTAGAAACATATCATGCCAGAGGACAGAGTTTGGAAGAAAGCAAAAAAACAGCTGTTGAAGAATATATTTTAAATTATGCTGCTCTTGGTTTGAAACCTCAAAATTGTGATATTTATTTTCAGAGTGAGAGGTCGAAAGAGGGGAAAAGGGACAACGCTTATTATAGATTGCAAAATTTGTTGGCTAAACATACGACATTTAATGAGTTTAAGGCTGTTTACGGAGAAATAAGCCCTGGAAAAATGATTTCTGTTTTGTTGCAGGCTTCAGATATGCTGCATCCGCAATTGCCTGAATTTGAGAACAAAGTTCCGGTTGTGGTTCCAGTTGGAGTTGACCAAGACCCACATATAAGACTCGCTAGAGATATCTCTCAAAGGATAAAAAATCCCAGATTTATTCAGCTAAGCTCGACATATCATAAATTTATTCCCGGACTTAAAGGCGGAAAGATGTCTTCTTCTGATCCAATGTCATTTATTGCTCTGACTGATTCTGCAAAAGAAGTTGAGATGAAAATAAAGAAATATGCTTTTTCCGGAGGACGAGCAACAATTGAGGAGCACAGAAAAAGAGGCGGAAATCCAGAGATAGATGTTTGTTTTCAATATTTGAAATTTTTCTTTGAGCCTGATGATGATAAACTTGAAAAAATTTACAATGACTACAAAACAGGAAAAATGTTAACATGGGAATTAAAAGAAATTACAATTGGAAAAATAAACAATTTCTTGAAAGAGCATCAGAGGAAAAGAGAAGAGGCGAGGAAGAAGATTAAGAGTTTTTTGGATTAATTTTCTTTATATGGATAATTCTTTTGATTGGGGTAGTTTTTGGAGAATTATCCATCGCGTGAATTCTGAACAAAAATGTATCCCAATTATCAGAATTCACGATAAAATTCGTGCTTGCTAAACTCTTTTTCTGAGATTTTAATTCTCCCTATTTTTTGCATTTTGTTTGCCCATGAAGGTTTTGACATTACATCGGGATTGTAATAGTGGGTTGCACCATTTGTCGGATCTCTATATTTTCCTGCTAAAACTTTGCGTGCAATATTTAAACATTCTTGGAATGCTTGTGGTTCATATTTTTCTGGGTTCATTAGTTTTTTCCTGTTTGAATCATTGTAATTAAAACAACTATATTGATATGGTTTTAGCATCGCTTCTCTTAATGACTCGCCGTTCCATTTCTTTCGGTCTTGGGAGCGGTTTATTGCAGTATAAGCTATTGCTACTTTTTCTAATTCGGAGCGGTCTCTGGCCTCACCAAAAAGCATTCTGGCGAGTAAAACTTCATCGGAATCTTGAGAAAAATTAGTTGTTTGGTAGGTTGTTTTTTGTTTATCGCTTGCTAAGGATTCTAGTGGATAAATACTGCTTGCTGCGAGTGCTACTAAACCGCTGAGAACTTTTCGTCTTGTTGAATGTAATGATTGACTTCTCATATTTATTTTAATCTCCTCATTTAAGCTGTTTAATTTTTGCCGATGCTAAAAAACCTAAAACACCGCCGGGATGAGAAATTGAATCAAGAGTTGGTTGCGCTTCATTGCTGTCTCCATATATTCTTGAGTGAGCTGTTCTATTTGGGCCACCGTTAAGATATTTTCTATTTGAGGCATTTCTTAATGAATAATTCACGACTGAATCTACATTAATGTATTCTGGCGTTCTGTGCATTGATTCGTAAGGAACAAATTTGCCATTTTCATTGATTTCTATCCATGCGTGTTCGTCGTCGAAACATTCGTTTATTGAATCTGCCAAATCTTGCCTGTTTGCCATTCTTATTAGTTTAAGGTAGATTTCTCTTGTCGCGGTTGCGTAATGTCTGCATTCGTGATTTGGCTTGCTTCTTTGATGAACTATTTTATTTGCCAAATTAACAAAATCTCTTGGTGTTAGCTTAATTGCTTTTTCTTCTAAACCTTCAAAATAGATGTTGTCTGTGCTTACTTCTCCTGAATTTTTTAGGTTTTCCACTGTTTCTGTTACCCATCTTGATTGAATGGTGGGATAAGCAAACTGGTTTATTTCTAAAGCGGGAGCTGCAACTGCTACTGCAGACAAAATTCTTCCCAACAAACTTCTATTTTTTCTTTTTTTCATTTTATCTTGTTAAGCTAAAACTGTTCCTGGTTGAGTTCTGTAGCTTGATATTAATTGCTCTAATTTTTCTATTCCTCTCTTGACGCAGTTTTTTCGAGGAGGGAGATTATCTGCTGACATTACATAGCACGAAGCAGCTCTTGCAAAAAACCCTATGGCCGTGAGCAAATTAGTTAATGTTTTGTCTTCTGTGAAATAACCTTTTGCGTCTGAAGGCATAGCCCAACTGGCCCCTAAAAGAGCAAACATCGGGCCACAAAAGAGGCGGAGGCTTCTTTTAGTGTTCTCTGCTAAATAATCTAAACAATTGTTTTCTAATGCTCTGCTTTCTCTATCTTCAATGGCTTTATTATTTTTTGTGCCAATATAACTACCAAAGACGTAGATTGGAGTAACTGTTAAGCCAAATACTGGAGAACAATTAAAAAAACCAATTGATTCTAAAACAGGTGCGATTGTTAATAGTTTGTTTGCTAAGTCTGTCTTTGTATCCCCAGTTGTCCAATTATACGCTCGCATGGCTGAATTAACTCCTTTCATAACGGCGTTATCAAATGCTTCGTATGCCTTGCCAAGTTTATTTAACATGGTTTTTCAATAGAAAAGAGCTTTATAAACCTTTCTATTTTGTTACTTTAACATAGTGATTACAAAATTTATCTGGGGAAATTTTATATAGCTAATTGGATGCTGAGATATATGGGTGATTTAGAAAATAAACTTCTAGATGGGGAGATTGAAATTGAACTGGAAAAGACCAGAGAATATAGTTTTTGTACGTGTGGAAGAAGCAAGTAACTGCTATTTTGCGACAATACTCATAGAAAAGTAAATCAGGAATTAGGAACAAGTTATAAATCATTTAAGATACGCTCGCAAGAAGATTGCAATGTTGTTGTTTATTGCTCGAACTGGTATAAAAAAGACGAATAGAAATGTTTAAATATTGTGTATACTAAGTGTATACATGATTTTAGAATCAGAGTTCGAAGAAAAAATAGTGCGAGAAGTTGGCATTACAGGAAATGGGGCCCATGTATTTGTTCCTAAAGAATGGATGGGAGAAAAAGTAGTCTTGATTAGAATTCCTAAACAATCATTAAAAAAAAAGATAATTTCTGTTTTAGAGCCCTATTTAGACAAAATTGCCGGCGTTTATTTGGCTGGAAGCCATGCACGAAATGAAGCGGAAAAAGATTCAGATATAGACTTGCTTGTTGTATCTAGCGAGAAAATTTTTATTAAAAAAGAGGGTTTTGAAATAATATGCTTAAAAAGAGATAAAATCTCTGGGGCTATAAAAATCTCGCCTGTTTTTGTCTATTCTTTAATTTATGAGGCAAAACCGATTATTAATAAAGAACTACTGGAAGAATTGAAAACTGAGCATAGACCTAAAATAACAGATTTTACTGAATATCTGAAAGAAACAGAAAGAATTATAAAAATAAATAAAGAATTATTGGAATCTGAAAGAGGCGAGTTTTTAGAGGAAGATGCGATTATTTATTCTCTTATACTTAGACTCAGAGGAATTTTTTTCATAAAATGCTTGATTAAAAAAATAAATTACACAAAAAAGTTATTTGAAAAATGGGTTTTGTCCAAAGTTGAAAATATAGATTATGAAAAAATCTATCGGGCTTATAATAACTCAAAGAGAAATTTAAAAACAAGAGAGAAGGTGAGAGTTAAAGACCTAAAATTAATTTTAGAATTATTAAAAAAAGAGACTAAAGCATTAAAAAAATGAAAAGAAAAAAGAGGCTTGAAAGGGGCGTTAAATCATTAGAAGACCAAATAAAAATTCACGAGGAGAAAAAACAAAAAGCAATTGAATTGGGACAGGAAGAGCTTGTTAGATATTATGAAAAAGAAATTAATAAACTGGTTGGCGTTAGAAAAAGAAAAAAAGACTTATTGAACAAGCAATAATTATTCTTTTCTTAGATAATATGCATGGCCTGCGAAGACTCTGCCGGTTTTCATGCACTTCCAGATTCCGGCTGCAATTCTTTTTGCTCTTGCGTTCGGATGGAAGGGGGAGGGCTGGAATTTTCTTTGCAAAGACTCTACGGCATTAAATCTATTTCTGACTCTTACTCCTGCCCGCGAGCCGAATTTCCCGAATGCCTTTATTTTCTTTTTCTTTGCTCCCATTTCAGAATAGGAAAAATGGTGTTTTTAAATTATTCTGTTTGATAATTAATGGGGTTGCCCGGATTTGAACCGGGGTCACGAGGTCCCAAACCTCGGATACTAACCAAGCTATACTACAACCCCTGAAAAATTTAAATAATGCGTGTTTAAAAGATTTTGCTAATTCTTTAGAAACGAATAATTAAACCTTAACTAAAAAACCTTTCTAGAATTTTTATGAAATCAGAGATGAAAAAACCGACTGCGCCGATAATTAAGATTCCAATTGCCGAGATTTTTGAGACTGTTTTTAACTCTTCTGTTGTGGGTTTTCTAAGAAGATGCCAGACTCTTGTGCATTGCAAAAGGAATGATTTTAGCTTGCTTGTTAAATCCATGTATATGAAACAAAAGATAGTTTTATAAAGGTTTCTGGGACTGTTATCGAATGACAAAAAGCGCATTTGGAAAATTAAATTTCAGACAAGAAAATTATTTAAATTGCTATTATGAAATATTTGTATGACAAAAGAGATTGCTGTTAGAGGCTATGATCAAAGCAGAGGATGCATAAGACTTGATGCTATTGCAGGACGTAGACTTGATTATCATGGCACTGATTTTGAAGATGGAAAGCACTACGCTGTGGAAAGCAGAGCTGCAACACCATACACAGAGTTTAATGTAAAATCTAATGATGTTTATACATTTTTAAG
Source organism: Candidatus Pacearchaeota archaeon (assembly GCA_016188825.1). Taxonomy (GTDB): domain Archaea; phylum Nanobdellota; class Nanobdellia; order Pacearchaeales; family GW2011-AR1; genus UBA73. The sequence continues at coordinate 50,183 of JACPHA010000010.1, read as the reverse complement.
GCGAGAGGAAAAAAGTGATACGTGTTTTTTTGGACAAGTGATAGATGAAGGATTAAAAAAGAAAGTTATTGAAGAGGTAAAGAATAGGTTTATTAGAGGAGATGTTTATTGCGGAGATACGGTGACAGGATTAGAGTTTCTTTCTGATGATAAAGAGTAGGATGGAGAAAAATATTTGGGTAAGATTACAAAAAGAGAATATTGATATTTTATTGAGAAACAGAGGATTTAGATTTACGGATTTATTTTTTCCTTATACTTCTGGTAAAATAGGACCTTATTACATTAAGAGCGAAGCTGTAGAAAAAAATCCTTATGATTATAACAGAGCAATTTGGTCATTAACAGCAGTTATTAAAGATTCTCTCGGGGAAAGAGATGATTATGTTATTTCAGGAGGGGAAAGCAGAGACTGGGTTTTTTCCATTCCTTCTGCTTTTGTTTTGTTTAAGCCTCATGCAAGACTGTATAAAGATAGAAGAGATATTGAAACAGATATTTCTGGAAGAAAAGTTGTTCATGTTGCTGACTTGAATAATGAGGGGTCGTCGCTTAGAGATTACTGGATACCGACAATAAGAAAGAATAATGGAAAGATAGAAAATGTCTTTTTTTATGTTGAGAGAATGGAAGAAGGCGTTGATGTTGTGAAAGAATTAGGATTAGAATCCAAAGCAGTTATTTACATGGATGATTTTTCTTGGGAGCACTTGAGAAAAGAAAAAATTATGGGAGAAGATGTTGACAAAAACATAAAGGAATGGCGAGAAGACAGGCATAGATGGGCAGTAAATATGCTAAGAACCGAAGAGGGTTTTGCGGAAGCTGTCAGACTTTTACAAGGAAATGAAAGAGATAGAGAAAAAATGCATAAAATAATTAGGGTTGGTTATCCAGAAATTCAAGAAGAGATGAAAAAGAGGCTGGAAAAATGCGGAATAACCATTTAGTATTTAATTATCTTTTTCCTTTGATTGCTCCGACAATTGTTGTTGTAGCTAAAAATAAAATTAAAGCAAGCCAGAAAAGAGGGTTTGAGTAATATTCTATTATGTTTTTTTGAGTGTTTGTTGCTGCAGCAGAGATAGAGAAAATAATTACATCAAAAATAAACCCTAATATTATTAAAACAAGCCCGAAAAAGAAACCTTCTTTTGCATTCTGATTTATTTTTTTATCTTTGAGATAAAATAGCGTGAATAATGCTACGACAATTATTGTTATTATTATGTTGATTAGAAAAATAGAATTTGGAATTTCTGCGCTTTGCGTGAAATCGAAGCCGAGTAGAGATATTACAACAATCCCTATTATTAGTGAAAGAATATAAGTTACAATTCCAACCCAAACCGCTCTTTTTAGATTCATGATATATTATTCTTCTAAATATTCTTCTTCTTGGGAGGCGAATTTTTCGTCCCACTCGCGCATGATTTTGGTGAATTGCTCGGCAGACATATTCTTTACCATTTCGGCATGGTCTTGAATTGCATGACGCCACATTTCTGCTTCTACTTTTCTGCGCTCTTCGCCCTTTACTTCATGCCCGCAATTACAGGTAACCGAATATTCCATTGTTTTTTGAGGATTGGGTTGTATTTATATTTTACTCTCATTCCTTAACAAAATCAATTCCTAGCTCTTCTTCTAGAGAGTTTTTTCCGATTTCGAAATCAGAAGAGCCTAGGATTTGTGAGCTTTTTACTCCGGTAACGATAATCAAAACTTTCATTGAGTTCTGCATGTCTGGAGATAGCTGTGCTCCTGAAATTATTTTTGCGTCTGGCGCTACTTTTTCTCCTATATGCTCCATCACTCGCTTGTATTCTTCTAAAGACATGTCGTTTCCGCCTATTATATTTACAAGAACTCCTTTTGCGTTTGTTATGTCGACGTCAAGAAGAGGATTGTTGATTGCTCTTTCTACTGCTTCTCTTGCCTTGTCTCTTGAGTCTGATTCGCCAATGCCAATTAATGAAACTCCGCCGTTGAACATTACTGCTTTTACGTCTGCAAAATCTAGGTTCACTAAACCGGCTTTTGTTATTAATTCTGTAATGCCTTTTACCGAATTCGTTAAAATCTCGTCTGCAACTTTAAATGCTGTGTGGATTGGCAAATCGGGGGCAATCTCAAGAAGTTTATCATTTGGAATTACAATTAATGTATCAACAATTGAAGCCAGTTTTTCCAAGCCGTTTTGCGCGTTTTCAATTCTTTTTTGACCTTCTACAGTAAATGGCAGAGTCACAACACCGATTGTTAGCGCGCCTGCTCTTTTTGCTATTTCTGCTATTATTGGAGAAGCCCCTGTTCCTGTCCCGCCACCCAAGCCACATGTAATGAAAACCATGTCTGATTCATTTAGTTTTTTTCTTATTTCAGATTCAGATTCTTTTGCCGCCTGCTCACCAATTTTTGGATTGCTGCCTGCTCCCAAGCCTTTAGTTAATTCCCTGCCAATAAGGATTTTTGTGTCAACGTTTGTATAGAGCAGATCTTGTGCATCTGTGTTAATCGCCATGATTTCACAACCCTTAATCCCTATTTCCTTCATTCTGGAAACACAGTTACCTCCGCCGCCACCGCAGCCCACTACTTTAATTCTTGCTGATTGATTCTGCAACAAAGATTCCAATTCTTCATCAATTGCTTTTGTCTGCGGGTTGTCTTTTTCTAAATATACTTGAGCCATCTTTTTATTAATTTAATAAGTTTAAACCGTTTATAAGTATTTTTATTGTTGAAATGGGGAATTTTAATATCTTTAACCCCAAAACCAATGCATTGTTAATAACAAATTATCTAAGATAATTATCAACCATTGCCCATTGGCTTAACATTACATTAATAGAAATAATTGCGGAGGGTTATCTTTATGAGAAGGTTATTTAATTTTTTATTTCTTCGTCTTCTTTATGCTCGTGCTTTTCTTCTTTTTCTTCGGCTTCTTCGAAGATAATTTCTTTGTTCAAAAGTTCTTGAAATTTGACTTTGCAGTGATTTATTAATGTTTCAAGATTCTTTGGGCCTTTTACTTTTATGCTTTTTTCCTGCATTTCAAATTCTGGAGAAAAACCGAGGAAGAAGGTGAATAATGATTCTGCTTTTTCTTTATCATCTGTTATTTTTTTTGATATTGTTAATTTATATTTTATTTTTTTTCCTGCTAGAGGATTGTTAAAATCCGCTGTGACTCGCGCTCCTGAAACTGCAACTATTTTTACAAGCATGTTATCAAGAGTTAAGAGCATTCCTGCGCGAGGCAGGACATTATGCCCATGAAAAACGCTTAAAGGAATTGTTTTTATTAGCTCTCTTTTTCTGTCACCAAAACTTTCTTTTGGCGTTAAAGAAATTTCATATTCTTTTCCTATTTCTTTATTTTCCAATGTTTTATCTAAACCGGAAACAACCATGCCTTGACCTATGACAATTACTGTTTTTCTTTCTTTGGCTTTGGGGTTTATTTTTTGTGCATCTTCTTCAATGTTTGAATCAAAAATCTGGTCGTTTGCAAATCCGGTGTATTTTATTTCGACAAAATCGTTCTTTGCAGTTGTTTGCATTGCTTGTTGCTGTGTCATTAAGTCAATAAAATATAAAGATTTATAAACGTTTCTTGTGAAAATTGAATATGGTTCTGAAAATTATAGAGGCGACGCAGGCAAAGCCTGGAAGTATTATTCTTGTTAATAATGAACCCTATGCTGTCAAGTCCAATGACATAAGCAAAACCGGGAAGCATGGGGCTAGCAAATGCAGAATCGTGGCTGAAGGCGTTTTCAACGGGAAAAAGAAAATAATTGCTGTTCCCGGAGGAGAGAAATTTGATGTTCCTAATGTTGAGAAAAGAAAGGCGCAGGTTTTAAACGTTGGAGAAGGAACTGCCTCGGTGATGGATTTGGAAAGCTATGAAACTATGGACTTACCTTATCTTGAGGAAATAAAAGAACAAATAGATGCAGAAAAACAGGTTGAATATTGGGATATTGAAGGGAAAAAGGTTATAATGAGGGCACTTTAGATGGAAAAAGAAATAAATTATTCAGTTAGGAGTGGTGATATAAATTATAAACCTACGATTGTTAATTTGAAAACATTTTATGAGAAATTGGAGGTTTTGCTTAAACAATATAAATAAAAATGGCGACGAAAATAGTTGCAGCGCAGAGAAGAATGTTTTCAGATGTTTTTGTATGCAGGAATTGCAACAAGAAAATTAGATCGCAGGCAGTAAGGATTAACGCGGGAAAGGTTAAATGCCCGAAATGCAACAGCGGGAATTTCAGACCTATAAAGAAAAAGTGAGGTAAAAGGAATTAAAGAGGAACTAGCAAAATGTACGGATTTGTATTGTATGATTTGGGATTCATGGCATTGTTTATCTTAGCTGTGATTCTTTTTCTTTCAACTAGGAAAAAAAATCTTCAGAGGCAGGGAGTTTTGTATTTATACAGGACAAAAATAGGAATAAATTTTATTAATAAGTTTTCTAAAAAATTTGAAAAAATTTTAAGGCCCTTAAGATATGTCATTATTCTGTCCGGCATGATTCTTATGGTCTCTATGATCTGGCTGATGATAAAATCTACTTATTTGTATCTGAAATTTCCGATAGCCAGAGTTATAAAGGCGCCGCCAATTGCACCAATAATTCCATATTTTCCGAAGATATTTGGTTTGGAATCTTTTTTCCCACCTTTGTATTTTACATATTTTGTTATTATTTTGGCAATTGTTATCATAACACATGAATTCGCTCATGGAATATTTGCAAAGCTTGAGAATTTTAAGATACATTCGACTGGTTTTGCTTTTCTTGGTCCTATTTTAGGCGCTTTTGTCGAGCCTGACGAAAAACAGATGGCGAAGGCAAAGAAATTCCCTCAAATGTCTGTGCTTGCTGCCGGAACTTTTGCGAATATAATAATGACAATAATTTTTGGCTTGATTCTCCTTTTATTTTTCTCAAGTTTCTTTGTTCCTGCCGGAGTTAAATTTAATAGCTATGCTATCGCACAAATTAATACAAGCGATGTTATTGTAATTGGAAACAGCACAATTGCTCCTGAAAAATATGTTGAAATAAAAGCTTATGACAGGACATTTTTCGCAGAGAAGGATACATTGAAAAATTCTCTGGAAAATAATCTTCCAAATGTGTTTGTATATTATGATTCTCCCGCGTTTAGAGAGCAAATTAGGGGAGCAATAACAGAAATTGACGGCGAAAAGGTAACAAGTATGAAATCTCTCTCTGAGGTTCTGCAGGATTATCGCCCCGGGGATAAAGTAAATGTGAAAACTGCGATACTTGATCCTGGGCAGGGAACTGTTGCAGAAAGGAAAGAGTATGAGGTTGAACTTGGAAACAATGACGGCAAGGCCTTTTTGGGTGTTGGGTTTTTGCCAGTTGGAAGCAATGGTTTTTTAGGAAAACTCTATGATAAGATATTTGCCAAAGTAAAAAATCCTTTTGTGCATTATGATTCAAATATTGGCGGTTTCGGGTGGTTCATTTATTATTTGCTCTGGTGGATTGTTTTCATTAATTTTGCAGTCGCATTGTTCAACATGCTGCCTTTGGGAATTCTCGACGGAGGAAGATTCTTTTACCTGGCGATATGGGCCATAACCGGAAAGGAAAATATAGGAAAGAAAGCTTTTGCCGGAGCAACTTGGTTTATTCTTGGCTTGCTTCTTTTGATGATGATTAAGTGGGCTTTCACAGTTTTTTAGATTTAGTTGGTACCGAAAAGCAAAAAGATAGTGCTCTGAAAATGACACCATATTTCTGTCATTATTCTTTATAAGTTATCAACTTACATAATAAAAATAAATTTCTGATATTATTAAAAAACGACGGCCCCTAAAACAATTCTGACTAAAATTTAAGCTATGAATGAATTTTAGTGTAATAAAATAGTAGTCACAAACAGAAAAGTTTATAAAGTTTGATACCGTGCGCTCATTGGGGAAAAATGACAATTGAAATTAGAGACATAGAATACTCCATCGGTGAAGATGGATTGAGAAAGTTGAGTATAAAAAAAGAAATTGACGGAGAAAAACATCATTATGTTTTTAGATATTCTCCAGGAAATAAACAAATCTTAGCTCGTGTTTTGAAAATATGTAGTCAAGAAAGATGGAATGGTTTTGATTTTATTGATGCAATAGCTCTATTATCTGGGATAGATAAAATAATGCAGGGGGAACAAGGAACTTTGGGCAGTGTACCGCGTTTTTAGAATGAGCGAAAATTTAAGACAAATAACTTTAATGAAAGGCAATGAAGGATTTATATTTAGATATGAAGTTGGGAGAGAAGAAGAGCTATTAGACTCTTTTTTAGAATATGCCTCAAACCCAAATATTAATTTTGATTGGTTTGATGCGGCGGTTTTATCTTATCAGTTAGGAAGAAAAATGGGAAATGAAGAGAGAAAGTTAAGTGGTCAAGTTAATAACGGCAGATAAAACATTTTATTTTGTGTTTTTGTTTCCGTCATAAAAATTTTAACTGTAAGAGATATTTAAGCGTTATTATTCTTCATTCCAAAAATTCAATGCCTTTTTTTGTGTATGCAACAAACCTAATTCCGACTGGAATCGAGAGCAGGGCAGAGATTAAAGCCATGTGCTCTTTTCCTGAGCCAGAGGCAATTGACAAAGCGACTTCGAAATCGTTGTTAAGCTCTTGTTTTAATTTTTCTTTTATTTCGTTTTTCAAAGACAATAAATCTTTGGCTGTATCAACTGCAATTGTTTTGCATTTTTGGTGCTTGATTAAATCCCCGGCATTTTTATCCTTTACAAGAAATATTTTTTCGCAGTCCATGTTGTTGATTAGTCCGGCGAGCTGTCCTAAATTTTCTTTTTCTTTTCCTAAAAATGCAACTAATTCCATTCTAAAACAAGAAAGGCTAGATTTATAATAATTGTTGTTCTTGTTGGTTTTTTACTCTTGGACATTAGAGCAAATATTCTAAATTTATCAAAATTTTGCTTAATATTTACTTTGAAATATAATTTCTACTATCAATTTTTTACATCTTAATAGACTGTATTATGTATCTTTGATGAAATAAATAATTATAGATAATTCGGATAATTAAATTATAAATTTGTTCCGAATTTTCTAATAAGACAATTCGCAGAAAGATGGTATAATCGCGTGAATTGTCCATAAAACATTTTTTAGAGACAAATATATCTTATAGAAGGTTTTGAAAAACCCTAAAAACTTTCAAAACCCTCTAAGAAGGACTTTGAAAAAAGCAAAGAAACAGGGGTTATTCAAAGTCCTCTATAGTAAAATACATATGTTTTTTATCAATTTGTATGTCTTTTCCTACATTCAAGATTTAAAACCACAGAAATATTGATATAGTCTATGACGCTCTTGGTCAATTATTAATGTCCTATATTATAAAAGAGTCTATATCACCTTAAGTTGTAGAGTCATTAGAGCCAAAAATTTATAACTTTGATTATTGTTGTATAAAAATGGTTAAGGAATTACCATTGTTAGAAATTACTCTGAGAAGATATGAAAAGCCGTATGAGTCAACGCATAGAGATTTGATAAGAAAAGTTTGTTTGAGCCTTGGCCTTTTGCAGCCAGGAGATTCAAGGGACATAATAGTTGATTTGCTTTTGGTTTTGGAAGAGGCAAGAAAGCAAAAAAATTGGCTTAATTCTTTTGAGATAAGGAATAAAATAGAGCAGATAAGAAAAGAAAATTCCCTTGAGAATAAAGGTTTAGCAGAAAGCAACATAAGGAGGCAATTAAAAAGACTCAGGGACATTATGCTGGTTGACAAACTGGAGAACAAATATAGGCTTTCTGAATTTGAGACCCTAGCAGAAATATTCAGGATAAAAATTGAGAGTTTTATAATTCCGCAGACTATTGAGAGGATTAAGGAATATTTGGGGAAATTGGAGGAATAATTTTGTGATGTCAAGTTCCTTGACATAAATAAAATTTGGGTATATTACATTGGATAGATTATATAAAAAAGTTTATAACTCTCTTTTTTTTATAATAAAGATGAAAAAACCATTTAAAACAGCGGCGTGGTGCGGCATAGTCAGTTTGGTTTTGTCTGTGATTATTTTTCTCGCTGGGTTTACTTGGGGAGATAAAGGCAGGCTTGTTGGGAATTTTTTTGGCTTGATTTCTGGAGTTTTATGGATATTTTTCACTTATGGGTTTGTCGTTTTGGGGAAGAGGTTTAAGAACACTTTGTTGACGGTGATGGCTTGGATTGGAGTTGTTATTGGAATTATTATTTTGACCATTGGCTTCTTTGTTACAATGTTTTCTTTGCTTGGCAATGTAAGCGCGCAGACAGAGGGAAATTTGGAGGAATTTGATTTTAGCACTTTCCAAGGCAACGTAAATATAAACAGCAGCGGCTCTTTGACGGAACAAGAAATTTTGGGTTTGATGATAATTTTAATTTTGTGGATTGTTATTAGTTTAATTATTGGGGCATATCGTATTCTTTTTGGTGTTGGTTTGTTGAAGCTAAAGGATAGAGTGCAATATGCAAATACCGCGGGAATACTGGAAATTGTTGGAGGAGCAACCTTGATTGTTTTCGTAGGATTTATACCGATGATTGCGGCCTTGATTGTTGAAATAATAATGCTTTTCAAGGCTTCTGAAAAATTTGAGGGAAGAAGAAAAATTTAAAAAGCCATATTTTTTAAAGCTTATATCTACTTCTTAAATTTAAGAGGTAGCGGAGCTTAAGACATTTTGGAGAAAAAATGATTTTCATTATAAAGGTCACGACGAATAAAGAAGAAAAATCAGTAGAGCTTATTGGCGAGAGGATAGAGAGAAAAAGTTTGAGTGTGTTTGCGATTGCAAAGCCGCATGGTTTGAAGGGATATATAATTCTTGAGGCGCTGGATAGAGAATCTGCAGAAGAAGCTGTTTTTAATCTGCCTTATGTAAAAGGAATTATTGGGAAAACTGTTGAGTATAAAGACATACAAAATATGCTCCAGCCGAAGGTTGAGGAAATGAACATTGAGATTGGGGACATTGTAGAAATCATTGCGAAAACTTTCAAAGGCGAACAGGCGAAAGTGACTAGGATTGACAAGCAGAAGGGAGAGGTTGTTGTTTCTTTGTTGGGGGCTTCTGTTCCGATTCCGGTGACGGTAAAAATGGACAGCGTAAAGGTTATAAGGCGTGAAAAGGGAGAGAAGGAAGAAAGCAAGGAAAAGAAGGAAGAGAAAACAATTGAGGAGGAATTTGAGCTGGAATGAAAGAAGAACAGAAAACAAACATAGAAATAGAAAAGAAAAATGACGAAATTGAAGAACTTCCGCCGTTTGAAACTACAACCCTGTGGGACTATTCTAAACAGAGTTATGGAAAAAATAAAAAGGGAAATAATAAGTTTCAGGGCGTAACGCCCGCTTTTATAATTTGGAATTTGATTCAACGCTATACTAAATCTAAAGATTTAGTCGTGGATCCAATGGTTGGCAGTGGGACAACCATTGATGTTTGTGAAGAAGAAAATAGGAGAGTAATGGGCTATGATATCAATCCTCAACATCCCAAAGCCATAAAAAATGATGCCAGAAAAATTCCTTTAGAAGACGATTCGGTTGATATGGTATTTATAGATTCTCCCTACGGAAACAATGTTAATTACTCAAATGAGGCTTCTGACATAGGAAAAATTTCTGCGGAGGATCCTAAATTTTATGAGGAATTAGAAAAAGTTGCAGTAGAGATCTATAGAATTTTAAAAGAGGGAAAGGTTATAGGCTGGTTAATTGGTGATCAATGGGTTAAGAAAAAATTTACTCCTGTTGGTTTTAAAATTTATCAAATGCTTGAAAAAGTCGGTTTTGAGCCAATGGATTTAATTTGTGTAGCAAGAAGAAATCAAAGTTCAAATACAAGAATTTGGCATTATAGAGCTCAAAAATTTAATTTTTTTCTACGTGGCCATAAATATTTAATAATAATGAAAAAACCTGAAAAGAAAGAAGATGAAACGAATGAGAAAAAAGAAAACAAGATAAAATGGCAGAGGTATAAATAATATGGATTTTTATGATCTGACTAAACTTTACGAAGAAAAGAAGAAAATACATGGAATAGAAACGTATAGGTATATATCCTCAATGTTAAAGGAAGCCAAAGAAATCCACAAAAAAGATTGGGAAAAAAATCCAACTAAAAATAGAGATCATGAACAATCTTGGCGGGCATTTAAAGGAAAAAATCTTGAGAAATTGATAATGTATATAATAAATGATGAAGTTAAAAGTTTAGGATTAAATATAATTGGTGGTAATACTTTGGAAAAAACCAACAGTATAAATCTTACAAAGGAATTAAATATCATTAAAAGAAATCTCCTTTTAGATTTCGGTGAATTTGGTTCTCATTTACCAGATGTCGATATGATAATTTTTAATCCAAAAACTTTAAGAGTAATAGCAGTAGTATCAAGCAAAGTTACATTAAGAGAAAGAATAGCGCAAACGGGCTATTGGAAATTAAAATTGTTGCAGGATGAAGTAACAAAACATGTAAAAGCCTTTTTTATAACACCTGATGAAGATGGAACACTTAGTATAAAAAATCCTGCAAAAAAGGGGCGAGCGATTGTTGAAGTTGATACAGATGGTAGTTATGTAATGAGTGAAACTGAAGTTGAAGAAAGCAATAAGGTAAAAATGTTTGATAAGTTTATAGATGATTTAAAAACATTAATGAAAAATGGACAGGAAAATCTAGAATGAAAGTAAAATTGATTGTCGACGGCGGAGCAATGAAGCCTGGACCTGTGGTGGCGCAGCAGCTTGGGCCCATGGGGATAAATTTGGGAAAGGTTATAGAAGACGTGAATAAAGAAACTTCAGGATTTAAGGGCGTCAAAGTTCCTGTTGAGATTGAAGTTGATCCTAAAACAAAAAAATATATTATACAGGTTTTCTCGCCTCCTGTTTCAGAGATGATAAAAAAAGAATTGGGAATTGAAAAGGGCTCTGGCGAGGCAGGAAAAACAAAAGCGGGGAATATTGCATTTGAAACAATTGTCAAGGTCGCAAAGGCAAAGCAATCTAGCTTGCTTGCAAAGGATTTGAGGGCTGCTGTCAGACTTATTGTTGGAAGCTCTGTTTCAATTGGGATTTTGATTGATAATGAAAGCCCGAAAGAAATAATGAAAAAAATTGAAGAGGGGATTTATGATAAAGAAATCAGAGAGGAAATTACAGAGCCTACGACAGAGAAAAAGAAAAAATTAGAAGAATTTTTTGCAAAGGTAAAAGCGGAGCAAGAAAAAGCCAAGAAAGCGGCTGAAGAGGCGAAGGCCGCAGAAGAAGCTGCGAAAGCTGTTGCTGCAACGGCAACTGCGGGTGCTGTACCGGGAGCTGCGGCAGGAAAAGAAGGGGAGAAGAAAGAAGAAACTGCAACGAAATCGGCGACAGAGCCAGCAAAGAAGGAAGAGAAGGGGAAAGGGAAGAAATAATGTTAGAATTAAGAAAGATTTAAAGGTGGTTTTTCCTTTGGTTTTTTATGCAAAATAACCCTTTTGGGATAACTAGAGAAATGATTCTGGAGGTTTTAAGAGGAAGCTCAAAAGCAATGCGTTTTTTTATTAAAGAGTTTAAAGAAAAATATAACATTAAATTAAGTAATAAATTACTTTCTGAAACGTTTAGCAATCTATTAGAACAGATGGCCTCCAAATTATTCTCCAAAGGGCTGAATTATGAAATAAAAAAGGCTAACAGCGATAATGATCCTGATTTATTCTTTACAAAAATAAAAATTCCTATGGAGATTAAAATAACAAGCGGAGAGGTTTGGAGAGGCGGAGAATTTAGCAAAAGAGCTTCTTGGCATTTAATGGTTTCGAGAAATAACGATTTTAATGAATTTTTTGTTTGTCTCGTTAATATGAACAACAATAAAGGTCTTTAGTTGCAATAGATTTTGGGTTTTTATGGCGGGTGTGGGTACAATGCTTTCGGCTTCGCCTCAGAATTATTATGGTAATGGTGGCACTAAACTTGTTATCTTTGGAATTAACCAAGATAAGAAAAAGAAAACTACTGCGGCAGCTCCACCAACAACAACACCTTTATAGGTTACATTCAAGTCTGGAATGAAACTAAAAACAATTCCACATAGTAAAAATAGGTATCCTAAAAATAAAAAAAATCCATTTAGTTCGCTAAAAAATAATTTTGTAAAACCCGCCGCAAAAAATGATACGACAATTATTATACCAAATGCTAATAAAATTTCCCAAAAAACTTGACCTTTCTTATTCATCTTATAATCTCCACTTCTGACTCGCTTAATGTTTTTTGTGTTGGCGATAATCTTTTTTGAATAATATCTAAATATTTTGACTCCTTTTCTATTCCTATTGAGTTACGCCCTAACTTTTTTGCTACTGCTGAAGTTGTTCCACTTCCAACAAATGGATCAATAACTAAATCTCCGGGTTTAGTGCTTGATAAAATTATCCTTCTTAATAATTCTTCTGGCTTTTGTGTTGGGTGAACTCCTGCCCATTTTTCCTTTTTAGGTGTTAATGGAATACTCCATACATTTCTGGTTTGTTTTCCTTTTGGGTTTATGTCATCAAAGATTAGATTTTTAGTGTCATCATAATTAAAAATCCATTTTTGTCCATTTCCATTTTTTGATGCCCAGATTAAATGCTCTGTACTTTCTGTAAACATTCTGCAAGTAATATTTGGTTGGGCATTCGGTTTAAACCATACGATACTGTTATTTATTTTTAAGTCGGACATATGTTGAATTATATAACCTAATTGGTAAATATTGTGAAATGAGCCACAAACCCATAAGCTACCACCATGCTTTAAAATTCTAAAACATTCTGTAAGCCATTCAACATTAAATTTAAAGAAATCGTCTTTTGTAAAAATATCCCATTGTTCTTGCATAGTTACATGATTACTATATTTCCATCCTAAACCTTTTTTCTTTGACATATTATAGGGCGGATCAGCAAACACAAGATCGATGCTTTCATCTGGGATTTTCTTTAATTCTTTTAAAGCATCTCCTATTATGATTTTATGTTTGGTTTTCATTTCTCATCTTTATTGTCTATCCATTCTTTCATTAAAGTATTTATCTTTGTGGATACTTTCATATCGTTGTTTTCGCATAACTCTTTAAATTTTTCAACGATTTCTTTATCAACGGTTATATTTAATGGTACTTTTGTCATTTTTACCCCTTTTGATCATTTCTCTTTATGAATCTATATAAATATACATTACCTATTTAAAAATGTTTCTTTTTAAAATTTGTATGGCGGCTAATCTTAAACTAATGCACACTACAAAAGAGGGTGTGAAAGTATTTGTTTCAAAAGGAAACAAACCAGAATCTCCTTTTGATTTTAGAGTGCATTACCAAGAACCTGAAAAGCGAATCAGAACCCCGAAACACATTCATCTTATAATTGATTTGTATATGAAATTAAGCCATAAAAAAAATCTCACAATCAAACTTGTGGAGTATCTTATCGATATAATGAAGAAACTTAAACCAGAAACAAAATTTCCGCCGACACTACAAGTTTATGATAAGAAAGATATTGCACAATTTAAAGAACTGAATAAATATGGAGAGTATTCTGTTGAATTTATTTTTGTAGTTACGGAATTGATAATGATTCAAGAAAAAACAAACTATCCAACAGGCACTATGAATGTAAAAGTATTTGAGAGATTTCGAGATAAATACGATGATATTTTTTCTGTTGTAAGTGCCGCAACTTTCAAATAAAACTTCTTCTTTCTTAAGAAAAAAAAGCAGAAAATTTCGCGCCCACACCTTAAATTATACTCTGCCTTCGGTAGTTTTTATAACCTAAAACCCAAAATCTACCCTGATTTTTTCCCTTCGGAAACATTGCATTAAAAATCAACCACTCCAATTATTCGTGGGCAACTAACAGCGATTTACCGACTACGAAATCTTGCAGGTTTTTTCGTCCAACTTCGGTAAATCGCATAATGGAAGTAATGGCAAAACTCCTTATGATGTATTTCACTTTAATATTGTAAAAAATGTGAGTAAAGATAAAACTCCCCATCCTTGTCAATTACTGAAAAATTTAGTAAAGATATTTATTAAAGCAAGTTCAAATAAAGGAGATTGGTTGTTGGATCCTTTTGGTGGAAGTTTTACAACTGAGGTTTGTGCTAAGGAGATGGATAGACATAGCATAAGTATAGAAATAAATCCAGAGTTTTGTAAAATTGGAAAAGAAAGATTGAATAAAACTGCTCCATTGAAAGATTTTACTTAATTTTTTTACAGAAATAATTTCCTTTAACTTTTTTGAAAAACCGACAAGTTTAAAAACACTTTTATTTTTGAGAGAGATGTCAATAGACTACATACTCTTGCCATAAGAAAATTCTATGGGCATGAGCCGGAATGTAGGAGACTACAACCTTTAGAAAAGGTTCTAGGAGTCCAAAATATTGGATGAGAAAATGAAACTGAAAGAAGCGTTAAATGAGTTAAAGAAGGAAGAGAAGAAAAAATTTGAGCAGAGTGTTGATTTAATTGTGAATTTGAAAGGAATTGATTTGAAAAGGGACCAAGTTAATATTGTCGTGAACATACCTCACAAAATAAAGGAAAAAAAAGTCTGCGGATTTTTTAGTGCGAAGACTAAACTTGTTGACAGTATAACTGAACCTGAATTTGCCAAATATAAAGACAAGAAGGCTCTGAAGAATCTTGTTAGGGATTATGATTATTTTATATCTACACCGGGATTAATGGCGAAGGTTGCAACTGCTTTTGGGAAAGTTTTAGGGCCTGTGGGAAAAATGCCTTCTCCCCAGTTAGGAATTATCGGGCAGGAAAATGAAAATGCAATAAAAAATGAACTTGGAAAAATTGAGAAGGCTATTAAGATAAGATTGAAAGAGCCAAGCATAAAAGTTCTTGCGGGCAGGGAGAATATGAAAGATGAGGAAATTGTGCAGAATATTGAATCTATTTACAATGCGATTATTAATGCACTGCCGAAGAAAAAAGAAAATGTTAGGAATGTGATGATTAAATTGACTATGGGCAAACCGATAAGGGTGGAGATTTAAAATGGAAAAGAAAAAAAGCGCAAGCGTGAGAATAAAGCCTGTGCCGGAAGAAAAAATCAGATCAGTGGAAGAATTTTCTTCTAAAATGAAAAAAAGCAAGACTATTTTGATAGCTTCAACAAAGGGCTTGCCATCATCGCAATTTCAGAAAATAAAAAAGGATTTAAGAGGAAAGGCTGAAATTTCTGTTGCTAAGAAATCAATTATTGACAGGGCGATAAAAGCAACGGGCAAGGGCGCATTGCAAGAGCTGGCTCATGACTTTAAAGATAATTCTTGTTTGATGTTTTCTGACATGGATGCCTTTGAACTGTCTGCCTTGCTTGTTGAAAGTGAGAGTGCGACTAAAGCAAAGGCCGGGGATATTGCCCCAGAAGACATAAACATTGATGAGGGACCAACTGACTTGGTTCCTGGGCCTGCTATTTCTGAACTTAGCGGAGTTGGATTAAAAGTTGCTGTTGAAGGAGGAAAGCTTGCGATAAAGAAAGGAGCGGTTGTTGCTAAAAAAGGCGAGCCGATAAAAGAAAATGTCGCGGGTGTTTTGAGCAAATTAAAAATTGATCCTATGAAAGTTGGTTTTGTGCCTGTTGCTGCTTATGATGCAATTAACGATAAAGTTTATAGAAACATTAAGATAGATAAAAAAGCCTTGATAGAAGAGCTAAGACAGGCAATAGGAAAATCATTCTGGTTTGCTGTTAATCTTTGTTACATTGCCAAGGAAACAATAGGGCAGTTAATTGCAAAAGCCGGAAGAGAAGAAATGACAATTGAAAATATTTTAAACAAGACAAGAGGAAAAAATGAATGAACAGAAACAGCTTGAAAGATTAATGAGAAGTGTTGAGTTATTACATAAAGAAATTTTTGATTCATACCGACAAAGAGTTGTAGCGTTGAGAAGATTTAGAAATGCCGGACTTGAAATGACTGCTGACTTAGTTGAGCGCGGAGTAAGAAACCAGGTTAATATGCTGGAAAACCTCCAAGAGACTGGAGAATTCGTTGCGTACTTAATTGGTGATGATAAAAACTATAAGGAGGAAGCATAATGGAGTATATATACGCGGCTTTGCTGCTGCACAAGCTGGGAAAGCCAGTTGACGAGGAGCATTTGAAAAAAGTGATTTCTGCAACTGGAGTGCATGTAGATGAAACAAAAGTGAAAACTTTGATAGCTGGTTTGCATAGCGTTAACATTTCGGCAGAGCTTGAAAATGCAAAAGCAGTGGCAGTTGCACCTGTGACTGGCGCACATGGACACGCAGCAGCAGAGAAGAAAGAAGAAAAGAAAGAAGAAGAAAAGCCAAGTGAAAGTGCTGCGGGCTTGAGCGCACTTTTCGGTTAAATTATTTTTTTGTAAAAACCGGAGAGTTTAAGTAGTAAGAAAAGCGCGGGAATTTCTAGTATCGTTGATTCATAAGATGACAATTGGACAATTAACTGTAAGAATATCAGAAAGCGTCTCGCTTGATCATGTCATAAAAGGACCGGATGGTTACTACGTTAATGGACAGAAAGTGAGAAAAAGATCGGTAACTCGCTATATTGAAAAAGTTTTTGAAATAGAACCTGCAAGCATTCTTCAAACAGAGCCTAATGATGAAGACGGAGAAGAGAAAAGTTATCTGCCAAGAAAAATTATTGAGTTAATGGTAAAAAATTGCGCTGAAAAAGTAGAAGTAAAAGATGCTAATGGATTTACTTTTGAAAAAGGATATGAAGTTGTAATTAGAGAATTTTCAATAGAAAATGATGATTACATTCGTGTTAAAGATAGATATGTTGGCAGAATTCAACTTTGCAGGTATACACCTATGCGCAATCGACAGAGTAAAAAGAATAAAAATTTATAAGCCAACTTGGACATGACTAATTATGCCAGGATGGCGGAGTGGTCTAACGCGCTGGTCTTGAGAACCAGTTCCTTCGGGAAGCACAGGTTCGAATCCTGTTCCTGGCGTTTTTTATTTCATTTTGGACAATTAGAAATTTTCCAATCATCTCCCAAATAACCTTTTCCAGAAAGATTTTTTTGCTTCGTGCTTTGGTTCGACGACTTCGTATTTTATTTCGGGTTTTGTTTTTAATATGGGGGCCTCTTGGGCAAATTCTTCGTCTGCCAATTTAATTGCTTTTTCAACCTCTATTTTTGAATAGCCCTGATTAATCAAAGCCCAACGAAGTGATTCTTGGGTATATCCCTTTTTTAGATTTTTTTTAATATATGCGGTTATGTCATCAAGCAAACCTTTTTGTCTATACATAATTTATCTATGCAATATGGATATTTAAAGATTTTTCTAAGCAGACTTAACATTTACTTTGTAGTTTATCTTTTTTTAATTTTTGATAAACATGATCATAAATTATTAATGACATAATTTTTTAAATTTTAATGGGTTTGGCGTTATAATAAAATCTTATTCCTTCTTCCAGTTTTTTTTCTGATTCAGAATAAAGAGTTAAAATTGGCTCGCCTTTTATTACGTGCTCATTTTTGTGCTTATGCATATAAATTCCAGATGAAATATTTGTTGGGCAGCCGAGAATTCTCGCTAAAAGACTAATTGACTTGTTATCAACCAATTTTATTTTTCCGCTTGAATTTGATCTTATTACATATTCATATTTCCCCAATTCCAATTTTGAATTATTTTTTCCTTGTGCTTTTATAATTTCATTGAATTTTTTTAATGCTTGTTTTGAATTCAAAATTTCTTGAGCAAAATTTTTTCCCTGCCCTTCTTTGCATTTTCCCATCATCTCCAGAATTTTAGAAGCTATAAAAATTGATTTTTTTTCTAAATCTAAAGGTGAATTTTCTCTTTTTAGAACTCTTAAAATATCAAGCATCTCTAAAACTGGGCCGATACCGTTTCCTATTGGTTGCTCGCCATTTGTTAAAACAACTTTTATTTTCAGGCCAAAGTTCTTTCCAATTCTAATGAATTTTTTCTTTAATTTTTTTGCTTTTTCAAATGAAAATTTTGCTCCATTTCCGTAAGGAATATCTATTAAAACATATTTGCTGCCTACTGAAATTTTCTTTGCGAGAATAGATGCAATTAATTGTGGTTCTGGGTCTACATTAAGAAGACGCTCAACGCGAATCATTTTATCGTCGGCGGGAGCCAGGCCAAGAGCTCCGCCCCAGACAAAACATGCATTTGTTTTTTTGACAACATTTACTAATTCCTGAGTTGAAAGGCTGACATCGGCTAATGTTTCTACAACATCCGCTGTGCCTGCCGGGCTGGTTATTGCTCTGGAAGAGGTTTTTGGCATGATTATACCTGCACTAGCGCAAATTGAAACAACAATTGGTGTTGTTCTATTTCCGGGAATCCCACCTACAGAATGCTTGTCAGCAATTTTATTTTTTATTTTTTCCGACCATTTAATTGTTTTGCCTGTTTTCGCTATCGCTTCTGTTAAATATATCGTTTCCTTTTCTGTCATGCTGTTGTGATAAACTCCTGAAATAAAGTAGGCTATTTCTGCTTCATTTAAAGCATTGTTTACGACATCATTTATTATAGAACGGATTTCATATTTTGTCAATTCTTTGTTGTTTAATTTTTTAAAAATAAATCGTATGCTGTTGGGCTCTAAAGCAAGAGATATTTTTACGTAATTCCCGGGCTTTAATCCAAGATAAGAAATAGCCTCGTCTGAAAAAGATATTTCATCTTCTCTTAGAAATTTTTTAATGTGGTTCACGGGAATTATGAGTTTTTTTCCGTTGGAAACAACCTCTATCCTGCTGACCTCAGAAATATTAAATTTTTCTGCAAATGCATAATTTAGAAAAGCAATTGGCCTGCCTGCTTCGAGATTTATTGGCTTAAATTTTAGTTTCATGCTCTTTTTAAATTGTTAAAGTATAATTTAGGCTGCTTAAAAACATTTTCTTTAGAGAATTATATACGCAAGAGAGCATAGTAAACATTATAAACTCTAAAGAGGATTGCTAATTATGGTTGGAAAGGAAATTTCAAGAAAAGAGATTGAGGAAAAGATAAATAAAATGGGCGATTATGCGCAGATGGGCTATCTCTCTGCCTGTCTGAAGAATCAACTTGATTTTGATACGAGAAAATTTGTTTTAGTAAAGCTTGCTGGATTGTATGAGAACAGAATGATGTTTTTGGATGCAGGAAAGATGATGAAATCTGCTGCCGACATAAACACAACTTACCAAAACAAAATAAATGATTTTGTTAAATCTGCTGAGTTCTTTATCAAAGGAGGCGATTATGAAAACGCTGACTCTTCAATTAAAAGAGCCTTAGCTTTAGGAAATGAAAAGCAAAAACAAGAAATAAAGAATAAAGAAAAAGAAGTCTACAAAATGCAGGCTAAAATGTTTATGAAAAAAGATAAGAGAACCAATTCTGTTGAAGTTTATGAGAAACTATTGGAGTTAGAATTAGGCGCGGTGGAGAAGACAGAAGTTAAAAATAGTTTGTTAAATTTATATGAAAAACTTGGAAGAATTCGAGAGTATTATTCTTTGAAGAAGGGAATTTAATTAAGTGGAATTGTAACATAATCACTTGTTTAATAGAAACCGCTCATTAAATATTTTATTTGATAATATCTAGAGAAATTTTTATTATAGAGAATTTTAATAATTTGAATAATTTTTTTGCAATTCTCTAACGGATAATCATTAAAAACAATAGACTAATCAACGCAATTGTCCATAATCGGAAAGAAGCATATTGTAGAAGGTTTTGAAAAACCCTAAAAACTTTCAAAACCCTCTAAGAAGGACTCAAAGAACAAGTTCTTTGAAACATTCAACTGGAAGTTGAAGTCTTTGAAAAAATCAGAGATAATAGAGGTTATAACAGACCAATTTAATCTCTCGGCTCTTTATTGATCCGCTAACTCCGAGAATCTCTGATTCTCGGGGCGCTCAAGAACCCGCAGTCCGTAAGGGTTCTTGACGTAGTCAACCAACAAAAACAACCGAAGAATTTAGTTGGTTCACTATATTCAAAGTCCTCTATAAAATAAAAAACCTCCGTTAGGAGGCAAAGAAAAATCAATCTTCTGACGTTGCGTCTAATCCGGCGAAAAGCTCGTCCGGATCGACATCGGCAAATTCCGGCTCTTCCAAATTAATTGGAGTGTCTAAAAGTTGCCTCTTTTCCACCTCTTTTATTCTCATTTTACCTTACAATTTTTTAAATTTTTTAATATATAAATATTTTGCTATTGCAAAATAAAAAGCGGAAGTTTTAAAAAACCACCAAATTTAGGAAATAAATGGCCCAATATAAATGTTTTAATTGCGAGAAACCAATAACAAACAAGGTTCTGGAAAAGAGATTTGTCTGCCCTCATTGCGGCTCAAGAATTTTTTACAAACCTCGAGGGAGAATAGTTAAATTAAAAGCGGTATGAAATGAAATTAGATCAGGAAACGAATGAGAAAATCGAGGAATTAAGAATGATTGAGGGACAATTGCAGAATTTTATTGCGCAGAAAGAAGCTTTTTCCAACGAAATGAATGAAGTTAATAATGCAATTGAAGAATTAAAAAGCTCTGACGATGAAGTTTACAAAATTTCTTCTGGAATTATGATAAAATCGACGAAAGAAAAATTGAATAAAGAACTGAAAGAGAAAAATAAATTGCTGGAAATTAGGATAAATTCGCTTGAAAAGCAGGAAAAACTGCTTGAAAAAAGAACAAGCGAGCTTAGAAAGGAGATTGACAGAGAGATTTTAAAGTCAAAAGGAAGCACTTAATAATAGTAGAAGGAAATAATAATATTTATAAACTCATCAAACGAAAAGAGACCATGGTTTTTAACTTAAAAAAGTTTTTTGGTGGCTCGAGAGAAGAAGAATACGTCGAAATTGACTTGGATTCTGTGAAGCCAAAAGAAAATAAAGTTATTGTGAAACCATTTGTCCTGAAAACATATGAGGGAGTTGATATTATATTAAATGCTTTGAGAGAAGGATACACGATTGCCGTGATAGACATAAAACAGCTTAAATCAAAAGATGTGATTGAGACGAAAAGAGCGATTTCGAAAATAAAGAAGACTGTTGACGCTCTCGAGGGAACTATTGCTGGCTTTGGAGAAAATATAATTCTTGCTACTCCAAGTTTCGCGCACATCCATCGGCCTGAAGAGCCGAAAAAGAAAGAAAGAGCTGATTTTATTAGTGAATGATTTTTTAAGAGCACAGATTAATATCAAAAAGTCCTTGTGTGTGTTTGGACTTTTGGACACCAAGAATTCTGACAATTAAATTCTTGACATAATAAATAAGACTATAATTATTATTTATGAATAATGGTGTTCTGAGTCAATCGTGCTATATTTAATTTTTTGTAAAGATATAATAAAAAATTATTTCTGTGTTGCAAGTGAGAAAACTGTTTTTAATGCGACGATAATTGTTGCAGGAACGAATAAAACAAGCAACGCGCTTAAAATTGCAGACACAATTTTTCCTATTTCAATGCCGCGGATTGCTGCATCGAGAACAAGACCTTGGATGCCTGCAAAACTAACTATTACTAAAGAAACAGAGGCGAGAAGAAAAGTTTGCGCTTCGTATTCAGAGACAAAATATCCGACGATTAAGCCTAAAACTGCAAGGATTCCTAAAACTAAAGAATTTCTTTGCTCTGCGAAAACTCCTATTAATACCGCGATGATAATTCCAATTAAGAAAGCCCATGCACTTATCAAATTTTCTCTTGCTCTGATTGGCATTTTATTTATTTGTTTATTTATTTGTTTTCTGATAGTATTACATTTATTAAAAGCTTTCTCTTGAGCAAAAAGATAATAAAATATATGATATTCAAACACCGAAAAGTTTAAATAGGCATTTTGTAACTTACAAATTACAACATAAAATGAAGAGCAAAATGAAGTCTGTTGTGTTGGGTGTTTTTGCATTGTTCGGGATAGTTTTTTTAGCTACCTTAAGCAATGCGGCTTTGACATTAGAAGAAATTAATATTCCCACAACTGCAAATCCGGGAAGTGATGTCACAATTAGTTTTAGTTTGAATAACACCGGGACTAACAACATAACTGGCCTTGATTGGAGCCAAAGCACATCAACTAAAGGGACTTTGCAAAGACCAATTCTTGACACAATAAATGCGGGCGAAGTAAAACAATTATCAGCAATTATTAATATTCCTAGAAAAGAATCCGGAAGCTTTACTTTCACAATAAAAGTGTCTGGTGGCGGTGAAGGTGATGAGTTATCAGGAACGATTAATATTAACAATCTTCCTTCTCTTTCCTTGGCAAATACTAGAGCCTTGACAGCAAACCAGAGTGGAATCATAAACGTGACAAACAATGGAAACACTGTTCTTAATCTTGCCTTGAGTGAAACCTCGGCTTTCGGAGTTCAATTGCAACCGACATCATTGAATTTAAACCCTGGAGCTTCTGGAACTGTCACAGTCACATTGCCTAGCACTGATAATTTAAAAATAGGAAATAGTGTCATAACAATAAAAGCGCAGGATTCAGGAGTCGGAAGTGTTAGCGCAACAACTTCTTTCACGATACAAACTCCATTCTGCAATGCGGGAGAAAAAGGAGATCTTGAAATAACTGATTTTGATATTAACAACAAAGGAGACGGAGATGATGATGCGTGGAAGTTGCTTGATGATATAGAAATTGAAGTTGATGTCGAAAACACCGGAGATAAAAACATTCGTGATGTAACAGTTGAGCTTGGTATATTTGACGAAAGCGGTGATGATGTTACAAACGATTTTGATTTTGAAAATACTGACGAAGAAAAGATTGATGTTGGCACACTTAATGACGGAGAGGATGAAACTGTCAAATTCATATTTAGGGTTCCGGGAGATGTTGAAGACGGAAATTATAGAGTTGCTATTAAAGTTTATGAAGATAGCAATGAAGATGAGCAATGCTCAGACAGATTAGACGGCAATAATTTTGAAGAAGTATCTATTGAGAGAGAAAGTGACGAGGACAAGTTCATTGCTTTTGAAGATGTGGTTGTTTCTCCTCTTGAAGCGACATGCGGAGACACCGTAACATTAACAACTGATGTTTTTAATATTGGAGAAGATGATGAGGACCAAGTCAGAGTTAATTTGGACAGTAGAGAATTGAACCTTCAACAGGCTTTTGAAATAAGAAATGACATGGATCCTGGAGACAGTGAAACAGTGAGCTTTGATTTTGTTGTGCCTGCAAATGCTCAAAATAAGGATTATAATTTAGAATTGACAGCAGATTATGATTACAGAAATGGGAATTATAGAGAATCAACAAGCGAAGTGGAAAGAGCTCGTTTTAGAGTTATTGGTTGCACTCCTGGAACCGGAGATGGCGGAGGAGGAACATCAGGCGGACAAAGAATCGCTTTGATAAATGCTGCTCTTGAATCAGAGCAAGCCTTGCCTGGAGAAGAGTTGGTTGTAAAAGTAACAATAACGAACTTGAAGCAGCAAGAAGAAACATTTGATATCAATGTTAGAGGTTTTGAAAGCTGGGCAACATTAGATAAAATTTCTGATAGAACAATAACGCTTGATGCTGGAGAGAGCGAGGAGATAACTTTGACTTTCACCATTGATAAAGATGCTGATGCAGGGCAGGAAAGCTTTACTATTGAAGTCAGCGATGGACAAAATATTGCAAGACGACAGGCAACTGTTGATATAGAAGGTGTTGGCGGAAGCAGAGGAATAACTGGCTCTTCGATATTCGGAGCGCTTGGACAAAACAGTTATTTGGTTATAATTGCAATTGTAAATGTAATTTTGATTATACTGATTATAATTGTTGCTGTAAGGGTCTCTAGAAGATAAAAATGGCAGAAGAAATAAATCCTTTTCCTTTGGAAAAAATATTGACAATTTCTGCGAGAGAATATTGTGAGATGCAGGGAAAGGACTTGAGTGATTATGAACCGGTTGGAGTGCATTATTACGAAGGGAGAAGTGGCGAGGCTAACCAAGGTTTAATAAATTTTGCTAAGACGGTTCCTAAAGGCACCGAAGTAATAGTAAGTTATAGTGCTAGAACTATTAATATTAACTTTTGCGTTGTGGCTCTTCAAGGAACTGCTTTGATACCTAAAAAAGAAAGAAATGCTCTGGCTAGGAGTTCTATTCCTGCGTATGGGCTCGGTCCATAAGAAGCAACAATTAAAAACTAGTTTTCCATTGAAATAAAATGGAACAAAAAGAGATGTTTTCTTTGTTGATGAGGTATTTAGTGATTGTTTTATTGGGTGCATTTAATCTTGCTGCGTTTTATTTTATTTTTACGCCTTTGACTGTTTACCCTGTTTTTTGGATAATTTCTATTTTTGATGATAATTCAGGGCTGTTGGCAGGAAATTTAATTTTTTTTAAAGGGGATTATGCAGAAATTATTCCTGCTTGTGTTGCAGGGGCTGCTTATTATTTACTGACAATTTTAAATTTATCAACACCTATGGAGAATAAGAAACGAATACGGGATATTTTGTTTTTATTTGGAAGTTTTCTTGTTTTGAATATAACCAGAATATTAATTTTTCTTGCTCTTTTTGCTTATGGTTTTAGTTATTTTGATATTACTCATATATTAACGTGGTATTTTGGCAGCACTTTAATGGTTGTGCTGATTTGGTTCTTTAGTGTGTGGATTTTTAAGATAAAAGAAATTCCTGTTTATAGTGATATTAGGAGAATTATGAGAGACGTTGTGAAGAAATAGTTTTACATTTTAAATAGATTTTATTGCCTATTTAATTATCGGTAGGAATTATAACGATATTGTTAGGTGGAAGTTTTTTAGTTTAAATAAATCAAAAAGTCCTTGTGTGTGTTTGGACTTTTGGACACCAAGAATTCCGACAATTAAATTCTTGGGTGTGTTCAAGAATTGGAAATTCTTGACATAATTAATTGATACTAAAGAAACAGGGTGAAATGATTGGCAAATTATATTCAATTAGATATTTCATACCTATTTTTTCCGTCGATAATTGATTGCACCATGAACTTTTCAACTGCGGGGAGTATTTCACAATTTGCTACGCTTATTGTATAACAGTTATTTTGTTTAACAATTTTTGTTTCTGCTCCTTCTCGAATCAATAAAACCATGTTATCAGGATGCGTTTCACAGGTTGCATATCTTAAGTTTTGCGTGTTTTCTGATTCGTTTTTATCTGGGGTTGCGGGCTTTACTGTATACCCATTGCCTGTTAAAAATTGCGCAATGTTGAATAAAGCAACATTGGAATAGGTGCACTGAAGTCCTGTGTTATTAACACTCAAATAAATAAATTTTCCTCTAGATGGAAAAATAATTTCATCGCCTTCAAATGTAACATTATTTTCTCTGGGATCAACTCTTAATATTATATCAAAACGTTGTGGGTTGTCTTCTTTCACAGCACTGCCGGTTGTGCTAAAATAGTAATAATATCTATAGATAGGTATTTCTCCGAATTTGTCTTTTGTGAATGTCAAACCTTGGTATTCAAAAGTTCTTAAGCTTTGAAAAAAATAGTAAGAAATAAAAAATACAACTATCGCTGCGGCCATTGCAATCAATAACTTATAAAATTGCTTGTCTAACTTTGACAATTTCTTTTTTTTGGATTTTTTTGTTTTTTCAGTCTTGGTTATTTCTTTTTTCATAGTAAGTTAAAAGTTGAATTTGGGGTTTAAAAGTTTTTATGTTGTTGATTGCAGGAAATATTGATGAAAAGAAATGCCTTATTGATTATTAATTGATAATCGATTGAAATTTTACAGATTGGAAATGCTTGAACATCAAATCCACATGGCAAAAAAATAATTTGAGAATTGTTGGGGGCAATGGGGATTGATAATTTATGACCTGTCTATGCCTCGAGAACTATGAATAAATTGGGTGCTTTTGCGATAATTCAAATTTTATATCCCAAATAACCTATAAAGGAAAGCGTCAGCCGCGCGCATGTCTCCTTCGATAAAAACACAGCTATCCTGCTGATAAATCTTGTTTTCTGAGCTATCTTTCCAGACTATTAATGTTTCATTGCAATCTTTTTCTGGCAAGTCTTCTGAGCAAGGGCCGTAACAGGCTTTTTGAATTTTTGAAGAGTATCTGCCAAGAGTTGATGCAATTTCTGAAGTTATTGCATCATTGTCCGAAACGATGTAAAATTGTTTTCCTGAATAATCAAAAGAGGTGAATGAAATTTCTACTGAAATGTTTTTTACAGAATCCGGAGAGTTTGAAAAATAATACGGCTGTCCTTGATATATTAATTCCCATTTGTTGCCTACATTTCTAACTTGTCCCTCTGCATTCTGATTTTTATTATCGTTTACATTTTGATTTGGGTTGTTACTCAAAGCAGATAAAAAAGCAAAGCCTGCTGTGCCTAAAACGAGAATGCCCAACATGAATAAGCCGATAGCAATTGTCATTCTCTGTTTTTTCTGCTCGAGTTCTTTTTCTGTTCCTATTTTTCTTATCATTTCAGTTTATTGTTTTTTAAGAAATTAACGTTTTAAAAGGTTTCTTTTGTTTATTCATTTAATCGGTTATGTTCGGGTGCTATTAATATTTGGTAATTATCTTCGTAACCATAATAAGACATGTTATCAGAAATTAATAACTTGTGCCTGCCATTTGGAAAATAATATCAAGAAATTTTGTGATTACCATTAAACTTGATTTATATTAATAATAAAATAATTCGGGTAGCGCGATTATAATTTTAGTGACTGAGGCATTTTAGTAACAATCAAAACCATTAAACAAAAAATAATACATTAACACGTCTTAAAAAGCCAGTTTAGACTACATTTAATTGCAGACATTAATTAATTTCTAAAAACCCCGATTATTATAGTTATAAGGATTGTTATCAATAATTTGTTAAGGGGTTGATGCTGATTTGATTTCCACTAGTCACTATAATGTTTTTTCTACTAAAATACTCTTTAAATAAAGAGATAAAAACCAGAAAAAGAAAAAATAAAAAGAAAAAAAATAAAATTTTGTTTTGCAAGTTTAAGCTATGACAGGTGCTACGTTTGTTATAGTGCTTCCTGTGTGTTTCTTACCAACACTTATGTCAACTGTCGGACTTTGTGTCAAAGCAGTGGCTCCGTTTGCTGTGTCTGCAGCATTGTAACCGGCTACAAGTGTGGCTACTTTTCCTCCAGCTCTGCTGAAGGTTTGAATCAAATATTGACCACTTGCGACGCCCGTGTTAGTTGTAAAGTCTGCTGTGCATGTTGGGAATGTAACTCCCAATAGTGATGCAGCTTCTCTGTTGATACAGCTTCCTCCAATTACGATTAGGTTCTTGCCTGCAGCTGAAGCAACTTCAGTGTCTGCAATTGCCATGATTTGGCCTGTGCCTCCTCCTGTTCCGCCACCAATTACGCTGGCGCTGGAGTCAGTCAAGAAGATTTCGCCATAAGATTCACTACCGTAATAAGTAATGACTGCCTTGCCTCTGTCACTTGCAACTAGTCTTTTTACTTCTGTGCCAAGATCAGAGTATACATGGCTTATAGTGTCGTCATCAGTTCCTAGAATTTCATGATCTGTTTGTCCAGTGTCTACGTCATTAACATGTAAATCACCATCTGAATCATCATTTATAGTGACATTAAAGCTTGTTCCAGCTCCTTTATCGTCATCTTTGTTTTCTTCGTAGAAGAATAACAAATAACTGTCTGCATTGTGTCCTGCTGCAGCAGACATGTTGAAATCAATGGTGCCTCTGTCAGCTGTGCCTCCTCCCAGTCCTACATCAACAGGTAAGTAAATTCTTAATCCTTCTTTTGTGTAGATTGTTTTGAAGTTCACATTGTTTCCTGCAGTAATGTTAACCCACTTATTACCACCTACTTTGTAAACAGAGTTAATGGTGAAAGAAACATCTCCAATATCACAACTATCTCCTGCGACTTTGTTTTCACAAAAATCTTGTCCTGTTACTTTGTTTCTAAAGGTTGTTCTGTTCTTGTTGTCTGTTTCTGAAATACTTGCAACTCCTAATAAATAGGATTGTGCATCACTTGTAGTATTGTATGTAGCAACAAACCATTCATCAACACCGTTTGTGATGTTGAAGATTAATTCCGAAGTATTGCTTGTTACAAGTCTTTGTGTAGAATCTTTCCCAATTCCTGTGAACTCTCCAGAAGCATTTGCATATAAAATATTGAAGTTTGCTGTTCCGCTCTTTATTGGCAGAGTAAGTTCAATGCTATCATCACCATCATAGTCAACCATGACTTCTTCTTCAAACGGTATTACAAAACTTCCAGCTGAAAGTTTAACTGCTCCAAAGCCAGGAATAGTTAAGCTACTATCCGGTGTGATAAACTCATCATCGTCGGTTGTCCATTCGATAACAACTTTATCAATTGTTTCTTTGCCTCCAGAGGCTGTGCCTCTTGTTATGTAGCTTTTTATACCATTGACAGTATCGTCATTAAGTTCTATTTCTGCAGCATTAGGCAATTCAAGTTTCCCAACACCCAGGCTAAACTCAACAGTTCCAACTGTTCCCGCTACATCTCTCGCAAGGATATCTTTTATCCCTACATATGTGCCATCGGTCAGTTTATATGACTCTCCTTCTGCCATAGTATTTGTAAGCTCTTCATTAATAGTTAATTTTACTTCAGTGGTACTGATATAGTTAATACTCACTTCGTAAGATTTTCCATCTGGAAGAGAAACTGTCGTTGTTTCTCCTTCCCTTGCTGTTGCAGTATTGGCAGAATCTAATAATGTTACCTTAAGTGTTGAATTATCCCAGTCAGAAACATAATAATCTCTGCCAAAAAGCTTGATTGTTGTTGTCTCAAGATCCACTAAATCTCCGCCTGATACATCAGACTCTGCATCTGTTGTAAAGTCAAGGGTGTAGTTTAAAACAGGGTTTGAAGATGCGATTCTAACACCAATTGTAGGATCCTTATCTTTGTAATCTGAATCAGCAAAGAAAGCTAAATTCCATCCAGCAAGTGTTATTTTCTGCTCATAATCATACTCTGTGTTTTCGTCATTTCTGTAGGTTCCATCAGCTAACAAAACTTCCAAATCTTCGTCGTCTATTGATGAACCAAAAACCGTAGCAACATTATTTCCTAGATTGACATTGTCGCTTGACTTTGCAAGCTTGACAAAATCTCCTCCGCTTGCAGTTGAAGAAGTTGTTGTGGTAACACTAGCAGTAGTAAGATAGCTTGTTAACTTTGTGTTAAGTGCTGCAATTGCTGCTTGGTCAGAATGACCTGTACCAAAAACAATAGCAACATCCGATGCTCCGCTCTTTATGAAAGGGTCAGGGAATGTTGCTGCTGCTCCAAGAGCAACTGTTGAAGCCATCATAGCTAAACTGGCTGCAACGCTTGCAATTTTTTTAAATATGTACATCTTTTTTAAACCTCCTTTCAGCTATCTTAACTTGACAGTCCCGCAGGACACCCTCTTAGAGGAAATTACTGTATATTTGTAATCTGTCAATTAATAGCCTATAAGGCTTGCATATAATTAGAAAAATTCATTTAAAAAGCTTTCGCTATTTCAGTATAATCTTTGGGTTTTTACTCGGCAACTGGTGAATTTATTTATAAAGCTTTCGGTGCTACTTAAAAAGAGAACATGACAGAAAAGATAACAAAAAAACGAAAGGTTTATATATATGTTATTTTTTATAATATATAGTAAAACTTAACATATAAATTTTGTATATATTTTTAATATATATAAATAAGTAGAACATATATATAAAAATTGAAGAAAAATGGCGGAAAAAAGCAAGACAAGAGAAATAACAATTATCGACGAGGGCGGAACGTTTAGCTCTTTTTTTAGGAGATTTGCTGGAGAAAAAGAGTATGATTTTGGAAGCTTAGCAATGTTAAGAAAGTTATTGAGTAATGAAAAGGCGAGATTGCTGCATTTTTTGAAAACGAAGAAACCAAAATCTATTTATGCTCTTGCGAAAATGCTGAAAAGAGATTTTAAATCGGTAAATGATGACATAAAGTTGCTTGAAAAGTTTGGTTTTGTTGACTTGGTTGCTGAAAAAAGCGGAAATAGAAAGAGATTGAGGCCTATTTTGATTATTAACAGTTTATATATTAATTTAAAGATTTGATAATAATTGTTGCAGAGCAATTAATTGTCTAATAAGTTGGTTAAGATTGTTAACTTATTTTGAGAGTTATATGAACTAGTTTGGATTTCTACTTAATGCTTTGATTTTATAAAAAAGTTCGTTTAATTTACGAAAAGTTTATAAAGGTGAAAACAAGTTAAATTTTATGGCAATAAATCCTGTGACAGAAGCTTTATCATTATTTACAGAGAAAATTGAAGAAAGAGGTTTAGTAATTAGAGATATTTCTTCTGAATGTGGGATCCGCCAAAGATACGCATACAGCAACCAATAAAGAGAAAAATTTTAGGAATAATACCTTGCACACACTATAAAAGTATGGGCTCGATAGATAGAGGGCCAAATTTGGGTTGGGGGAGGCACGGCCCAATTAAAATAGGAATATATGAAAGAGAATTTGAGAAATATATTGCAGAGTCGGCGCAATTAACAGAGAGAGAAACAGGAGCTCAAGTAGAGATTTATAGAACTTACCATTAAAATTCTTCAAAACTTCAGATAAACAAATTAAGAATGAAATTTGCTCTACGAGCAAATTTCCAGAGAAATTGTTATTTTTCCTCCTAATGGTTTGTCAGCTCCTCTTCTAGCGTAAGAAGTGCAATTACCTCCTTTGAGGGTTAAGAAAGTTAATGGTCGAGAACTCTCTGTTGATATTGCGCCTAATATGTATCCTTTTTCAGGAGCGTTTGGGGAAAATTTCCAGCTTTCTTCAATTAGAACTTTTAGAGTTTCGTTTAAATAATCACAGGCTTCTTTTCCTGGCATGCAAAGTTCGCCTTTTTTGCACTCATTAAAAATTTCTTCTAGTTGTTTAAAATTATAGTTATCGGAAGAGCAGGAAGTTGTGAATTCCATTATTGCATCAAGAAACTGGGAAACTTCAGAGCTTTGTGTTTTTTCTGCTTCAGAGTTGTTTCTGAAGGCAATTGTTAGAAAAACAAGGAAAATAACTGCTACTAAAACCATTATTAAGACAAAACCCACTATTTCTTCTTGGGCTTTTTTCCTTATTTTAGTTATTTTTGTTTTCATGTTTAAGGTTTATTTTCCTTATTGTTAAACCCATTAAAATAATAATATTTCTTTAATTTTGATAAATTATCGTGAATTCTGGTAATCGGGATAAATTTTTGTCCAGAATTCCCGTGATGGATAATTCTCCAAAAACTACTCCAATCAAAAGAATTATCCATAATTAAAAAATGTGGCTTAATTCCCCTTGAAAGCCCGGATATGGAGAATTTACTTGCTTGTGTTACCATAAATCTAAATTCTCCAGACAGAGATTTTCCGACAAGAGACAACTTAATTAAGGAAAATCTCTGTATTCTTCGCATATTTATTTTTATAGAGGACTTTGAATAACTCCTATTTCTTTGCTTTCTTTCAAATTCCTTCTTAGAGAGTTTTGAAAGTTTTTGGGGTTTTTCAAAACTCTCTATATTTTCTTTTATCATTTTATCCTGTAAGGTTTTTTCCGGATGCATGAATTCTGCCTAATTCGTATCTAAAACTGCCAATGCTGGAATCCCAGCGCACCAATGTAACAAATGCTGAGCTTGCCCTGATGTTTCCTTTATTGATTATTGTTATTTTATCACAATCAGGGTAGTTTAAAGCAGTGCATTCCCTTGAAGTTGAATTTGGGTAGAGCTTTTCAATCATTAGATAATCAAGGTTCAAGAGGCTTTGGTATGCGGGAAGCTCTTTTAGAATTATTGCTTTGTCTAAATCAATGCACGAAGAGCAATCAGAGCTTGAAGTGAATGTCAGCTCCGGGGAGCCGGCGAGGGTTTTTATTGTCTCTCTTGCTTCATTGTCAGCCAAAGTTTGTGCTTTTTCTCTTAGGTTTGCTAAAGACAAGGAAAAATAAACCAAGCCGACAAGGGCAAAGAAAATGAAAGTTGCAACTAACACAAACGCCATTTGCTGAATTTTCATCTGGGCTTTTTTAGAAAAGCCTGCATGTAAGCGGTGCATTTTTTGAGCTTAATAATTCTGCTTTTTCTTTTATATTTTCTAAATCTTCTGGGCCTGAAAATAATTCTGCAAATCTTTTATAGCTTCCGATGTAATCAAAAAGTAGGGGGGCAGAAGGACAGCCTTCAAAGCTTAGATGAGTTATTTTTTTTGTGTAAAGCTCTGCAAGAATGGCTGCGCGAGACATTAATCTTTTTAATTGGCATTTGTAAATTTTTGGCTCTGAAAAAATTGCAGCATAGAGCAAGGCATATTTGTCTGTTTGTTCTAATTCAACATAATAAACTTCATCTCCCCCGCGGATTACTTTATTAAGACTTTGTGAGACGATTATATCACACTCTTCATAATCTGTATTAAAGCAGACTTTTTTTGTGTTTGCTTGGCAGTTTCTGATATTATTAATGAAAAAGATGTTTTTTAATTTCAGACTTTTGTTTATTTCTTCTTTTATTTCAGCAGGAGAATTAACAAAACAATATTTTTCTTGGTCGCTGTAAAGAATCATTAAGTCTGCTATTTTAAATGGAAAATTAAATGGTTTTGAAAAAACGTAAAATTCTTTTTTTCCTTCTGAAACGCTGGAAGAGAAAAGGTATTTATTTCTGAAAGAGCTTTTTATTCCCGGATTTGAGGAGTCGTCAGAGATTGCTGTGCTTACAGAGGCGCCGATTTCTTGGACTCCATAAACTCCCTGCTCCCTGCATGAGTTGAAAATTTTTGTTTCCTTATTTACAAAAATTGTTGAGGTTTTTCCTTCCTCTAAAACTGTTTCCAATGGGTTTAATAAAATTCCGATTTGTTTTGCTGTTTCTGCGTCAATTTTTGTTTGTTCTGTGCCGACAATGCGCGTGGCTGCATAAATCGCAAGGAAAATTATGACTGCTCCTATAAAAATTGCAAAAATCCAGGCAAAACTGAATTCAAGTGCTTTTTTGTTTTGCATTCTTATTAGGGTTTTGATAATTTAACTAGCTCTTCTGTTGGAGATTTTTCAAGCTTAACTATGATTTTTCCATTTTCTAATGCAATGCAGAAGAAACCTCTTATTTCTGCATTTTTTAAAACTCGTGAGAAAGATTTACCATTGCAGGCATTTTCAGGAGGAAAAACAAAAATATTTGCGTTTTTTAGTGACGTAAAGCCAGAAAATTTTTCTTGTTCTGTTACTGAAGCTGAATTTAAATTTCCAAAGCAAACTTCTTTGATACCGCTTCTTAATGCTCCCGATTGCGGCAAATTTCCTACAAAATTATCTTTGTAAATGCTTGATGTCCATGCTTTGTCAATCTCTTTTTGTAAATCATTGTAAAATAGACCAACCTGAGCGCATTTATTGAGATTTAAAAAATGAGAAATGGCATAAAAAGCAATTGCGACAATTACTGCAATAATAAAAATTGAAAATATAGAGCCAAAAGACATGCTGAATGATTCCTGACCTCTTTTTGTCATTAATGTTTAAATTAAAAGAGATAGTTAAAGGTTTCGCTGATTTATTTGTAATTTATAGTGAAAGCCATAAATTTTCTACCATTTTTCTATGGCTTTACCTCGGTAGTCAAAGCCAAACAGAAAATTACTAATGTCTTCGGCTATATCAAAAAGTCCTTGTGTGTGTTTGGACTTTTGGACACCAAGAATTCTGACAATTAAATTCTTGACATAATAAAGATATTTTAGTGTGCAAGATTGATATTATTAAATATTTATTTTAGATATGATTTTATCTGCCTAGCCCTTTCAAAGTTCCTGAAACCCTTAGGATTTTAATTTTATCTTGGGAGAGTTCGAAAGAAGCGCGAACAGAATCAATTTCCTTGCGATTTATTGCCAATATGAATTTATCTTTAAATTTTTCTTTGTTTTTAAAAAGATTAACGAAAAATGGCGCGGCTTTTGCCCAGCCCAAAATTCCAATTCCATCAAGGATTGCTTTTTCGATTTCTTCTTTGCTTGTTGCTTCTATTAGCAAATATCTTTTTTTTATTCTTGCAGAGGGTTTTAGTTTTAAAGACATTTTAATGTTATAGCTAAAATAAGAACATGATGTTTATAAAAGTGAGTTTTGCAAATTTGCAAATATATTAATTTTTTAATTTTTCAAGAAATTCCTCTATTTTTTCTAATTTTGACGACGGTAAATTTCCCTTTCTTACGCCTTCAACAATTTTAGTATATTTTTCTAATTCTTTTTGTGTATAAGGCGAACTGTCTTTACTCGTTTTTGATGGCGAAAAAATTTTTTCGCTGGCGCCTTCGGCGCACACCCCGCAAACTGGATCGTCGCAGTCAAGAAGCCCATAGTCGTCGCTGAGGCCGGAACCGCCGTCAAGCCTGCGCAACCATAATTGCCTAGCAAAAGATTTCTCTTGCTTATCAACATAATATTCACCAACTAAACAAACATTCCAGTTATTTATTCCGTTTTCTCTTAAAAATTCTCCGTATTTTTCTGCGTTATCTCTGAATGCCCAGAGAGCTGTTTCATTTTCTCCAAACTTATCAGTAGGAACTGAAAAATCATCTCTTTGTTTTAAGATTAAAATTTTTCTCTTTTGTGGCTCTTTTGTTTTATCTTCTTCAGCTTGCTCTAAATAAGTTTTTGCATCAAGATAAAATTCTCTGTTTTCTCTATGGGCTTGAGTTGCTTCTTTTGCATTGCTTAAAACAGGAGAATCTCTAACAAAAAGAGGAGCTTGGTTTGGAACATATATTGCACCCTCTTTAACATAACTTCCTTCTGTTGATAAAGAACTTTTAGCTCCTGACTTTATTCTTGCTTCTGCTAATTGTTCTAAACTTATTGGCTTTTTAATTCCTTTTTCTTTTAAAAGTTCGAGAGCTATAGTCATTTATAAGTAAAAACAGATTTTTTATTTAGCTAATGCTAAGGAATTATTGTCTGATTGGCAATTAAATTTATTGTTTCTCGGATTGCATTGCTTTCGAGGGCAAAGCCGAGGCTTTCTGCTCCGCCGATTTTGAAGTTATTTATACCAATGACTTCACCTTCAGTATTGATTAAAGGCCCTCCTGAATTTCCAGGATTAAGTGAAACATCTGTTTGAATGTATTCTGGAAGGCCATTTGGACCAACACGATTTAGAGCCGAAATAATTCCTTCTGTGACTGTGAACGACAATCCAAGAGGGTTGCCTATTGCAATTACCTTTTTCCCAACTTGCAATTTGTCAGAATCAGCAAGAGAAAGCCAGTCATATTCCCCAGGAATTCTTAATAAAGCAAGATCGCGCTTTACGTCTGTGCCAATTACTTGCGCAGGAAGAATTCTTCTTCTGTAAGTTATTACTTTTACTTCGTCTTCTTTGCCAACGATGATATGATAGTTTGTAACAACATATCCCTCTGGATGAACAATGAAACCAGTGCCGATTGAAGAATTTGTTGAGACTGCGACAACTCCTTTTACTGCTTCTTCAACAATGCCTGAAAAGTCCGCCTGCGCCGATTTTAACAATTTTATTTCCTGCTGAAAATCCTGCTGCTGCTCTGTTAAGACATTGGTTATTTGATTGAAATTTTCTTGATAAAGAGAATCATAGTTTTCAATGAGGCTTGTCAAAGATTCTTCTGAATTTTTTATTTCTTCTTTTGTTTTTCTAATTTCTGAATCAAGTTCAATGTCTAATTTTGAAATTTGTGCTGAAATCACAATGAATGAAATTAGTTGAATAAGCGCCAATATGATGACTAAAGTATACAAAATATTTCTGTGTTTTTTGCGGTATACCATGATTATAATTTACAAAAAGAATATTTATAGTTTGCTGAAATTCCAAAAAGTTATTTAAAGCGGTTTTTTCTTGTATTCATATGAAAATACACGCTATCGGAGGTTATGATGAAGTTGGAAAAAATATGACTGCCTTGGAAATTGGCGAGGATGTCATAATTTTTGATTCGGGCTTGTTTTTGCCTGCTATTGTTGGTGTTACAGAAAGGGAAAAAATACCGACTGAAAGGGGCATGCGTGCTTTAGGGGCTTTGCCGGATGACCATAATCTTGACAAAATTAATTTGAGAAATAAAGTAAGGGCTTTATTAATTTCTCATGCACATTTGGATCATGTTGGAGCGGTTCCATATAACGCATACCGATATAACGCGCCGGTTTTGGGGACAAAATATACAATGGAGGTTTTGAAAATTTTAATGAGAGATAATGGACAGAGCATAAAGAACAAGATAATTCCCTTAGCCCTAAATTCCAGTTATTTTATAAAAGGAAAAAGCGGGAAATACAGGATTGAGTTTATCAACATAACTCACTCAACTATTGAATGCGCTGTTGTTGCAGTGCATACTAAAGAAGGCGTTGTGCTTTATGCTAATGATTACAAATTGGATAACTCGCCGGTTTTCGGGGACAAGCCGAATTACAGAAGACTGAAAGAATTGGCAAAAATAGGGATAAAGGCTTTGATTGTTGACTGCCTTTATGCGCAGGATGACAGGAAAACACCGTCGGAAAAAATTGCAAAAATTTTACTAGAAGATGTTTTGTTTGGAACGGAAAATAGAAATTCATTAATAATTGTGACAACATTCTCGTCGCATATTGCAAGATTGAAAACAATCAGCGAATTTGGCAAGAGACTGAACAGGGAAGTTATTTTTTTGGGAAGAAGTCTTGGGAAATATGTTGAGGCAGCCAGAAGAATAGGGAAGGCTCCTTTTATGAGAAATGCAAGACTTTATACATACAGGAGACAAGTTGAAAAAATATTGAGAAGAATTAACAGTCACAAGAGAAAATATTTAATAGTCTGCACAGGACATCAGGGCGAGCCTGGCTCTGTTTTGGACAGAATCGCAAGAAATCAATTGCCTTTGAAATTATCAAAGGAAGACAATATTATTTTTTCCTCTAAAACAATACCGACGCCGATAAATGAAACAAGCAAAAAAGAATTGGAAGGCAATTTGAAGAAACATGAAGTCAGAATTTTTGATAACATTCATGTCTCGGGCCATGGTGGGCGCGAGGATTTAAGAGATTTTATAAAATTGACAAAACCAGAGCATATAATACCTTCACATGGAGATTTGCAAAAAACAACTGCTGGAGCAAAGCTGGCGGAAGAAATGGGATACAAATTAAACAAAAATGTTCACTTGATGCAGAATGGAAAAGTATTAGAAATCAAGTGAATTATAAAAAATAGAGAAAAATAAAAGAGGCAAAATGCAGGATGAAATTTTGGCTGGCTTGAAGAACGCTGTTGAGCACGAAGCTACTTTGGAGCAGGCAATGCAGAGTTTTATTAATGCGGGATATAATGCGCAGGAAGTCAAGGCTGCTGGCAGGGCAATGATTGAGGGAGCGAGCGAGATAGTTTCAATGCCTGCTTTTCCGAATGCAAGCGAAGAAGACAAAAAGGAAATTCCTCTGCCGAAACTGCCAGAAATAGAAAATAAACGAGAAGCTCTGATGTGGGAGAATAACCAGAATAAAGAGACAAAAAGTTCTGGAAAAAGCGGCAGGACCATTTTAATTGTTTCAATAATTGCTTTTCTTATTGCGCTTCTTGGGTTTTTGGTATATCTTGCTTATGGCTTGACGAGTGAATGAGACAAATTAATATTTTACCTAGCTTCTCTTTTTTGAAGCATACAACCTTTTAATTGCCAACCAATAAAAAAACATATACATCGTTATTAACCACGAGAAAGTTGGATAAAGAAAATGCATCCCAAGATAGATTGCAGCAAAAGTCCAAGAAATCGAAATAATCAAACAAATTACAAATCCAAAAATTGGTTTGAATACTCCTTTGAATTCAAATTTTTTTAGCTCCTCTCGTTTTTTTGGAAGTCTTCTTATAAACGCAAAGTATATAACAAGAGCGTTCAATACGCCAAAAATAACGCCGACATATAACCCTTTTCCACTCCATTTATCCAAACCTAGATATGTGATGTCCTCCGCACGCCTTCGGCGGAGTGCGGCTTCCGACGTCTATTCTATTATCCAAACAGTTCCGTGATGTCTGTCCTGATTTCTTATATAGTTGTTTGCAACTTCAACTTGAATAAAGCCGAGTGATGCACTGAATTTTCCTCGACTCCATAAGTGTCCTTTCGGATATCTCTTTCTTGCATCCGGATGGTTGCGAAAAAAAAGAAAGGCCGATCTTCCTTTCAACAATTGCAACGCTATCGACGGCGACATCGTCATCGGAATAACCGCGGTCCCGTGCAAATGATCAGGCTGCACATTTAACTCAAGCCACTTTATTCCGTTTTCCGTCGCTGCTCTCCTGACGCAAGCCTCAACCAACTTTCTATATTTCCACTTTCGAAACATCTTATATCGATATTTCGGGCACCACTCAAACTCCCACATCGAAACTCCGACGCTGTGATCCCTCCTTTCATATTTATCTGCAAATTTTTCATAGCTCTCGCTAAACAATAATTTTTCTTGCATTTTCTTTCCTCCAAAAGATTTATTTAGAACCAGAAAGTTATCACTACATCTCTTAATGCAATGAGCTAACATCCAGCTCATTGTTTCTTATTAATTAAAATAGAAAAAAGTTTGGGCGCTCTCATCTACAGCTTAGAAAGCTGTAGGTTTCCCGCGCCGGACTAATAAAGACTATGTATAAAATATCTAATATCGCCAATAGAAATATCCAAAACAAGTCTTTCTTCAGATACTTAATTTGAGGAAGTTTCTTTAAATATCTTTCTAACACAAAACTTAAAAGTAACTTAAATTAAAGGTGAAGATGACAAACGAAGAATTGTTGTATCAGGCAATGGTTTTGCAGAAAAATTCAGAGGAAGTTGAGAGAAATTTGAATTTTGTTAATGAGCAGATTCAGGATTTTGAGCAGTTTAGCGAAAATCTGAGGTTTTTGGAAAGTGAAGAAAATAAAGATATTCTGGCGGCACTTGGAAAAGGGGTTTTTGGAAAGGCAAAACTAGAAGATAAAAAACTTTTTGTTTCTGTTGGTGCGGGGGTTGTTGTGAGAAAAACGCCGAGTGACACAATAAGAATAATTGAAAAACAGCTGAAGAAATTTAATGAGGCGCGAATTGCTTTAAAATCCCAATTGGAAGAATATACAATTGCTTTCAGGGAAATTATGAAAAAAGCCGAGGAATTGAAGAAAAGAGGGGATTGATTCAATATTCTAAGAAAAAATTATTCTGATGGCATCATTTATTTTTTCTTTTGTTGAATGATCGAAAATTTCACCTATTTTTTGATGAATCAAATTTTTATGAAGAGTGAATATCATATCAAAATAGGTACTGTTAACTGAACGGGTGATGGAATTACAAATCCAGTTATTTTATCGTCTGTAAATGTTGATTATAGTGAAAGTCATAAATAATTGAACAAAATTGTATGACTTTCCCTTGATAGTCTATGACAAAACAGAAATTATTAATGTCCTAGACTATAATTACAATCCCAATTAACCACTCTTTTTAGCTAACCATAATTAGCAAACTCCATCGATTGATTGACGACATAATAAGATTTATCACCCTTTAACTAAACAAAAGCCCAAAATAAATGTAAGAATTAAACCGAATATCGCCTCTGCACGCTTGTCTTGGCAAAAAAACTTCGTATTTTTGAATTTTTCTTCTCTTTGTTGTAATTTGACATAAAATCGTATTTTCTCCTTCAAGAGATTTAATGACTAGAGCCGGCCGTTTTTTAGTTTGAGTTAAATCAGTAAATGGAAAATCAACTAAAACGATATCAAACTTTTCATATTTCATTGTAAATATGCAAAGGCTTCTTCATCTTCCTTAGATAACCACGATTCTGCAAGAAGATCTGTATCTGCTATTGCATTTAAATCTTCTTCCCATTCCTCAAACTCCAATTTTTTTTCTATTTTTTGGCTTATTCTCTGAATCTCTTGTTGCATCTTCTGGATTGAGTAGTATATTTGCTCAAGAGTGATTTGTTTTTGTTCCATTATTTTTTAACAAAATTAAAGTTAATAAAATTATCTGTTTAGAAATTTTAAGAATTATCTGTTTTTTAGCTGTGCATCTATAAAATCGTAGTCTATTAATTCTCTTTTTATCAAATCTTTTTTACCATCTTTATCAATGTCTTGATAGGTGTTCCTAAAAACTTCTCTATAAGTGACATCTACTTCTTGTCCTTCTGTAAATCTTTCCCATAAGTCTCTATAATATTGATTTGTTCCTTGGACAACAAATTTTCCGTGTTGACATTTAAAAACAACAGCATACTTTTCTGGAATATCAACACTAA
Organism: Candidatus Pacearchaeota archaeon; assembly: GCA_016188825.1. Classification (GTDB taxonomy): domain Archaea; phylum Nanobdellota; class Nanobdellia; order Pacearchaeales; family GW2011-AR1; genus UBA73. Next base: position 9,588 of record JACPHA010000010.1, on the reverse strand, counting down.
CGTCACTAAAAGATATTCCAATATTTCCGCCAGAATCTATGGTGGGGCCAAAACCTGAGCCACTGCCGTGCCTTGACGGTGTATAAACAATATCAACAACTGCTGCATCTTCGTGTAATATTTCTGAAGATTCAACTTTTGTTACAGGTGCATTACAGCCGCCTAAAATTCCAAATCCTATTGCTGTATTAAGCAAAGTTGTTAGCGTTTTTGTTTTTTTCATATTTTTTCTAGAAATGTGCCATATATAAACTTTTCTTTTGATTACTTTAAAATTATAACAGAAATTTTCTGATTGTAAAAAACCTCAAGTTTTTTATACACAAACTACTTTATTTTATATTAAAAAGATGGTGGATGTTGAGGAAATAAAAAAATTGCAGGATATTGCAAATGTTTCGAGAAGAGATGTTCTTAAAATGACTTCTGCCGCAGGAAGCGGGCACGCGACTTCCTGTTTGTCTTGCGCTGAAATAATTTCTGTCTTGTTTTTTCATGAAATGAATTATGATATAAAAAGCGCTTCAAACCCTAACAATGATGAATTTATTTTGAGCAAGGGGCATGCGGCACCGATTTTGTATTCTTGTTTATTTCATGCAGGATGCATAAAAGAAGACTTGAATAAATTGAGAAAGTTAAACAGTGATTTGGAGGGGCATCCGACACCATCTCCGACATTAAAAGGCTGGATAAAAGTCGCTACTGGCTCTCTTGGACAAGGTGCTTCAGTTGGAGTCGGTATGGCTTTGGCTGGAAAAATGCAAAAAAGAAAATTCAGAACTTATGTTTTGCTGGGAGACAGCGAATGTTCTGAAGGCTCGGTTTGGGAGGCTTTTCAATTAGCGAGTTATTATAATTTAGATAATTTGTGTTTTGTGATTGATGTAAATAGGCTTGGGCAGAGAGGAGAGACAATGCTTGGATATGACTTAAGAAAATATTATGAAAGGCTAAAATCTTTTGGCTTGAATGTTGAGATTGCTGATGGCCACAATGTTGAGAGAATAATTTGGGCTTTGGAAAATGCAAAAAAGGCGAACAAAGCAACAGCAATACTTGCTAAAACAATCAAGGGAAAAGGGGTTTCATTTATCGAGGATAAAAATGGATGGCATGGAAAAGCCTTAAGAAAAGACGAATTAGAAAAAGCTTTGAAAGAAATTCCTAATGCGAAGTTTCCTAAGGTTAAGATAAACAAACCTGAAGAAATAAAATCAAATAAAACAAAAAATGTAAAAACTGAATTAAAGAAAGAAAGCTATAAAATTGGCGCGGAAATTTCCACGAGGGAAGCTTACGGCAAGGCATTGGGAAAATTAGCAGAAATGAATAGGGAAATAATTGCATTGGACGGAGAGGTTAGCAATTCTACATTTGCTGAAGAAGTTAAAAAGATAAAATCAGAGCAATTTATTGAGGCATTTATCGCAGAGCAGAATATGGTTGGTATGGCTTTGGGATTGTCGAAAAAGGGATTTAATGTTTTTGCTTCTACGTTTGCTGCATTTTTATTGAGGGCGCATGACCAAATAAGAATGGGTGCTTTGTCAAATGCTGATTTTACTTTGTGCGGCTCTCATTGTGGTGTCTCAATTGGTGAAGACGGAACATCACAAATGGGTTTGGAAGACATAGGAATGTTTAGAGCAATTCCAAACAGCATAATATTTTATCCGAGCGATGCTGTGTCAACAGAAAAATTGGTTTTTTTGGCTTCAGAACTTGATGGAATAAAATACATCAGAACTACAAGGCCGAAAACAAAAGTTATTTATAAAAATAATGAAAATTTTGAATTGGGGGATTTTAAAGTTTTGAAAGAAAATAATAATGACAAAATCGTTTTTGTCGGGGCCGGAATCACGGTGCATGAATGTTTGAAAGCCCAGAAAGAATTAAAGAGAAAAAAAATTGAAAGCGCTGTTGTTGATTTGTATTGCATTAAGCCATTTAATTCTGAAAAGTTTTTGGAGTTTGTGGCAAGGCATGGAGGGAAAATTGTTATTGCTGAAGACCATTATTTAGAAGGAGGAATTGGAGAAATGCTCTGCCAGGAATTAAAAAATACAGGAATTAAAATTGAAACTTTGGCTATAAAGGAAATTCCGCATTCTGGGAAGAAAGAAGAATTGTTGGAAAAATATCAGATTGATGCAAGCGCGATTGTGAATTCGGTGAAGAGGTTGGTTAGGTGAAATTTTATTTATAAGTTATCTTGAAAGTTATATAAATTTATTCGTGTTTTGGATTAATCTGCTACCTAAATAATAATAGATTACAGATAGTCAGAATACTAATGTTGGGGCTGACAAGAGGTTGGTTAAACAATTAACTGCTAAGAACTTTTTCAAGCCATTTTCTGTTTGAGATGATTGCTTGGATAAAATATTGTCTCTTTGCTTTCAATTCTTTTCCATTTTCAATTAGTACCGAAGGAGCCTCCATAGAAATATATCCTCGCAAACGCCTAGAAGTTCTTGCCAATTTCTTTCTTTCATTTACCAAGACGTCATCAATCATTTCTTTTGGAGATTCTTTTCTATCTGCCTCGGTAATTACTTTGTTAAGCGCAATTCTTCTTTCTATCCAAATATTTCCTAAACTTTTTTCTCTTAACGCTCTATTGTAAAGATTCTTCTCCGCACTATAACATCCATAAAGGAATTCTAATTCCTCTATTGTTTGCTCCTGGAAGTCATCAACCCTGAAAGGAACTCCTGAAAAATCAGAACTTTCTCCTGCCAACCATGTTAACAAAGAAGATGCTCTTTCTAAAATTATTTTCGCATCTTCCATATCTTCAATAAATTTTGGCTCATTAGTTAATAATAGTCTCTCATTCTCGAGTATTTCGTTAAGAGTAAGTCTTTTCCCAGATTCATCTTCGATATAAGAGTCATTACCATTTATAATACCTCTAAATGCTATATTAAAGGCCTTTTTCTTATCTTCCGTCTCTCTTAATTTTCTGTAAAAATTCTTTATAAATTTTTCATAATCAAATTTCCAACGATTAACAACAATATCCATATCTGGAAAATTTTGATTCTCTAAATAGGCTAAAGTGCCCCTCTGCAGAATTTTTGCGTAAGGGACAACTATTTGGTCTCGCGGAAATCTTTTTTCTTTAATTGCTAGTGCTTCTGATATATCTTCTAAAGTTAATCTAAGATGTTCTTCGGCCCGCCCGCACAGATTTGAGATTTCCCTGTAAGAGGGCCTATATGAAAGCCCTTCTTTTTTTAGTTCTTGCGCAATTTTATCTGCTAATTGAGTATATTCTTGTCTAACTTTTAGATAATTCCAGGCTTCTCTAGAGCCGATGCCATATTCTGCTTTTAGCTCTTTTATTGCTTCAAGCTTTCCTTCTAATTCTGATTTTCTTTGTGAATCCATATTTTTGCTTTTTAATTAATATATTTAAATCTATTCATATCTCAGAGCCTCAACGGGCTTGACTCTTGTTGCCTGCCAGGCGGGCCAGATGCCGGAAATTGCTCCTGAAAGAAAAGCAAAAAGCAAACAGCCGATGACAAGATAAGCTGAAATTGAAGCCTGCAGGAGAGTTGTGCCTATCTGTGTTATTGCTACGTATTCAATTGTCTTGCTTAATGCTGCTCCTAAAATTACTCCGATTGTTCCACCGATTAGACCGAGAAGACCTGACTCAATGAGAAAAATAGATAAAATGTCTTTGTTTTTCGCCCCAACCGCTTTCATTATTCCAATTTCTCTTGTTCTTTCTAAGACAGAAGCGAACATTGTATTTGCTATTCCGATTCCTCCGACAAAAAGTGAGATTGTTGCAACGCCGAGCAAGAAAGAAGTTACTATTGTCAAAATTGTTCCAAAACTTTCAAGGACTTCTTCTGGAGTTAAAATAAAAAAGTCTTTTGTTTCTTCATCCAGACCTCTTGATTTTATTAATTTTCTTTCAACACTTGAGGCGACTTCTTTTAATTTATCTTGCTCTTCGACCTGAACGACAATTGTGTCAATTTTTTCTGGAATTTTAAACAGCTCTCTGAACCCATCTTGAGGCATGTAAATTAATCTGTCATCTCCTGGATTGCCTATTGGTTTTAAAATTCCTTGAACTTCGAAAGGCATTTCATTGATAAGAATTGTGTCCCCTGTTTTAACTGGTTTTCTGAAGAAATTATTGTGCTTGTATTGCGCGCCTATCATAATGTCTTTTGTGTCTCCTTCTTTTAGCAGTCTTCCTTCTTCTGCTTTATATGCCCCGGTTTCTATGAATAAATCAGAAGCTTTAAGATCTATGCCTACGACGGAGACAAACCTTATTTCATCTTCGAATTCTATTTGGGCGCTCGTTGCTGTCCAAGCAGATAATTCTTTGACTCCGGAAACTTTTTCTATTGTTTTAACATCTTCGCTTGTTAGCGTGGCTGCGCTTGCTGTTCCTGGACCAGCTATTTGGCCTCTTGGCTGAATAAAAAATTTATCTGTTCCTAGAAGGCGGAACTGCTCTTCTACTGCTTTTTCCAAGCCAAGAGAAATACTCACTAACATGAAGATTGTTGCAATTGATATTACAATTCCAATTAATGTCAGGAAAGATCTTAGTTTTCTTTTCTTCATGTTTTTCCATGCTATGTTTATGAATTCTGCTCTCATTTTACAATACCCCCGGCGTTTCGGACAATAGCTAACTCTAAACTGCCAAAACAACTTTTATCCTCGAAAGAAAAATCTGCTTCACAAAGCAATAAATTGTTAAAATCTCTTTTTTCTTTTAATTTTAACTTCCCAGAAATTATTTTGTTCGGATAAATTGGTCTTCTGAATCTTTTTCTGGATTCTATTATATACATTCCTTCTTCTTGTAAATCTTGAAAGTTCAAACCATCTAAAATCGGATCTAATCTTTGTCTAATTGCTTCTGATAATCCAACATAAGCTAATTGATTTAAGCATAATTGTATTTCTATGTCTGTTGCATGTTTTAAAGGTTTATTCACATAATAAGTTTTACCTATTAAGAATGTTCCAGTTATTGCAGGATATTGTATATCTGCTGTTCTTAAAAGTCTTTGTTCTGGTTTGTAAATTTCGAGTACTTTTACTATGTTTTCTTCGTTTATTTTCATTTTCTTAAAGCATCGACTGGATTTAGTTTAGAGGCTTGGTAAGCTGGAATTAGGCCTGAAACAATTCCGATTAAAAATGAAAAAGAAACTGAGCCGATTAATAAAGGCAAGGAAATTGAAACTTGAAATAAATTATTGTTTAAAGCAGAATTTGCCAATGTTGAGACTAAAAATGCAAGCGAGAGGCCAAAGGCAACGCCAACAATTCCGCCAACAAGACCTAAAAGGCCTGATTCAATAAGAAAAATTGCAAGCACGTCACGATTTTTTGCTCCGATTGCTTTCATTATTCCAATTTCTCTTGTTCGCTCAAGAACAGAAGTGAACATGGTATTTGCAATGCCAATACCTCCTATAAACAATGAGATTGCCGCAATTCCAGAAACGACTAAATTAATTATATTCAAAATTGTGTTGACCGATTCTAAAGATTGAACAGGAGTTTGCACTGAAAAATCTTCCTCGCCTTCTTTTAAATTTCTGTCTTTTCTTAATTTTCTTTCCATGTTCTTAGCAATGGATTCTATTTCTCCCGGGTTTTTAACTTGAACAACAATCAAATCAATTTCATCATTGATATTAAAGATATCTTTCATGTCTTCTTCTGGCATGATGATTGCGCTGTTTATTATGAAGGTTCCAGAACGTTTTAAAAATCCTATGACTTCAAACTCTTTTGACTGAATTTTTATTTTGTCTCCTAGTCTAATTTGTTTACCAAACCTATTGGGATTTGCAAAATCATCTCCTAAAACAATTTTTCCTCTGTCTTCTATTCTTAAAAGCCGGCCTTCTTCAATTTTTAAATTAAATGCTTCGTAAAGAGCTTCTAAGCCGTCTTGCTCTTCCGGCGCGCTGCCGACAAAATCAAAATTTGCTACGTCGTTGAATTCTACCTTTGCTACTCTTATTAATCTTGGAGTTATTCTTTTAATTCCTTGAATAGATTCTATTAATTCTAAATCGTGCTCGCTAAGTTTTTTTATTGCTGTGCTGCCTGGTGGTCCAAAACCCGCTTCTGCATTTGTTATTAACAATCTGTCTGTTGAAAGTGCTGCAAACTGACTTGTTATTGCTGTTTCCAAACCATTGCCAAGAGAAATTAAAGAAACAACTGCTGTGACACCGATGAAAATTCCCAGAATAGTCAGCCAAGAACGAATGCCTTTTTTTCTGATGTTCCGAAAGGCAAGAAAAAAGTAATTTACCATTTAATCACCTCGATTCTTGCTTTTCTTGCTGCGATTGGTTGAGTAATTCTGATAAAGGTTCTAATGTTGTGGTTATCGTGCCTTTATGATTTAACTGATAACTTAAAGCGGGATTTGAATGTGCCAGTGCCAAGTAATTTGATAAAGTAACATACATGTTTTGTCTATCATGCGAAAATAATAGTTCGGTTATTCTATAAGATGAAGAATCTGGTTTTGAATTTAGTTTTTCTGGCCATTGACTAATTATGCCCTCTCCAGAATAAATAACAATATTTCTGTCAAAATCTTCAATAATTAAAAATTCTTTCATTTTAATTTATTCCTCCTGCATTGCCCTGCTTCTTTTCAATCTTTGCCTTTTTCTTAGTGTTCTATAGACAATTATCAAAACAATAAAGATAACTGCCCCTATAATATATTTTATTGTGTTGTTTGGCTTTATTATTCCCAATTCCAAAGCTTCCTGCTCTGAATAAACTTTCACAGGAAGGGAAATTTCTTTAATTGTCTTTTTGTTTTCGAAATCGCGGTATTCAACAATTCCAGAAAATTCTGAATTTCTTTTTTTAAATAAAACATCGAAACTTGCTGTTTCAAAATCGTCGGAATCTACTGTGCCAACATAAACTTCGTTGTCAGAAAGAATTGTGAAATCCTCGGAAAGAACTTTTACTGAAACGAATTTTGCGTCTGCAAGTCCTTTGTTTATTATTTTCAAATTTATTTTACCTTGCTGATTCTCTATTGGATTGTTTGTTTCTAATGTAAAAATCAATTCCGGATAAGAATTTGCCCTTACTCCGATTGTTCCGGAAAATTGGCTTATTTCGTTATCTCTCTTTATTTTGTATCGTATCGTGTAAGGAATTTCATAATCGCCCGGCACAATTTCTGTTGATGCTCTTATTCTAAAAACAAAATCCTCTTCGTCATCCTCTTGAATTTCATCTACTGATTGAACTGAAGAGCCGACTGGAGTAAATGGAAGATTTTCAAATTTGAGAATTACAAATAAGTCTTCAACGTCTTCATTGAAAATGTTCTTTATTTCTATTCTTATTGTTCCTTCCTGGCCGGGGGAAAGTGCGTCTGCGTTTACTGAATTAATAACAACTGCTTCGCTAATTGACGATAGATTTATGATAAATACTAAGAGAATGGCTGCGAATGTGCTGATTTTTATCGTTTTTTCCATTTTTGTAATATGAATTTGGCATTTAAAAAGATTTGGCTTTTGTTTTAACTTTGAAAAAGTAACAAATTATTTTTTTGTTATTTTTTCTACTTTGCCATCTTTAAGCCAGTAAATTTTTTTCGCATGTTTTAATGCTAGCTCTTTGTCATGCGTTACCATTATTATCGTCTTTCCCTTTTTGTTTAATTCTTTTAGGAATTCCAATACTCTGGCTCCTGTTTTTGTATCCAAATTTCCTGTTGGCTCATCTGCTAAAATAACTTCTGGGTCGTTTGCGAGAGAGCGTGCTATTGCAACTCTCTGCTGCTCGCCTCCCGAAAGCTGACTTGAATAATGCTCGGCTCTGTCAACAAGATCAACTGATTTTAACAATTCTTCTGCTTTTAGCTCCGCTTCTTCTCTGTCTATGCCCTGAAAAATCATGGGAAGCATAACATTTTCTTTTGCTGTAAGATTAGGAATTAAATTAAAACTTTGAAAAATAAATCCGATTTTTCTTCCTCTTATTTGGGATAATTGTGATTCGTCTAAATGGGCAATGTCGTGTTTGTCAAGATAAATCTCTCCATGGGTTGGCAAATCTAAAGAACCGACGAGATTCATGAGTGTGCTTTTCCCACTTCCCGAAGGACCCATGATAGCGACAAAATCTCCTTTTTCTATTTTTATTTTTACTCCGTCTACTGCTTTTACAGTGCTCTCTCCCATTTCATAATGCTTCTTCACTTCATCAAGCTCTATTAAAGTTGCCATGAAAATTCAGATAAAAGAGAGGTTAAAAATCTTTGCTAAGGAGATATGTAATCAACAATATCAGCAATGTGTCTCGCGATTGCTGGAGAACATGTTAAACCGGGAGATTCGATGCCGATCAAATTGATAAAACCGGGAAAGCCTTTGTCTTCTTCATGAGCAATAACAAAATCTCTGAAATCATCTCCCGGGCCCTGCAACTTTGGCCTTATCCCTGCAAATCCGGGCCTTAAATTTTTTTTCTCCAGAAAGTCTAAATAACGATTGGCTGAAAGAAAGAAATCATATTTATGAGACTCATTTACATTATAGTCCAATTCGTCAACATAAAATGCGTTGGGACCAAGCCTTAAATCTCCTGCCAAGTCAATTGTGGCATGTATTCCTAATCCTATAAGTTCTTTTCTTGGAATAGGATAAACCAAACTAGATAATTTTCCTCTGCTGTTGTCAACATAAAAATATTCGCCTTTGCAATAATAAAGTTTGTATTTTGCTTTGTCTATATTTATTCCTGCCATCTGCGCTATTTTATCTGCATGCAAGCCTGCTGAATTAATCACAATACTGGAGGTATGACAATGCAATTCATTATTATCTTTTTTTGTTTTTATTTCATATTTGTTGTTAATTTTTTTAATTCCTACAACTTCTGTTTTATAAGCAAAGAGAGAGCAATTTGATGATGCTTGAACTTCAAAATAATTAATTAATGCATGCGCGTCAATTATTCCTGTGCTTGGAGAGTAAAGCGCGGCTTTTGCAATCACATGCGGCTCAATACTCTTTATTTCTGACTCATCGATAATTCTAAGGTCATTAACACTATTTTTATTTGCTCTTTTTAGGATGTTCTCTAATTCAGAAATTTCGTCTTCATCCGCCGCAACAATTAATTTTCCTGTTCTTCGATATGGAATATTATATTTTTCACACAAAGCATAAAGCAAATTTTTTTCCTTTAACGCATAGTTTTGCTTTTAAAGAATCTTTTTGATAATAAATTCCTGCATGAATAACTTCGCTGTTTCTGCTACTTGTTTCCGTGCCTGCCCGAACATGTTTTTCAATTATCGCAACTTCTCTTTCTTTTGATATTTCAGATGCAATCGCTAGCCCTATGACTCCTGCTCCTATGATACTAACTTCAATGTGCTCCACAAAAAAGCTATGTGTTATCCCGAAATTATTTCATAAGGACAAAATAATTGAACCTATGAAATTGACACAAGCAAAGCTTACAGATACTTTGAAGAAGCTTGCTGATGGCAAGACAGTTTATCAGGCAAGGAAAGTTGCAAAGATAAGTGTA
>JACPHA010000008.1 GCA_016188825.1 Candidatus Pacearchaeota archaeon | reverse complement strand
TTATTGGTATAACGATTTAAAGCCGCATAAAGCTTTAAACTTTGATGAACTTGAAACACCATCAGAAGCTTTCATAAGGAAACTGAGAAAATGAAGAATCAAAAAAATATATCGTTAGGAAATATTAACGGGATAGAACAGGTTTAAATAATGCTTCTAAACGAACATTAATGCCATTTCCTGAAAAATCTTTTTCTATAAATCTATCAAGATAAAATACCAACCTTATTAACTAAGCTAAATCGTAATTGTTTGTTCATAAAAACTCATTCAACAAAAATCGCCGGCTTTCCTGCCCGCGATTTTTGCGCTTTGCCCTGCGGATCATATTTGCTTTTATCATTCACGGCAAAAATTTTAACTTCTTTCCCTGTTTTTGAACCAATGTCCTTGGCATCATAAAGTTCTTTTTCTTGAGGCAAAACATACAAATAAATTTTCTCTCCTTCCTTTCCTTGCTTTTCTTTCATCAACTTCAAAATATTTTTAACATCAGAAATAGTTTTTTCCATTATCTCTTCGGCCTTATCAAATTCTTCTTTTATCTTGCCCTCATCAAATTCAGGCCATTTCTCCAAGCTCACAAATCCCCCCCCACCAATTTTCTCCCAAAGCTCTTCTGCCATGTGCGGACAAAATGGCGACAAAATTTTTATTGTCTTTTCCAAGTATTCTTTAGAAATTTCTCTTTCAGAAATCATAAATTCAAACATTTCCCTGATTTTTATAACAGCAAAATTATACCTAAAATACCTAATCTCGTCGCCAACCGCCTTTATTGTCTTGTTTATCTTATGCTCTGCCCTTTCACTTATCTTCCCAAATTTTATATTTTCAAAATAATCCCATACTTTTCTTAAAAATTTCCGGCTCCCCTCAACTCCGGATTTGCTCCAGACTATATCTTTGTCAGGCGAAGCAACAGAAATTAAAAATAATCTTAATGTATCTGCCCCATATCGCGAACTTATATCAATAGGATCAATAACATTTCCTCTTGATTTAGACATGACAAAACCATCTTCTCCATGAATCATTCCCTGATTGAACAATTTTGGAAAGGGCTCATTAATTTTAACAAAGCCCAGATCACGCAAAACCTTGGTGAAAAATCTTGCATAAATCAAATGCATTACTGCATGCTCTGCCCCGCCAATATACTGATTAATCGGCATCCAATATTTTGCCTTATCAGGAGCAAAAGGTTTTTTGTCATTCTTATTATCTAAATACCTTAAATAATACCAGCTGCTGTCAACGAAAGTATCCATAGTGTCTGTTTCCCTTCTTGCTTTCTTTCCGCACTTTAGGCATTTCACATTAACAAATTTCTCGTTTGTTTCAAGCGGATTTCCTTTTCCAAACTTGACATTTTCAGGCAATTCAACAGGAAGCTCTTTTTCAGGTACAGGAACAATGCCACAATCAGAACAATATATAATAGGTATCGGAGTTCCCCAATATCTCTGTCTTGAAATCAGCCAGTCTCTTAATTTATATTGCATACTTTTTCTTCCTAATCCTTTTTCCTGCAAAGCAATTGCAATATGCTCCTTAGCTTCATCACTGAACAACCCATAGAAATCTTGAGAATTTACCAAAACCCCAAAACCTTCATATGCTTCTCTAATTTCATCAAAATCTAATTGCTCTCTTTTTATCCCAATTTTTAATCCGTATTCTTTTGTATTCTTTAATTCTTGCTTATTACTCCAATCAAATATTTTATCTTCTTTTTCAGAATGAAACATTATTTTTTTTATATTGCCTTCAGAGTGTATATACCAAGGGAAGTCAATAAAATTAATTTTGGCTAATTCAAAAACATCATTTATTTTATCAGTGTAAATATAGACTAAGCCGTTCTTTTTCGCAACTCTTCCAAACTCCTCAATTTTTTTATAAAAAGCTGGCTCTAGAGATTTTTCTATTACGATAATTTTATTTTCTTCTTGAACAACCTGTTTAACAGGTAATTTATATTTCTTCGCAAACTCAAAATCTCTTTGATCGTGTGCAGGCACGCCCATAACCATCCCTGAGCCATATTCAGCAATAACAAAATTTCCAGCATAAATTGGTATTTTCTCTTTGGTCAAAGGATGGATAGCATAACTCCCAGTAAAGACCCCTTCTTTTTCCATTTTATCAATCTCTTCCTGCTTTGTTGATTTTGTTTTCTTCAAGAACTTTTCAACTTCTTTTTTCTGCTTTTCACTCACAAGCCCCATAAGTTTAGGATGTTGCGCAGAAACAACTAAAAATGTAACCCCAAATAAAGTGTCCGCTCTTGTTGTAAACACCGGCCATTTTTCTAAACAATAATTTAAAACAACAGGCTCCTGCTTTCCACAAATATGTGCTTCTTTAGCTTCAAAATCAATTATTTCTCCTCCAATTTTTTCTTTTAACCTGCCTGCTTGCAATTTATGAACGCTATCATCATACAAATCCCTCAATATTATTATCTCCTTCGCATTTCTTTTTATTTTTTCAAAATCAAATTTCCAATCAAATATTTTTTTGTAGGGTTTTTCTTCACTAACTAATGTGGGGTCTATAAAGCCTGCCGCCAAAACAAGTTTTTTAACCGGCTTATTTAAACTTTCAACTACTTTTAATGCAACAATGCTTCCCAAACTATGCCCTAACAAAACACTATTTTCATTAAACTTAACATTTTTCAAAACATGCTCAACTTGTTCATTAATATTCGGATTGTTTGTATTTGGCAATTTTGGAGCAAACACTTTGTTTCCTTTGTTTTCTAATTCTTTCTTAAGCCAAGGAAAGAAATTCTTATCCGGGCTTCCTGTAAAACCATGCAACAACACAAAATTATTTTTTTTATTTTCGATCTCAAAATCAACTTCGCTGCCTTCGCTTTTCCCAATCCAGTTTCTTTGCATTATCTTGATTCTCTCCGGCCAGTCAAGTTTTTGAATTTCTCTTAACAATTCTTCAGCATAGCCTGTTATCCTAATAAACCATTGTTTTAATTGTTTTATTTCAACTTCTGTATCTTTATGTATCCAGCATTTTCCATTATGAACTTGCTCATTTGCTAAAACACTATTGCATTTCCCGCACCAATTTACATTTGCTTCTTTTCTGTAAGCCAGGCCTTTTTCAAAAAATTTCAGAAAAAAATATTGATTCCATTTATAATATTCTTTGTCCGAAGTTTTTATCATCCTGCTCCAATCATAGCTCAATCCAAGTGATTTTTGTTGTTTTATAAAATTCTTTATAGCCTCTTCGGTGAATTTTTTCGGATGCACATTATTTTTTATCGCAGCATTTTCAGCAGGCAATCCAAAGGAATCATATCCCATTGGATATAAAACATTAAAATCTTGCATCCTCATAAATCTTGCAAAAATATCTCCTACTGTATAATTAAAAGCATGCCCCATATGCAGGCCGCTTCCTGACGGATAAGGGAACATTTCCAAAACATAATATTTTTCCTTTTTCTTATCTTCTTTAGCTTCAAATATTTTCGCTCTTTCCCATTTTTCCTGCCATTTTTTCTCAATCCGAGAAAAATCAACTTCTCTTTCTATTCTTACACTTTTCATAACTCAATTCAACAAATTAGAAATTTAAATGTTTTTGTTTGAATTAAAAACAGAATCATAACGAAAACCCTTCTCTTTTCTAATTTTTATTATTAACTCCATTAAGTCGTTTGTTTCTTTTTCAGTTATCAGCTTCTTGGAGTTTAAAATTTCATTCCACAAAATTTTTCCTATTTCTTTTAACATTCTTTTCAATAGAGAAGATGACTTTTAAATCTTCAATACCTCCCTCCAAGATAAACTTCTTTGATTTTTTTATGCTTCAAAATAAAACCCCCAGAGCCCTCGAGAGCAATCTTTCCGTCTTCAAGCAAATAAGTTCTGTCTGCAAGCTCTATCGCTTTCTTCGCATTCTGCTCAACAATTAAAATTGAAATTCCATCTTTCTTTATTTTTTTTATCATTAAGAAAAGCTCTTTCTGCAATTTTGGGGACAAACCGAGAGAAGGCTCATCAAGCAGCAAAATTTTTGGCTTCGTTATTAATGCTCTTCCTAACCCAAGAACTTGTTGCTGTCCCCCGCTCAAAGTGTAAGCAAAATCATTTTCTCTTTTTTTCAAAATCTGAAATTTTTTATAAATCGCAGAAATTCTTTTTTTAACTTCTTCCTTGTTTTTTATTAATCTTGCTCCAAGCTCAAGGTTTTCCCTAACAGTTAAGTTGCCAAAAATTGTTCTGCCCTGATTCAGATAGCATACTCCTTCTTTCAATAATTCATGAGTTTTCAATCCTAAAATATTTTTATTATTAAAAAATATATATCCTCCGGTTATCTTTGCCAAATTAAAAATAGATTTTATTACCGTGCTCTTGCCCGCGCCATTCGGCCCAACCAATGCGACTATTTCTTTCTTTCCAACTTTTAAATTTATTCCTTTCAGAATTTCCAGGCCATTGTAGCCGGCATGAAGATTTTTTATGTGTAGCATTTTATCCTCCCAAATACACCTCCAAAACTTTTTTATTTTTCTGAATTTCTTTCGGTCGGCCGGCAGCAATCACCTTGCCATAATCTAAAACATAAATAAATTCAGCAATTTCCATGACAAAATTCATATCATGCTCAATCAAAACAATTGTTTCTCCTTTTTCCCTTAGCTCTCTAAGAATTTCTTTTATTTTTTCTCTTAATTTTGGATTAACGCCAGCAACAGGCTCATCAAGCAATAAAATAGAATGTTTTTTTGCCATGACAATCGCCAAATCCAAAAGTTTTCTCTGCCCATAGCTTAAATCAGAAACATAGCTTCCAAGTTTTTTATCTAAATCCACGGTTTTCAAAATTCTTTTTATTTTTTTTCTATTGCTCCTTTTCTTTTTTATCACACTCTTCAGCACAGATTCATAATTTTCTGACAAGGAAATATCTATATGGTCTTTGGCTGTTAGATTCTTAAACAACCTGACTTCCTGAAAAGTCCTTGAAATTCCCAATTTAGCCCTTTCAAAATCTTCCAATTTTAATATATCATGGCCTTGAAAGATTATTTCTCCCTTATCAGGCTTTATCAACCCGGAGATTATGTTAAAAAGCGTTGTCTTTCCAGAGCCGTTTGGGCCGATTATAGCATTAATCTTTTTCTTTTTTATTTCAATATTGCACGAATCTAATGCCTTTATTCCTCCAAAACTTTTTGATATGTTTTTTATCTTCATTCTAAATCAATCCTTCCAAGTAAGCCTCTTGGTCTGAACATCAAAATTATTATCAAAACTATTGCATAAACAATTTGTCTTCCTGGCCCGATTATTGCAGAAGGCAATGGCAAAAATCTCATTAGTTCTGACAAAACAATAACAACAAAAGTTGCAGTTATCGAGCCTTTAAGAGAAGCAATTCCTCCTAAAATAACAATTGTTAATATTAAAACCAATTCGCTTATATAAAAAGTATTTGGATCTATGAATCCAATATAGTGCGCAAACAGGCTTCCAGAAATGCCGGCAAAAAATCCAGAAACAAACATTGTTTTATACTTCAATTTTTTTGTGTCTTTGCCCAGAATTCTCAAACCAGTTTCATCGTCTCTCATTGCCCCGAGCAATTTTCCAAATCCAGAATTAACGATTTTATTTATTAGAAAAATAGAAACAAAGCAAACAAGAGCAAGAAAAATTAAATACGAAAAATTATCTTTTATTGCCCAGCCAAATATTTGAGGTTTTGAAATTCCAGGAATTCCTAGCGGGCCCCGCGTTATTTCTGTTAAATTTAAAAGCAAGGAATAAACAACAAAAGCAAAGCCGAGAGAGGCAAGTGCATAATAATCTCCTTTCAACTTTCCAGTTGCAAAAGCAAGGAGGAAACCAAAAAACCCCGCCAATAAACCCGCTAATAAAAATGAAAAAACAAACGGAACGCCATTAATGTTAAGGAGAGCAGAAGTGTATGCTCCTATTCCAAACAAGGCGACATGTCCCAAACTCAAAAGTCCGGCATAGCCCAATGAAAGATTTAAACTGACAGCCAAGATTAAATAAATTCCAATTAAAATTAGAATATGAATTAAATATGGAAAAATCATTTTGTCCTCCTCTTCCCGCCAATTATTCCTTCAGGTCTGAATAACAAAAATAAAAATAATAAAACAAAAGAAATAGCA
This sequence comes from Candidatus Pacearchaeota archaeon, assembly GCA_016188825.1. GTDB lineage: Archaea > Nanobdellota > Nanobdellia > Pacearchaeales > GW2011-AR1 > UBA73. The sequence goes on along the minus strand of JACPHA010000008.1, from coordinate 4,397 downwards.
TCTTTATAGCCAGAAGGAAGAAAAACTATTCCAAAATTTTCTGCTAATCCTAATAAATAAGAACCTAAAACCGCTGCAGGCACGGAAGAAATTCCCCCAATCACTGCGCCGGTAAAACCCTTTATCATCAGTATTGTTCCCATTGTCGGCGTTATGTTCTGTTCAACCGCAATCAAAATTCCTGCTGCTCCTCCTAAAAAAGAGCCGATAAGAAAAGAAAAATCAGAAATTTTTCTGCTGTTGATTCCAACTATAGAAGCAAGCTCTTTATTTTCTGAAACAGCGCGCATGTTTTTTCCCAAAATAGTTTTATTCATAAAAAAATAAAGAAATATAAAAAACAATACGGCAGTTAGTAAAATAACAATCTGTGTTAGAGTTATTACTGCTCCAAAAAATTCTAAACCCTTCTTGACTTCTACAAATTCAATGTCTTTAACATTTGCTCCAAACAAAAGAAGAATTAAATTCTGCAGCAATATTAAGATTGATATAGAAGCAATTAACAAAATCACATTGCTCGCTTTTCTGTTTTGCAAAGGCAAGTATATAATTCTATAAATCAGCAATCCCAATAAAGCTGAAAAAATCAATGTCAAGCTCAAAGAATAAAAAAAATTAAGCTTAATGATTGCAAAAAAACCATACAAAAAATATCCTGAAACAGCAACGCTTGCTCCATGAGCAAAATGCATAAACTTATTTGTATTATATATCAAAGAAAAACCCGACGAAACCAAAGCGTAAATCGAGCCGGCAATTAGTCCGTTTATAGCAACTTGCAGCAGCAATGACATGTTTCTCCAGCAAACTAAAATTAAAACAAAACAAATGTTCCATTCTTTAGTTGATAAACATCATAATTTCCAGAAACATCTCCGTCAGAATCAAACTCTATTTCTCCAGAAACGCCACTGAATGAAATCCCATATAGCGCATTTTTAATTTCTGTTCCTGTTTTTGCGCCCTTCTTGATTGTTTCTGCCAAAGCAGTGAAAGAGTCATATGCCTGTGATGAAAATGGCTCTGGCTGCAAGCCATATTCTCTATAATATTTCTCAAAAAATTCTTCTGTGCCAGCAGAAACAGAAGTTATTATTAAACCTTCTCCGGTTGCTTTTGTCGCCGCGACTTCAGGGCCTTTCAATCCTTCTGAACCAAAAACTTTTATTTTCATTCCCAATTGTTTTATCTGCTTCAAAGCAGCAACTGCAGAATCGGGAGAATTGCTTATAATAAATATCGCCTGTGGTTTAGCTTGTCTTATTTTTGTCAATTGTGTTCTCAAATCACTGGAGCCGCGCTCAAAAGACTCTGCGGCAGTTACATTTCCGCCCAATTCTTCAAAACTCTCTTTTAAAACATCTTTGAATCCGATGCCATATTCTTCATTCCCATACAAAATAGACAAGTTAGTTATGTTCATCTTATACACCAAATTCGCCGCAAACCTTCCTTGCAAAGCATCACTCGGGATTGCCCTAAAAATATAGTCTCCTGCGTCAGTTATCTTCGGGCTTGTCGAGCTCGCAGAAATCATTACCACTTGGTTTTCTTCTGCAATCGGTGCAGCAGCAAGAGTTGCTCCAGAGCAAACCTCTCCAATAATCACAGAAACTCCATCAATGTTTATCAATTTATTAATTGCATTCACTGCCTCTTTTCCCTCACATTTTGTGTCTTCATAAATAATTTCAACATTTGTTAATCCAGAATCTTTCAAAGCCAATTCAACTCCTCTTTTTATTCCATGTCCATAACTCGCCGCGTCTCCGCTAAGAGGGCCCATAAAACCAATCTTTATTGTTTCCTGCACCGTTCCTTTTTTTTCTCCCAATCCAAAAATAGCATTTCCAGTAACACCCATGTAAACATATCCGCTCAATAAAATCAGAATTATCACAACAGCAACAGTCGCAAAATTATTGCTCTTTTGTTGTTTCCTTTTCCTTGCCTCTCGAGGTGTTTCCTCTTCTTCGTCCTCGTCCTCGTTGTCTTCTCTTTCAGGCATCTCTATCTAAAATGCACGGCCTATTTAAAGTTTGTTTGATTTATTAATATCTATCTGTTAATATATGATTGAAACTACATTATCTAGAATAATGATTGTAAAAATACAAAATAGGAAAATCATCCTCCACAATCCTGTATACAACTCGTCAATTCTCCGCTCTCGCATTTTCCATTCCCGCAATTTGTATTACTCGCCGACGCAGACGAACATGTTTGAGTTATGCTAAATGGATATTGTATGCCTCTGAATGCGTCTAAGACTCTGGATGTATCAGTAATTTGTATTTTCTGATCAACCAATGCAGGTTCAATATCGGTTCTTGTTTTGCTGGGCGCGGTTGGTAGATTTCTAAATTTGTCCAAAACAGCCACAACGTCAGTTGCAGTATCAACTCTTCCATCTGGCGCACTCCAAGAACCATTTACAAATTGTCCTACAATATCTCCCCATCTACTCGTCTGGACAATCAAAGGAACAGAATAACAATTATTATCATTAATATTTCCGCATTGCAAATCATAAGCCTGAACTTCATAAGTTGAATTTGGAATTATTTCTGTGCCATAAGCATTAATTTTTCCTATATTCCCCCAATCAAGATAAACCGGTGAGCATTCTAATTTTGCTGCCCTAAAATTAGGAGGATTATTTGATTCAGCAGTTCCACCTAATTCACTGATATTTTTCGGCAAGCCAATCCATCTATACTGCCCTTCAAACGAAGCAAACTGCGTCGGCAAATCAGTTAATTTAACTCTTAGAGCAGTTTGCTTCCCTGCGTTTTGAGGAACAAATGAGATGTATCTGTTCTTTTTCATGGGGTTTGGCTCCGCCTTTGTAGGTTGTATAACCCTAGTAATATCTGAAACGCATGCCCCTTCATGGCAAGTATATCCTAAATTACAGGAAATTGTTTCTCTGATAACAGCTCCATTTGCACTGCAGTAATACTCTACCAAATCCTTTCCATCTCTTGAGAGGCAATAATCTGTCAATGTCGCGTTATTTCCATAGTGATCTATAGATGTTGTATTTCCTCTATTGTAAATATCTCTGCCAAAATCTGTTTCACTGCACTCTCCTACTTTTTTAATTCCTAAAGCAAAGGCTTCAACTCTTTCCGAGTCACCACTAATACTAATTGTTCTTTGTCTTATTCTTTTCCCACCCTCAATTGGCCCTTGCCAGCTTGTCATGCACTTTCTTTTATTAAGGTCCCAATCTGAGCAAGTAAATAAAGACAGCTCTTCTTCAACACCAGCAGGAATTCCTGCCAAATCCAAATCTTCTTCCAGAATCACTCTTGTCTTGTTGTAGGTCCAATCAGGAATTAATATATAAGTTGTATAAAGAATCAAATTTCCTGCATATACGTCACTGTATATAATATCTCCAATTGTGTGCATGACAGGATTTAAATCTGAACCAATAAAAATTGTTCCAAACCCCGTAGAAGTTCGGTTTTGTTGGTTTACGTATCCAATTAAAATATTGGGTTCAGCGTCTATTAAACTAAGAGTTATAGAACCATCAAATATATAATCATCTTCAAGTTCGCCTTTACTGCCATAGCCATATGCAAGAAAAGATTCAAAACTATTAAGTTGGTTTGTGAAAAATGTAACATTAACCAAATCGCCAATTAGTATTGTTACATTATAAATATTATTTGATAAATCGTAGTCGTTATTTGCTATGACTTCAAGTTGTAAAACATGTTCTCCTCTAATGTCAGAGCTATAATTAAAAATTTCATAGATAACGTCCTGTGGCTCAATACTTGCAATCTCTTTGTCCCATATTAAATTTCTATTTGTGCCCGTTATATCATAAATCTCTGCTCTGACATTTTGTGCAGCTAAAAATCCTCCGTTAAAGATTGATACATATAATGGGGTTTCTTCGTTAATTCCAAGAGCTGCTCTTGTTCTTATGTAACCATAAACATCAGGAGCATTGTTAATATAACCATAAACATCAGGAGCATTTACAACAACATTTATATTTGTATTATAAACATTATTCTCTAGATTTCCATCTCCAGGAGCATCTAAGACTAATTTAACATTTTGATAACCTCTTTCAGTTGGTGTCCATGAGAAATTAATGTCTATTCTACCATTAGAAGCTAAACTTCCAACAATAACTTCATCAATTAATTGTAAATTGCTTTCTTCATAATCTGTCCCGTTCCATTCTCTGTCAAGAGTATAAAATTTAGCATTTACATTTGTTGCAGTTAGAAAACCATCATTGTAAATTGTTGCTCCTATGTTATTCTGCTCATTTACAATTGCTCGATATTTGTTAATATAACCATAAACATCAGGAGCATTTACAACAACATTTATATTTGTATTATAAACATTATTCTCTAGATTTC
>JACPHA010000009.1 GCA_016188825.1 Candidatus Pacearchaeota archaeon | reverse complement strand
TTTATTGGTATAACGATTTAAAGCCGCATAAAGCTTTAAACTTTGATGAACTTGAAACACCATCAGAAGCTTTCATAAGGAAACTGAGAAAATGAAGAATCAAAAAAATATATCGTTAGGAAATATTAACGGGATAGAACATGCTAATTAATAATGAGAAGATTTATAAATAATTACTAATTGGTAATTAGTATGCTAAATAATCAAGATTTAAATATTATATAATATTTTATATTATATGAAAAAATCAAAAATTCAGAAAAGTAAAACAACAGTAGTGATACTTGCCGTATTATTTGCATTTTGGACATGGTTGTATACTTATCAAGATGATTCATGGAAATTTTGGCTCAATTTGATTTTAAGTCTAACAATTATTTGGATTCCTGTTGCATGGATATGGTCCATAATTGATGTTTCAAAAAAACCTGAAGAATATTATTTAAAATATTAAACAGGGGGAAGACAAAAATTAAAAGCGAGGTATTACATAAGATATGTTGATGATTTTGTTATTTTGCAAAAATCAGCAAAACAACTAATTATGTGGCGAGAGCAGATAAATGGTTTTTTAAGTGAGAAATTGAAAATACAACTCCATCCCCAAAAGTCTAGGATAATTCCACTTTCTAGAAGTATTGATTTTGTTGGATTTAGAAATTTTTATCATCATAAACTATTGAGAAAGAGAAATATAAGCGGCATGAAAAGGAAGATTATATCATTTGAGAAAGATAAAGTCGGTTTTGGCGATATTATTGAAAGTTATCGTGGATGGCAAGCTTATGCAATGTGGGCGAATACAAATAAACTAAGAGAAAAAATCAAAAAAGAAATTATTGAATTAATTTTGAAAAAATTTAATGAGGATTAAATTTTTAAATAGCAAATAATTATATCAGAAATGGGAAGTTGCATAGATTTGCGAAAATATCAGGATAATGAAGAGGTGTACGCGGCTTTTTCGGCTCTTGTGTCTGGGAAAAAGTCAGGGTATAAAACAATTATTGAGAAAAAGAAGGAAATTTTGAAATGTTCTGGTTGCCAACTAACTCTTAATGGAGATGAGAAATTCTGTCCTGAGTGTGGGACAAGAGTTGTGAAAGCTGTGGAGAATAAAAATGTTAGCGCACAGCCCATGGCTAATTGAACATGGTAATTGAGCAGAAATTCTCCTAAAAACGTATCTGTAAACATAGACAATAATCATAATGTTATCACATTTTTTCTTCAAACTTAGAATATCAATATAGCGCAGGACTTAAGTTTTTTACCATTTACGTTAAGTCCCGCGAATATAACTAAAGTCCTGCAGGTCAAAGATTAAAGACTTTAGCTATAGTATATGGTTTCATTATTTTTAAACGTCAGAAAATAATTATAATAATTAACTACAATATCTAGGAGAGGATTATTATCTTATCTTTTATGTTAAATATTTCAGTATATTCAACTAAGAACTATACACCTAACCAAAAATTTACTACTTTTTTGTTAGAAAATTTAGAAGAAAGACTTATATATAGATTAAACTAGTGATATTAATGAAAATTAGAAAAATAACTTTATACATTATTGCAACAGTTATTTCTTTGCTAATTTTGGTGAGTGGAATAATTTTGTTACAAAAACAATCAACTGTTTCTGCTTACTATGCAGGGTCAGCTTGCTATATAGAAGGAGGCGAAGATTCAGATTTCTGCTCATTTTTTACTCTTAGGAGTGGAGGTTTTGGTGGTGGTTCAGTATCACACCCTGAAGAGGGAGGATCTTGCTCACCAGGCGGCAAGACTTATTGCTATACAGATACTGGCGGAGGACATCAAACAACTTGCCAAAATAATGGAAAATGGGGTCCATATGTTGATTGTAGCGATTTTAGACAGTCATGCAGTTGTGAAGGTCCGGGTTGCCATTGTAAGTATATATGAATTGGATAAGTTTTTATCTTGTTAAAACATTTGTTAATGCTTCGTGATTTACGTCATAAGAAAACATTCTGCTTATGGCCTTTCCTCTTTTAAATACAAATATTCCATCACCGTAACTTGGGTCGGCAAGGTAATCTGTGAGAGTGGCTGGACCTCCTATAAAAGGAGGATGCACAAAACCAAATCCTGCGTTAATTAATGGGAGATAAAAGAATTTTAAATTATTATCGTGTTGAAACCTCAAGACATTAAGAAAATATATATCAGACACATCGTAAGGATTAGGAACGTTTGGTTGAGAACCTAACAATGCTGTTTTTCCTGGAATGTTGTCTCTTCTGCGCTCGCGAAAAATAACGGCTGTGTCAGTTTCATCTATTAATTTCTGAATTGGAGGCAAAGGAGCTGTGATGTCAGCAAAACACAAATTATGGTCTTCTAGAGCTCTATATTCTCTCTTTAGCATGTTTAAAGAGTCAATTAGCGATTCTATCCCTTTGTTACTTAGTTTTAATCCAGATCCGAAATCTCTTATTTCCCTTCCGGTTGGTAGTCTTCTAATGTCATATTTTTTACCATTTTTTTCTGCCCAGACAATAATTTTATCCCTTGCCTCACTAGAAGTGAATTCTTCAATCCAAGAATATGATTCGGCTGTTCCGAGCGCCCTCGATTGCATCTCGGAAACAAACTTCTCAAAGTTGTCTTTTATGTAATGAGGCAAAAAAGGATCTGTAAAGTGGAAAAATTTTGCGTGAAATTCTCTATGCCTTTCTTTTCTTCTCAATTGTTCTTCTGTGTTCATAACTACCGGGTCCTCTTTCCCCAATTCTTCCAATGTCGCATTTATTTTATCTCCGGCCTCGGCAAAAGACCTGTTTATTTTTCTTTTTTCAATTGCTCTATCATAGATGGAATTACTAATTTGATTTAGAACCCACCTATTACTATTTCTTGGCGTATTTGGATCTCTATCAAAGATTCTGGCGAATAAAAATTCATCTGGATTTTCTAAATTTAATTTAATCATGATTTCGTCTTTATTTGGATCGTATGAATATCTGTTTTGAAAACCAAATCTGGCGAGGGCTGTTAAGACGGCAATTTTATCAAAGTGCGGTTCTTTATTATTATCGTCAAAAGAGGGCGAAAAACCCATGCGATAATTTTTGAAACCTTCTTTGTCTATTTTTATTGGTTCTGGTTGAGAGATCTCTCCGTTTAGCGCAAGATTTATGCTTTTTCTTGTATCTCCCAGCGTGTCGGCTGGATTGGTGTAATTAACGTTTGCTAAATATCCTAGGTTTCCATCTTTATTATTAAATATTAAAATACTTGGAGGACCTTTAATTTGTAAAGAACTAACAATATCTCGAAGTTTCCCTTCCGGTGCAGGAGAAGGGGAGTCAAGCAATAAAAAACCAACATTTTTATCTGCAAAATCAGATGTTATATTTTCCCAGTATTTTGTTTTTTTCAATGCTAAACAGTTTGGGCACCAGCTTCCATCGACGTTTGTGTTATAAACAACAAGTATATCTGAATTTCTGAGCCTGTTTTCATTTGGTGGGGAAATTGCATGAGAATTTTTCAATATCTCTTCCAAACTTGCTCTTGGAAGTTCTTCTATGTAGGCTTCTTCATGTTCTGTTTCTGCGGAGATGTTTGTCCTGTCACCTGACCGAATAGAATTATCTTTTTTGGCAATTAATGAATGCCCGGCTAAACCAAAAACAGCTCCCGCAAGGCCAGCATAAATTGTTTTTTTTCTCATTTGATTGCAATTCTAAAATAGTTATAAATATATAAATTTAATTGTTCTAAAGAATTGTATTTTATTAAGAATTTTAGTTTCCTGTCTGGTTGTTTGTTTGATTGCCGGTTTGGTTATTTTCTGGAGGTGCAGGCAGAACAACTGAAAAGACAACCGGTTTTGACGGCGAGTTTTGTGAGTTGTTAACGAAAGCTGTTAGGAAATTTGTGCCATTTGTGAAGTTTCTGAAAACTGTAACAGTGTAGCTTTCATTCATCGATAAAAAGAACATTTGGCATAATAACAAAATAAAGATTTAGTTGCAAATTAACTCAAGTCACGGCCAGAATAATTATCTATAATTTTAGAAAAATATCATATTACAAAAGATTAGAGGACTAATTTACACGCAGAGCCGAAATAATAGAAAGGCTTATATATAGGTAGTTATATAGGAAACTATGGACACAACAATTCAGGTAAGCAATGAACTATTAGAAAGGCTTAGAAATATGAAAGTATATAGTAAGGAAAGTTATGAAAATATAATTTGGGATTTAGTGGAAGATAGATTGGAGTTTTCAGAAGCTACAAAAAAGAATATAGAGCAATCTAAAAAGGAAATAAAAGAAAAAAAGACAATCTCTCTTGAAAATTTAAAAAGAAAGATGGGTGAATAATGTTTTCTGTAGAATTTACACGAACTGCGGAGAAGCAGTTTAATAAATTGCCTAGAGAAATACAAATAAGAATAATCGCGGTGCTAGAAAGAATAAGAATTAGGCCATTTCATTTTGTTAAAAGAAAAGAAGGCGCACCATATTTTATAATGCGAGCAGGAGACCATCGGGCAATTTTAGAGATTAGAACGGATAAAAATATTATTTATGTAATTGAAGCAGGACATAGAAAAAACATTTATGATTAAAGCAAATTAAATTTTTATTTCTTCTTTAAACTTTCAAGTTTTTCAAGATATTTATCAACCGCAATTATAAAACCTGCATGGCTCCATGTTAACGGCGCTACCGAAAGAGATTCTCCTGTAACTGGATCTATTTGCTCTGAAAGAACTCCGGTTGGCAAGGCTTTTTGTGCTACCCATTCCAAAAGTTCTTTCGCTTGTAAAAGATCATCTTTTTTTTGCGCTTTTGCTATATAATATTCTACTAGCCACAGAGTAGCAATAAACCAAGGATTGCTTATATTGCTTCCTTTTGTTCTGTGATACTGGTCATTCTCGTATCTTCCTAAACCGCAACTTGGGCTTTTGCAAAATAATTTTTCCAGTGTTTTTTCCATTGTGTTTTTTACTCTGTTGTCATTGACGCTTAAAACATTGTATTCGAAAATTCCATAGGCTGTGCTTGCGTCAATTGTGAAATCTTTGTGAAGGTTATTTTCTGTGTCATAATAAATGCCTTTTATGAAAGTTTTTTCTTTTTCGTCGTAGAGATATTTAATTATTGCTTCCCTGATTTCTTTTGCGGCTTTTTCGTATTTTTTATAATCTGTTTTTGTGCTAAAAATTTTAGCAAAGTTCATTGCTGCTTGAAGACCCGCGTAGACGGTACAGCAAGTGAAAGTGTGAATTCCCAGCTTTTCTTCCCAGATGTCATAACTTTCCTTAGGTAATTTTGTTTTTTTGTCTCTAAAAACTGCGAGGAAATCGGCGGCGTTTTTTATGAATCCATACATTGAGTGTGCGAACTCCTTGTCTTTATAGGTTAAAAAGTGCTTCCATAGAGCATCCAAAACAAGCGCGGTTTCATCTTCTTGAATCGGAAGCTGAATTTTTTTGCCTTTGAGCCATGAGTGCCAGGAGCTTCCCAAAGAGCCATCTGGACGGTATTTGTGCAGTAAGAAACCATCGGCAGTTGAAACATTTGCGCAAAATCTAAAGAACTTCTCTGTCATTTCTTTATGACTGAGGCGGTCAAGAGAGCGCGCAATTAATGCTCCATCGCGGGGCCACATATAACTATAGGTGTCCTGCTTGAATCTAAATGTGTGGGAATCATTAGCAGCGATTATCGCGCCTCCGCTGTCTGTCTGAGCTTTTACAATCAAAAGAGATCTTTTGAATAAATCTTTTATCTTGTCGTCTAAATCTGCAAAGTTGATTTTTTCTTTGCTAACCCATTTTCTCCAATAATTTTCTGTATAGTCAATCAAAAATTCTGGTTTTTTTGCTAAAATAAAACTTCTTAGTTCCGATACTTCTCCGATTTTTTTTCCTACAGTTATCCAGTAATAAATTGTTTTTTCCGAATTGGGCGGGAGGTTTAAAGTAAACCCAATTGTTGAATCAACAGAACCGTGTTCAATTGCATTTTTGCTTAAAATTCCATCTTCTGCATCAACATATGTTCCAAGCCTATCAACTTCTCCTGCCAAACCGGTTGCATAATCGTCAAAACTTTTTTCTTCTGCTATGCCTCCGATTAAAAAATACCTTCTGCCCTTGTAATCTATTATCGAATCTAAAAGAGGATTGTAATATACTGTTTCTCCTATGTCGTTTTCAGAAATATTGAATTGTTGACCGAAAAAAATTTTTATTTCTCTTTTCTTTTTTTCTTTATTTTTAACCTCGATTTTTCTTATAAATATATTTTTTTCCGGATGAACTGCTTCGGTTATTAAAAGTTCTACATTCAATTCTTCGCTTGTTGCTCTTACATGGCTTACTAATGTATCTTTTTTATACTTTATATCAAGTTTCCATTCTTCCAGCGAAACCCAGCTGAATTCATCTTCAACCCAGACCCCAACTCTATGAACGTTTCCAGAAACATGATTTTCCTGACCAACATAGGGGTAATAGAAGTCTCTAATTCGCGCGTTTTTGTCCATGCAAACCAACATATTTCCATTACCGAGTATATAAAACCTGGTCATTTTCTTCTATATCAGTAAAATAAGAATTAATCAATTCTATTCAGATATCTTAGATACTCAACTCTTTCTTTTATTTTTTTTGCGGCGACGATTCTATTTTTTATTTTCTTCAGATTAGCAGCGAGATTTTTATCGCCGATAACGTCGTGTACCCAATTGCAAAAGTCGTTCTTCTCATTGCTTGCATGATAATTAAACGTTTCGTCGCTCATATTTTGCAATGCCTCCGGCAAATCGGCAAGATTACATACTATTTTTCCATCTGAGCACCAGAAGCATCTTGCTGGCTCTGCATCTGCCAAAAACCGCGCCACATACTCTTTTTTCGTTTTTGCCATTTTTCAAACCCTCCTTTCAATTTTGTTTATTTTTCCCGAATGTAAACATCTCGGTTAGGAAATTATTTATTGAATTAAAGAAACTCTTAGGAGTTTCACCAATTAAAGCTGATGCCAATTTGCTATATTCTCTTGAAACTTTTTTATATGGAGAGTAGAGAGTGACTGGCGCAGAAAACGAAAGGGCTTTTAAGACTGAAATGTCGTCTGGAAGAATTGAAAGAACGGGCAAACCTGCAAGGTTTTCTATTTCTTCTTTTGAAATTTCAAATCCTTTGTTTCTTGATTTATTAATAACAAGTCCAATAACCGGGGTTTTCTTTTGTTTTGCAATTTTTACTGCATGCAGTGTTGAGCTTAGAGTTGGATGATCTGGGGAAGTTACGACAAGCAATTTATCTGAAGCAGAAATTGCTGCAAACATTTCGTCGTTTAAGGCAGGAGAAGAATCCAAAATTATTAAATCATAATAAGGCTTTAAAGGAGCGAGCGATTGTTTCAGGCCAAGAGGGTCAATTTTTTTTCCTGTTAGTGCTCCGGGAATAATATGAAATCCTGCTGGATGTTTGTAAAGTGCTTTGAAAATTGTAGATTCATGGTTCAGAACATCATGGATGCTAATTTGCGGATTTGCCAACCCAAGAGACAAACCTAAATGCGGAGTTGAGAAATTTGCATCAACCAACAAAACTTTCTTATCAAATTTATTTGCGAGAGTTGCTCCTAAGTTTGCTACGAGTGTTGTCTTACCAACCCCTCCTTTAATTGCAATAACTCCTAAAACATTTCCGTTTGCCATTTTAAATTTCAAATGCTTTTTTTATTGAGGATATTAATTTTGATCTTGTTGTGTAATTTGGAATTGCTTTTGCTTTTTCAATCAATTTAAGCTCAATCAGGGCTTTTTTCATCCGTTGATTTGTCAAGTGATTCGCAATTATTAACCCCATTTGTTTCGGATTGTCTGCCTTTAATATTTCCCTTGATAGTTTGTTTTCTTTGTGAATAAATTTTATCCAATTGTAAAAGTCGTTTTTTTCTCTTGTTACGTGATGAGAATATGTTTCTTTACTCATGGATTTCATTGTTTTTTGCAATTCTTCAAGGTCTTTTACCACTAAACCATCTTTTAAAACAAAGTAATGCTCCTGCTTCAATTCTGAACTTTTCTCCATTTTCCTCTTTTGTTAATTTATAGTAGAAATAAATTTCTAATACTTATAAATCTTTCTTTGGGGGCTGGCGACATGTGATTTGGTCATTGGCGGAATTGCTATTAATTAATCCTGTAGTGAAAAACATAAATTTTCTACCAATTTACTATGACTTTCCCTTGATAGTCTATGACAAAACAGAAAATTCTAAAATCAACCCCGACAATCCTCTATACAACTCGTCAGGGCCATGTGTAAATCTACTGTATGAATTTAGGAATAATATTCCATTCATGTTTTGCTCTGTTTAGAACATTAATATTATGATTTATCCATCTCAGAGTTTCTTCGTTAATCCTTGCATAGGACAATTTTGAATAAACTTTTTCTCCGTGCAGTATTTTCTTGCTCATGTTCGTCGATTCAACATTGCTTCTTTTGTGATAATGTTTTTTGTATCTTCTTGGATGTTCTATCAATTCCAAATTTGAATAAATAGAGTTATCATCAAAAAGTCCTTGTGTGTGTTTGGACTTTTGGACACCAAGAATTCTGACAATTAAATTCTTGACATAACCAGACATGTCCAATCTATCGTGATCAGCGGTACTTTCACCTGTTTTTTTAAAATTAATTCTTTCGTAGATTATTTGCATTACTTCATCTTTTTTCATAAAAAAAGGAGTTAGAAGTTTTTTTATAGTTTTGGGTGTTAGTATATTGTTGCGTCTGCGGGTGTTGTTTAATAGAGAATCACCAATAGAAATAGGAGAGCTTAAATATCTCTTTTATTTAATATAAAAATGGAAAATAAGAAACTTGGCATATTATTAATAGTGATAAGTATAGCAATCGGGGGGTTATTTCTTTACTATGCTTCTCTTCTCTCGCAACAAAGCAAAGAACTCGGCTGTTTCCCGTCTAAAGATTGCATCGGCATTGAAAAAGCGCTGTCTGTCAGCCATATAGGAATTGGAGTTTTCTCTTTCCTTTTCGCGCTTGGTTTTTACTTGATTTTCTTTAACAAAACAGAAAAAGCGATATTAGAAAAATTGGAAAAAGAAAAAGTAGAAAAAATTACAGAGGCAAAATTTCAGATGTTATTAAAGGCCCTTGATCCATTTGAGCAGAAAGTTGTAAAAGCAGTGAGAGAGCAAGAAGGAATAACACAAAATACTCTAAGAATAAGATTAGATATGTCTAAAGCCAAACTAAGCTATGTTTTGCAAGAACTAGAAAGAAGGGGAATAATAAAAAGGATAGAACAAGGAAAGACTCTTTCTATTTACCTAAGAGTCTAAAATATGTTTATGAACGTTCTAGAGCTCAAAAACAAGCTTTTTAGCCTTTTTTAATATGTCTGTTCAGACCCAAGAGTATATATAAAATATCCTAATAAGAATATTAAAACTTCAAAGAACAACTGAAAGGAGGTTAACATTGAATGGAAAGTGAAACAATCACAATAAAGAAAGAGTCCTTATGGAAATACTCAACATTTTTGCTAGTGGCTCTGCTTCTTATCGGAGCATTTATCTTTTTTACTAACGATAATGCTTCAACAACTCTAACAGGACAAGTAATCAACAACCCTTCGCCCAATATTCCAACTCAAAATGAGGGGGTTGAAGTGAGCATTGAGGGGGCACCGACATTGGGTGAGAAAAAAGCCAAAGTAACATTGATAGAATTTTCAGATTATCAATGCCCATTTTGTAGGAAATTCTGGCAAGATACTTTGCCTCAAATAAAAAAAGATTACATTGATACCGGCAAAGTTAAGTTTGTGTATAAAGATTTTCCATTAGGATTTCATCCCGGAGCAATTCCCTATGCAGAATCAGCAAGATGTGCGCGAGAGAAGGGGGGTGATACAGCCTACTTTGAAATGCACGACAAAATCTTTGAAGAACAAAACAAACTTGATGGTGGTACAGTAAGTTCAACAGTTTCCTATGTTGGAGAAGATGAATTGAAAAAATGGGCACAAGCAATCGGATACGACATCGCGGGCTGTCTTGATAGCGGCAAGTATAAGAGCGAAATTCAAAAAGATTTATCAGAAGGAAGTGCAGCAGGAGTGCAAGGGACGCCAGGATTTTTCTTAAATGGAAATCTAATTTCCGGGGCACAACCATATTCAGTGTTTAAGCAAGCAATTGACGCAGAACTCGCGGGATAAAGAAAATCTATTTTTTTGTTTATTTATTTTTATCTCTTTTCTTATTGCGTTATAATTTTAAAAAATAAAAAAAATAATGGCCGAAAGAGCAAGATGCGAAATTTGCAATAGAACTTTTAAAGATGCCGGTGGTTTAGCCATGCATAATAAAGCAAAGCATTCAGAATTAATTCAGAAACCTAAGAAATCTTTGCCACTAAAGAAAATAAGAAATTGGAGCATTTTTATAATAATCATAGGTTTGATAATCGTAGGGATTATGTGGGGAGTTTCAAGCATTGAAAGGCTGCCTCCAACAGATATTAAAGGCCATATTGAATCAAACCCCTCCTCCCATGTTTTAAAAGAACCGATGCCCATTGTAATCCAAAAACACATGCTTGAACATGCAGATGGCGTTGAGAAAGGTCGTGGTGGAGTTATTATTAATTACAATTGCAAAGATTACCGATGTGAAACGGATCTCATTACTAAACTTGAAGTTTTTGCCAATGAATATAATTATGTATATGTCGCTCCTTTTAAAGGAATGGATGCAAAAATTGCACTAACCAAACTTAATAAGATTGAAATACTGGAGAATTATGACGAAGTTAAAATCAGAAAATTTATCACTACCTAAAAAAGTTTAGTAAAAATGAAAGAAAGAAAAACAATCAACGAAGAATTTATAAAACGTTTTAATTAATACTAATCATGGCATTCAAAGAATTCATGAAAGAACTCAATGGCGCAAGAATTGAAGGAGAATTGATAAAAACACTTTTTTATTCTTTACTAACTTCTTTTGCATTCTTAGCAATTTTATATTTCCTTAAATTCAGGTATATTACAGACTTTATTGGAAAATATGGAGTATCTTTATTCTTCTCAGCTTTAAGTTATGCGCTTGTTGTTCCCGCGATAAAACAAGTAAAGGCATACAAAGAAATGCCATGCATGTCAGGAATGATGGTTGGCATGACAACAGGCATGATTTTTGGATTTTTGCCTGGCTTTTTTGTTGCCTCAACAAACGGAATGTTTGTCGGCTCTGTTTTCGGCATGGTTTTAGGAATAATATTCGGAATTTACAACGGAAAATGCTGCGGCATAATGGGAACGATGGAAGGAATAATGGCTGGATTCATGGGCGGTTTAATGGGAGCAATGACAGCATTCATGTTATTAAATGATAACCTTAAAGCAATAAGCGTTATAGTTTTCATAATTTCTGCATTCATTGTCTTTGGTTTAAATTATATGATTTACAAAGAAATGAAAGAAGTTACAAATCATAAAAAACAAGATAATCTATTCAGTATTGTCATCACATTTATTTTAATAGCCATAACAACCTGGTTTATTGTCTTCGGCCCAAGAAGCGCGCTATTTCAATAATTAACAGGGCAAACGAAAAGCTTAAAACCATAAAAGAACCAATAATAAGATGAAAAACACAACAATACTTTTGTTTTTAGGAGTGATAGTTTTAGTCATAGGAGGATTTGTATTTGCCAGCTCAACAAAGCCTAATGGCAACACTATTACAGGAAACGCAGTGAACAATGGGGAAATTCAAAGAATAACTTTAAGCACAAAAAACTATAATTATTATCCAGACACAATAAAAGTAAAAGCAGGACAGCCAGTAAGTATTTCTCTTGACGAAAAAGTTTCAGGCTGTTTGCGCTCTTTCACACTTCGTGATTTAGGAATTTCAAAATATCTTAAAACAGCACAAGACACTCTTGACTTCACGCCAACGCAAAAAGGCACATTCAAATTTTCTTGCTCAATGGGAATGGGTTATGGCACATTAATTGTTGAATAATCTCCGATGGCAGGAATAAAAACCATTTTTAAAAAACCATATATTTTCTATCTAATTTTAATCTTTTTTCTCTATCTATTTCTATTAATTATTTTGAGCGGTTTTTACAAAAACATTCCGTTGATAATAATTTATGCTAAAACTCTTAACTGGTTTGAGCTTGGTCTTTCGTTTTTATTTTCAATAATCATTGGATTTTTAGTTTCAATAAATTCAGTTTTACTCTACCTTAATTATAAAGAAAGAAAAAAATGCACGGACGCAAAAACCCTAGCAAGTTTGGGAACTCTTGGTGGCTTGGCAACAGGTGTTTGCCCGCTTTGCCTCACAGGACTTTTTCCTTTGATACTTGGCGCAATTGGAATTTCCTTCTCATTTGCTTCTCTGCCTTTCAATGGACTTGAAGTCCAAGCGCTAGTTATTCTGGTTCTTTCTGCCAGTTTATATTCAATGACAAAGCGCTAAATAGGTTTAAAAAGTTTCATGCAGTCCGTAAATTTATGACTATCGCTAGGCTTTATGTTGCTGGGATTATTGTTGTGATTCTTGGTCTTATGTGGCTATTTATTCCTCAGACATACAATAGTTTACTATTAGAAAAAATTAAAGAAGCCGATTCTGAATCTAGTGAAGGTTCTATTTTGGAAACTATTCCATATGGTTTAATTATTGTATTAACTGGACTTGCTTTGATTGGAATAAGCAATAAATATGAGAGAAAAACCAATTTAAAAATACCTTACTTTACTGAGTTAGCATCTGTATTATCAATAAGTGCAGGACTTCTTCACGCAGCCCTTATCACAGATCATTTTAGGGAGTGGTGGGGGTATGGCTTATTTTTTATTATTGTTGCAATGGTACAAGTAAGTTACGGAATGATTTTTCTTTTTCAAGTAAGAAGGCATCCTCGAGGGGTAATAAAAAGCAAAAAATCTTTAGAATTTCTTTATGTGTGTGGTTTAGCTGGCAATCTTTTTATTATAATGTTATATATTATCACCAGAACAATAGGAATTCCTTTCTTTGGGCCCGAAGCCGGCAGGGTTGAAGATGTTTCCCCAATTGACATATTCTCTAAAGGTTTAGAAATTGGACTTATTGTCGTCGTTATATATCTTATGCGTTTTAGCTATTCCATGCCAGAAAATAGAAAAGCAGACTATAACAAATTTGAATATACAAAAGTTTAAATAGTAATATGTATTAAACTATCATATGATAAATAAAAGCATATTAGAACATAAGCATCATGCACATATTACTGAGGAAGAGATTTATGACTCTTACAAAATATTCTTTAGTACCCTTGTTTCAGAATCAAGATTGAAAATAATCAACCTTCTTAGAAAAGGCAGAAAAAATGTTTCTGAAATAATGAATGAGCTTAAAATGGATCAAACAGCAGTTTCTCACGATTTAGCAAGACTAAAGCGCTGTGGTTTTGTTTTAGTAGAAATTGATGGTAAATTTAGATATTATAAACTAAACGCAGAAACAATTAAGCCAATCATGGAAACGATAGACAGGCATATGTTTAACTATTGCATTCATATTTTAAGAGAAATGAAAGGAGGCAGAAATAAAAAATGAAAAATGAAGAGGTAATAATAATTATTTTGGCAGTTGTTTTGGCTTTGTTTTTGTTTAGTAGTCTATCTGGCTTCGGCATGATGAGCTATTTGCCCGGCTACAGAATGATGTCTGGCTTTAGCTACGGTTTCATGCCGATTTTCGCCTGGCTTTTCATGCTGTTGGTTGTTATAGCTCTGGTGCTTCTAATCGCATGGCTGGTAAAACAATTGCAGAAGAAATAAAATGGTAAAGAAATTAAATAATTGTTATCGATGCGAGGAATGTTTATTATTTTATAAAGACAAGAAAACAGCAGAAAAATGCGGGGCATGGTGCAGAAATAACAGTTCTTGTAATATTGAAATAACAAAATATTCAATTAAACCAAAAATAGACGGAGGCAAAAATGAAAAAAGTTAAAATAACAATTGAAGGAATGCACTGTGCAAGCTGTGCAAATAACATTGAAAGAAGTCTGAAGAAAGTTTCAGGAGTTAAAGGCGTAACTGTGAGTTTGTTAACGCGAAAAGGCTTTGTTGAGTGCGAAGACTCTGTTTCTGATGAGGAGCTAAAAAAGGCAGTTGCAAGAACAGGCTACAAAGCATTAGCAGTTGAAAAAGAATAAAAATGGAAAACCACGAATATAAAGGCCAAATAAAACAAAAAGTTTATAAAGATAAACAAAGTAATTATCTTAATATGAACCCCGGTAATCCGAAAGGGTTGCCGGATGAGTCTTTTCATTTTCAGAATACTATTGGTTTTATTGATGAGGCATTCTTATCTAAACTAGCCAAACATTTTGGCAAAGGCAAATACATTAAATTTGATAGATATTCTTTTGCGGAAAATATTGCTAAAAAACAAAGACTCAAATGTGAACATATCTTTCTTTATACGGCCCCTCCTTTTCAAAGCCCAAAACCGACAAAAGAAGAAGAAAAGAAAAGAGAAGGGTATGATAAATTTATATATAAATTAAAAGAGAAGGGGATACAGGTTAAAGAAGGGAGATGCCAGAGATTAAAAATAGACGGAAAATTTGAATATTATCAAAAAGCTGTTGATGTTCTACTTGCTATGGATTTAACAAATGTATCTTTCAAGTTTCCTAAAATAAAAAAGATAATCTTAATTTCATCTGACAGCGATTTTGTTCCAGTAATAAAAAACCTTAGTGAAAATAGTGTCAAAACAATTCTTTATACATATTATGAGAAAGGAAGAAAGGCGTTTTTTTCTACTTCAAATGAATTAATAAAATCTGTACATAAGTATGTTTTAATTACTAAAGAGGACTTTACAAATGCAACTCTAGATAAGGGAGAGATTGGAAAATGAACCACAATCATCACGAAGAAAGCATAGAAGAATCAGAAATTAGAAGCTGGAAAAGAAAACTTTTTGGTTCATGGATTTTCGCAATCCCAATTGCATTTTTCATGCTTTCAGAAAGATTTTTCGGCATAAGCCTATTTGAAGAGAAAACTACAGTAATCACTATTTTAGTTCTCGGTTTTCCAGTTGTTTTTCTTTTCGGCTGGTCAACGATTCGCGGAGGCATTCGCGGCCTCTTTACATTTTACTTTAACATGGATTCTCTAATTGCGTTAGGAACAGTTATTGCTTATCTTACTGGTATTTTCAGTTTCTTTGGTTTTGTTCAAGATTACTCTGGTATTTCTGCGATGATAATGGCTTTTTTCATAACTGGAAAATACGTAGAATCAAAAGCAAGAGGCAGAGCAAGCGCGGAGATTAGAAAACTTCTCGAATTAGGTGCAAAAAAAGCAAGAGTTATAAGAAACAAGAAAGAAATTGAAATTCTTATTGAAGAAGTTAATATTGAGGATATATTAATAGTAAAACCCGGAGAAAAAATTCCAACAGATGGAATTGTAATAAAAGGCGAAAGCGCAGTTGATGAAAGCATGGTAACTGGAGAAAGTCTCCCTGCAGAAAAAAGAGCAAAAAGCAATGTCATCGGCGCAACAATCAACCAAGACGGAATTCTTTACGTAAAAGCGACCAAAGTAGGCAAAGATACTTTTCTTGCGCACATAATAAGACTTGTTGAAGAAGCACAAGGAACAAAAGTTCCGATACAAAAATTAGCAGATAAAATCACGGGCGTTTTTGTTCCAATAATTTTAGCCTTGGCCATTTTAACATTCTTTAACTGGTGGTTTTTCACTTCTGATTTAAGCAGGGCGATAGGCATTTCAGTTTCTGTTTTGGTTATAGCCTGTCCCTGCTCACTTGGTTTAGCAGTTCCAATTTCATTAATGGTTGGTTCTGGTATGGGAGCAAAGCGCGGAATTTTAATAAGGAAAGGGGAAGCAATTCAAACAATGAAACAGGTAAAAATAATTGTCTTAGACAAAACTGGTACAATAACAAAAGGCAAGCCAGAAGTTACCGACATTTACTCAAAAGTAAAAGAATCTTATCTGCTTGAAATTACCGCATCTTTAGAAAAATTAAGCGAGCATCCAATTGCAAAAGCAATAGTGGAAAAAGCAAAATTAAAAAAATATAAACAAGTTTTAAATTTCAAAATTCTCCGTGGCAGAGGAGTAGAAGGAACAATCGGAAAGAAAAAAATTGTGATTGGAAATAGAACTTTAATGAAGGAAAAAAACATCTCAACAAGGGATTTCGAATTCACGATTAATAATTTTGAATCACAAGGCAAGACAACAATGATTGTTTCTGAAAACTCAAAAGTTCTTGGGATTATTGCGGTCGCCGACACAGTAAAAGAAGATTCAATTCAGGCAATAACCCTGCTAAATGACGAAGGTTATAGAACGGTAATGATAACAGGAGACAATGACCTCACAGCAAAAGCAATTGCTTCTCAAGTCGGAATTAAAGAAGTAATCGCAAATGTTCTTCCTGAAGACAAGGCAAAGAAAGTAGAAGAATTGCAGCAGCAGGGTTTTGTAACTTTTATAGGCGACGGAATTAATGACGCCCCAGCATTAAAGCAAAGCAATGTAGGAATAGCAATGGGAACAGGCACAGACATAGCAATCGAGGCAGGAGATTTAGTTTTAGCAAAAGGCTCCTTGCTTGGAGTTGTTCAAGCTATCAGACTTTCAAAAGCAACATTCAGAAAAATAAAGCAGAATTTATTCTGGGCATTTGCATATAACGTTGTTGCAATCCCACTTTCCGTTGCTGGTTTGTTGCATCCAGTCATAGCAGAAATTGCAATGGCCCTTTCTTCAATAACTGTTGTTACAAATGCAAATTTATTAAGAAGAGCGAGAGTTTGAAAAATTTTTATTTATAATATTGGGGGTTGGACTCTTTATCTGCTCTACCAGAATAAAGACTTTCTCTTCTACCTGTAATAGATGGTTGAATAAAATTATACACTTCATAAGGAGTATTAATGTTTTTTAAAACATCATACATGGTTCTCGTTTTTATGTTTTGATATTGCATTCCTCCCACTTTTGCGCCGCCTCCTTTTGAATAAGTCTCTGTTTTTCCCGTATCAATTTTCAGGTTTCCTGTTCCAAATATCTTTCCAATCAACCCCACATCTATGACAACTTGATTTATCTGCTCATAATAGATAGATTTATAGTCGGTTCCTATTAAACCAGATTTTATAATAACTCTTTTGTTTGTTATAGCATATTCTACAACAAAATTAGAAAAGAAATCCAGAATCACTATTAATAATCCGACACCAAGAACGACTGAACCTATGGAAAAACCGCTTATTTGTTTTGGAGTTCCGTTAGAAGTATAGTTTATTGTTTCTTTAGCAAAGAAGAAAGCGGAGAGTCCTATAACTATTACCAAACCTAAAATTAGTCCTGTAACCATTACTTTTCGATTTATTTTTCCTTCCCATTTTTTATGCTCACTTCTTTCCAAAATATTATCTATATAGTGACTCATTTTGGTTTATGGAGTAGTTTCTACAAATTCAAAAAAGGGTCCAGAACATTCTGCATTTGGAAACCCTTCTGTAGAACCAGATATTTCTCCCTCTGCAAATTTATCAAAATAATCTTTGATATTGGCAGTATCACTATACTTGCAAACTCCGTCCCTTCCCACAAGCTGTTGAAAGCCCTCAAAAATTTTTTGTTCTTGTTGATTAATCTCTTCTTGAGACATACCGCCGTCTAAGAAAGACTGAACTATTTTATCAGTATAAGAAAAAGAGTCATAGCTATTCATCTTAACATATAATACGCACTTGCCCGATTGAAATCCTTTAAGTTCATAATAATGAGAGTATTTTTGATTAACGCCAAGTAGCCCCCTAACCTCAATTTCATATGTTAATCCTGCTTTTTGACAAGTCTCAATCAAATTATTAAAGCAATTATAGTTATTTTCATTTGTTTTCTCTATTGATTTTTGAGAAAAATCAATCTGTATCCCCGAATTACCACAATTAGTAATAGCACTTTGTTGAGTGTTTCCTTGTGTTTTTTGTGAGTTTGTTTTGGTTGTTGTAGTTTTTACATTAGAATTTTGAGAATTATAAAACACGAAAATTATTACTATGACAGCAACAACAAACAAGACACCCAATATTATAGTGGGCAAATTGTAGTTAGCTCCCTTCTTATTCATCAATACAATAATAAAAGAGTATTTATAAATCTTTTCGAAAAATCAGATACATAGTCGATACCTTAAAGATGACTAACCCATTAAATAAAGAATAACCTTCTTCTTTATGAAAAATTATTCATTATTAAGTTTTGTTTTGCGAGGTGAAAGAAGGAAAGCAGTATTGTTGTGCCTTGATAAACCGAAAATACCAAAAGAAATAGCAGATTCCTGCAAAGTCAGTATTCATAATGTTTCAAAATCATTGAGAGAATTAGTTGATAGGGGATTGATTATTTGTAAAAACCCAGAAGATAAATTCTATAGGTTTTATGAGCTGACAAAAAAAGGAAAACAAATTTTAAAGGAAATAACTAAAAAATAAAGAATTTTAATGAAATTGAGCAAATACATTTTTTGAAAAACTCCGAAAGAGTTAAAAACTTGGCTTCTCCATGACGATTATGGAAATGATATCTATACCAAGAGATGAATATGAAAGAATGAGGGCAAAATTAGCGATGCTTAGAGAACTAGAAAAGATAGATTTTGATTTATTGAGGCAATTTAAACAAAGTTTAGAAGACATAAAGGCAGGTAGGATAAGAAGAGTAGCTTAGCCCCCCAACGTTCAAGAAACAGACCAACTGTTCTATCCCGTTAATATTTCCTAACGATATATTTTTTTGATTCTTCATTTTCTCAGTTTCCTTATGAAAGCTTCTGATGGTGTTTCAAGTTCATCAAAGTTTAAAGCTTTATGCGGCTTTAAATCGTTATACCAATAA
>JACPHA010000007.1 GCA_016188825.1 Candidatus Pacearchaeota archaeon | reverse complement strand
ATCGTGTAAAGCCCATTCTCCCTCCTTTCAATTTCTTTCACAATCCATTTTATTTTCTTCTTATTTAGTTTCCTCATAAGACTCTGCTTTACAGCAGAGTTTATCTTATTTGTCGAATGAATATTAATTCGGGATAAGACAAAATAATTTTATTGTGATAAAAATATGGAAAAAGTAATTGAACTATAAGTAATCATATCTGTCAGAGCTTACTCTTTCGCTTGTAGATTCGGTTGCCGCAGCGATCATGGAATTAAGGTGTCCAATCTTGGTCCTGTCATATACTCCAATAATTCCTTCTCTGATTTCATCTGCATGAGTGTTGTATAGACTTCTCCTTTGTCCGATTGGAATATCTCTCCAGCTTTGATAACTCCACGTCTTTCTATCAAGGTCCATACTAAAATTATCTTGTTTTACTTCATTAATACCAACTACACCAACACAACAATTATTAAATTCAAATTTTAGGACAACCAAATTTTCTTTTCTCATTTTTAATTGAGATTATCATTTCAATTACCTATTTAAGGTTTTATATCATAAAAAATATATTTTATTACAGAGACTATTATCATTTTTTCATAAAATTTCACTATCTAAATATTTATATAATAATTTTATTGTGATAAAAATATGGAAAAAGTAAATTTCATGTTTATTGTTTTGCTTGGAATTTTTGTTGTGTTGTTTTTGAATAATGTCTCCTCTTTGGATTTCACTGTAGAGAAAATTGACAGGGGTTCTGTGATAGTTTCAGAGCTGGGAAACAGGGCGCTTTACGAATTTATAATTAATAATACCGGAGCAGCAGATGTTTTTGAAATTTATTCTCTTGTTGGGCTTTCTTTTGAGCCAGAATGGATACACAATCTTCCTGAGGGAGTTTCGAGATTAGAGCTTTATGTCAAAGCAAACGAAGATATTGTGAAAAAACCCGGACTTTTTAGTTTTGAATATGAAGTTAAGGGCAGAAATTCTGGAATTTTTAGGGACAGGATATTTCTGAAAATTGTTCCTTTAGAGGAGTTGTTTGAAATAAGCGCAGAGCCGTTAAATCCATCTGAATCAAGCGCGAATGTTATAGTTAAAAATAAAGAGAGTGTAAGAGTTGAGAATGTCACGATAAAATTTGATTCTGAATTTTTCAGCGCGACAAAAGAATTATCATTTGGGCCAAAGCAAGAAATTAAGATTCCTGTTGAAGTTAACAAAGCGAGGGCAGAAAAAATAGTTGCAGGAGCTTATATAATCAAGGCAGAAATTGAGGTTAATGATAAAGAGGCAGAAATTGAGGGAGTGATGCAGTATTTGGAAAAAACAGGAACATCGATTGAGACGGAGAAGAGCGGGTTTATATTAAGAAAAACAAGAGTTACAAAAACAAACCAGGGGAATGTTCCCACGACTGCTCAAGTTGAAATTAAAAAAGACATAATTTCTAGATTGTTCACAATCAACTCGCCAGAGCCAGTGTCTTCCGAGAGAAACGGCTTGTTTGTCAGTTATCTTTGGGAAAAGGATATTGCTCCGAAGGAATCTTTGAGTGTGACTTCAACAACAAGCTACACAGTTCCGCTGATAATTTTGATTTTGGCTGTTTTGGTAGGCTTGATGGCGAAGATTTATTCGCAGACTGCTTTAACTTTGACAAAGACAGTTTCTTTTGTTAAGACGCGCGGAGGGGAGTTTGCTTTGAAAGTTAATCTGCATGTTAAGTCCAAGAAACACGTTGATAAAATACAGGTTTTTGACTCTTTGCCTGCGATGACAAAAATTTATGAAAAATTCGGCAAGATGCCTGACAAAGTTGATCATGCGACGCGAAGATTAATTTGGAACATTGAGAGACTTTCTTCTGGCGAGGAGAGAGTTTATTCTTACGTTATTTATTCTTCAGAGCTGAGAGTTGTTGGAAGGTTCGAGCTTCCGGTAGCGACGGCTGTTTTTGAGAAAGACGGAAAGACACAAGAGGTTTGGTCTAACAGGGCTTTTTTTGCGTCGGAAACAGTTAAGGGGAAGTGAAATAATTTTAAATTCAATTTAAAAATCTAGACTCTGCCATAAATTTTTTTATTTCTTTTGTCACCCAAATTGCCTATTATCCCAAGACAATTCCAGTTATTATGAGAATTAGACCAGCTTTTATTTTTCCATCTAGCAGCATGGCTAAACCAAAGAGAAGCATAATACCAATAATCGTCCAACCCACAATTCTCATTCCTTGTCTTTTTTGTTAATCTCTTGTTGTGTCAACGAAGATATGGCGCGCCATTCTAAATTTTTGTAGAGATAATATAAAAATCTGTCGGTGGGTTGGTAAATAATAATTTTTTCTATTTATAAAAAATAGTAAGAAGAAAAATCATCCGGTATAAATCGGCCCGGAGTTTTCCAAGCCGATCTTTGCTTTCTTCAGATAGAGCTCTTCTATTTTTTTGTATTTTTGAGCGGTGTCCTTTGACACACTCGGGCGGACTTTTTTCAGGGATTCTTCGAAATCTTCTAAAGTTACTAATTTTGCGTCTTTATCACGTCGTAATGCAGTTAGGGCGGCCTCTCTTACCAAGCCCTCGATATCTGCTCCGACAAAGCCGTCTGTGAGTTTTACTAATTCGTTCAAGTAAACATCTTCAGCGAGGGGAGTGTTCTTTACATGGACTTCGAAGATTTTTTTTCTGCTTTCCTCGTCTGGAACATCGGCCAGAATTATTCTGTCAAATCTTCCTGGCCTTAATAAGGCAGGATCGAGCATGTCTGGGCGGTTTGTTGCGCCGATTATTGTTACATCTTTTAGTCCTTCTAACCCGTCGATTTCAGCCAAGAGCTGGTTTAAAACACGCTCGGTTGCTTTTGTTCCCGGGTCGAGACCGCGCCGCGCAGCCAGAGAGTCAATTTCGTCGAAGAAAATAACGCAGGGAGCGACTTGCCTGGCTCTTTCGAAAACTTTTCTGACTCCTTCTTCGCTCTTTCCAACCCACATGGATAATAAGCTTGGGCCTTTAATATGGATGAAGTTTGCTTCGGATTCTTTTGCAACTGCTTTTGCAAGCAATGTTTTTCCAGTTCCAGGAGGGCCGTAAAGTAGAATTCCTCGAGGAGGCCTTATGCCGAGGCGCTTGAAAGATTCTGGGCGGCTAATCGGCCATTCAACAGCCTCTTTCAATTCCTGTTTTGTTTTTTCCATGCCGCCGATATCGTCCCAGGTTATGTTCGGTGTTTCT
The DNA here is from genome assembly GCA_016188825.1 of Candidatus Pacearchaeota archaeon. Lineage (GTDB taxonomy): Archaea > Nanobdellota > Nanobdellia > Pacearchaeales > GW2011-AR1 > UBA73. The sequence continues at coordinate 41,929 of JACPHA010000007.1, read as the reverse complement.
ACATAAACTTCGCGCATTGCGCTAGGCCTGACAACTTTCAGCGCTTCTTCAAAATCATTTGCTTTTATTATTATTTTATCCAAGACTTCTTTTGGAATTGGCTCCTCTTCTTCCAGTTTTAATTCAGGAAGCAGTTTACGCAGGACGTTCATTGCAGCCTCTTTTGTTAGAGCAGATAAATCGGCACCGACAAAACCGTGCGTTTTTCCGGCCAAGACATCAAGGGTAACATTTTTTGACAAGGGCATGTTTCTTGTGTGAATTTTTAGTATGTCTAAACGGGCTTCTTTTCCTGGAACAGAGATTTCTATTTCTCTGTCAAACCTTCCTGGGCGTCTTAACGCGGGGTCTATCGAGTTTATTCTGTTTGTCGCCCCGATGACAACTACCTTTCCTCGAGATTTCAAGCCGTCCATCATGCTTAACAATTGACTGACAACACGTCTTTCAACTTCTCCTTGGACGTCTTCTCTTTTTGGTGCTATTGCGTCTATTTCGTCGAAGAAGACTATGCTTGGAGCATTTTTTTCCGCGTCTTCAAATATATCGCGAATCTTTTTTTCTGATTCTCCGTAGAATTTGCTCATTACCTCCGGTCCGTTGAGCAGAATGAAATGGGCGTCTGCTTCGTTTGCGACTGCTCTTGCAAGCAATGTTTTTCCAGTTCCGGGAGGGCCATGAAGCAAAACTCCTTTTGGAGGCTCAATTCCCAGGCGCTCAAAAATTTCAGGATGTTTCAATGGCAATTCTACCATTTCTCTTATCTTTCTTGTTTCTTCATGCATGCCGCCTATGTCTTCATATGTAATTCCTGGAACTGCAGTCTCTGAAATGTCTACTGCTTTCGGATTCAAAATAACTTCTGTGTTTTCGTTTATGAAGCATTGCTGATTTGGCGAAATTGAGACAACTACAAAATTTATTTGCCTGAAACCTGGAAAGTGGCCGAACAGGTCATTTATATCGCCGAAAAAATCCGGGAAGCCGTCGGAAAGCAAATCGCGCCTGCGATGCACTCCACCTAAAGAAATTATATCCCCCTTTGTTATGGGTCTGCCAAGCAAGGCGTTTCTTAGCATTTCAGTATCTGCCTGGACTGTGATTCCCTGCTGAACCGGAGCTATTGTTACTTTTACTGCAGGTTTTACAAGTGCTTTTTTTATTAGCACCATTTCTCCGACGCTGACTTTTGCGTTTTTTCTTATTAAACCATCAATTCTGATTATATTTTCTCCGACATCTGCAGGATAAGCCCTGTCAACAATTGCAACAGTTTCTTTGCCTCCTTTTATTGCCACTATGTCTCCACGCATCAAGCCAAGCTCGCGCATTAGTTCAGGGTCGATTCTTGCCACACCTTTGTAAACATCATCCTGCAGTGATTCAACTACTTTTAATCTTGCGTCTTTTCTCACCATTTTTTTCTTATTTCCTCCCTATTATTTTCAATTTTTTTTTCATTAAAATCAAAAAACTTTAAACTTAATCTGCCGAAGTCTTCGAAGCACAATTTGACAACATCATTAACATGCCCGCTCATTCTACTATTAACACTATTTATAAATTCTACTATTTCTTTTGGAATGCTGATTGCGTGGCTGTTGCCGACAATTCTTAATTTGACACTGTAGGTTTTGCCTTTAAGACCATTATATTGATTGAAATTGTTTAAATCTACAGGATGAATAATTTTTTCTCCGCATTTTACACATTCCACTGCTCTTAAGAAAAATCCTTTTTTTTCTATTGTTATTGGTTTCATTGCTGCTTCACAATTTTTGCATAAAATTTTTGCATCGAATACGTCTTTCATTTTGTAACCAACTTGTATACATTTTACTGTATACACAGATATTTAAATGTTTCGGGGGTTTGAATTTTTAGAAAAACCAAAACTAAAAAATGCTACATATTGTATTAAAGGTATTAAGTAAAGAAAGTGCTGACAAACTGGATTTGTCTGATATTAAACATTTAAAAAACAGATTAAAAGAAAGAATTGACGGAGTATTCAAGATTTCGGAAGAACGGAGAAGGGTTATTAATAAAATTCTTAGTAGGGCAATAAATAAAAAGTTTGATTTTAGTGGTTGCGATTATCAAGCGGCCATAATGTTTCAAGAAGGAGAAGTTTATAGCCTTCTTGAAGATCACGAAAAAGCTTTAGAATCTTTTAGTTTTGCTAAAGTTGTTTATCAGCATCTGTGCGATAATCCTAACAACTCTGAAACAGAGAGAAGAGATTATGGAATTAAAGCACAAGAAGCTTTTGATTTAGCTATGTTAGAGGTTGACTTTCTTAGGGCAGAAGGTAAAATAAGAACATATAGGGATTTTCTTTTGCCAGTAAATGACAAAACCCACATACAATATGAAAGAAAAAAATCTAAATTAGAGGGGCTAATTGTTTAGCATGTTGCGGTGATAGTTTTTATTTTGATTGTTATTGTTTTATTTTTTTGAAATTTCTTGGAATAAGATTTATTAACTAAGAATTATTTAATTTTGAGGGCAAACAAAAAAGAGGCAAGATGAAAAATCCATGGAAGAAAGTTATTGACATAGAAGAAGTTGAAGATAATGTTGACGGAAAATCGGAGAGAGTAATTCATGCGAAGCAGAAAACTTTGGAGAGAAACATAAAAGAGGGAGCTGTTGCGAGTTTTTCTAACGGCATTAGTGCTACGTATATAACACCGTTTGCTCTGGCTTTGAAAGCGAATGCATTTCATATAGGGGTTTTAAGCTCTGTTGCTGGTTTAGCCTCTCCGTTGTCGGAAATTTTTGGGAGCAGAATGATGCTGAAAAAATCAAGGAAAAAAATTGTTTTGACTTTTGTTTTGCTGCAGGCTTTTATGCTGATTCCCGTTGCTTTGCTTGGAGTTTTGTATTGGAAGGGAATTTTAGAAAATTATTTGCTTTATGCACTGATTTTCCTTTACACTTTGGTTGTTATTTTCGGAGGAATTCTGGCACCGTCCTGGTTTTCTTGGATGGGGGACATAATTCCTGAAAAATATAGGGGGAGATATACTAGCATGAGAAATCGTGCTACGGAAATAACCGCAATTATCGCGATTCTTATAGGAGCTTTTATTCTTGATTTTTTTAAAACAAAAGGGCTTGCCATAATTGCTTTCAGCATTTTATTCACGTTTGCATTTTTTGGAAGAATTGTTTCTTATAATTTATTAAAAAAAGAATATTCGCCGGAATTTAAAGTTAAGAAGAGTTCTTATTTTTCTTTTTTTGCTTTTTTAAGGAGATTTGACAATTATGGAAAGTTTTCTGTATACTTGGCTATTTTCAATTTTGCTTTGATGATTGCAAGCCCGTTCTTTTCTGTTTATATGCTGGAAGAATTGAGATTCAGCTATACAACATTTACTTTAGCGACGATAAGTAGCTCTATTTTTTATCTGGCGTTTTCTCCTGCAATAGGAAAAATCTCTGATAAATATGGAAGCATGAAAGCATTATATATTTCAAACTTTTTGTTTGCTGTGAACCCGTTGCTATGGATGTTTTTTAGAGATACATGGTTTTTGATTATTGTCCCAGGTTTTATTGTTGGAGTTGCAAATGCGGCCCTTATTACGGCACATACAAAATTTACTTATGATTCTGTAAAACCAGAGAAGAGAGGAATTTGTTTGGCATATACAAGTTTATTAATCGGGATTGGAACTTTTGTAGGGTCTTTACTCGGGGGTTTTCTTATCAAGTACGTGCATTTTGTTTCTTATAATCAGTTCTTTTTTGCTTTTATTTTATCAGCGGTTTTGAGATTTGCCGTCGGCTTATTTTTCTTGCCGCATGTCAAGGATGAAGAAAAGGTTAAGAAGTTACCACACATGCACCTGAGTATAAGACATCCGATAAGGTCAATTCACACAGAATTTACATGGTTCAAGACAATTTTTAAGTAAATTTGCATCAGAAGAGGTTACGAAGAGTTTGCAAAAAGTTTAAAAGCTTTTGTTATTTATAATATTAATGTTTTTCAATAGAAGAAATCAGCAGAAATGCGAGAATTGTGGTGACAGAGTTGAAATCAGATTTAATTTTTGTCCCAATTGCGGAAATAGTTTTGTTGACTCAAAAAAAGAGCAGAAAGATTATGGTTTGCTTGGCAGAAGCGACGCTGTTGATGCAGAGCAGAGCAGTTTTCCTATGCAGGGTTTTGGCATAATGGATAAGATGGTTAATTCTTTATTTAATAGCCTGGCTAAGACATTGGACAAGCAATTTAGAGGGGAGATTGAAGATGTCGAGAACGAATTTGATAAAGCAGAAATAATAAATTTTCCGAACGGAGTAAAAATAAAAATTTCTGGGCCGTTTATTCAGCAAAGGCCGAAAAAGAAAACACAGCAAAAGGCAACTAATCAGATTACACAAGAGCAGATAAACAGAATGAGCTCTCTGCCAAGGAAAGAAGCCAAAACAACAGTTAAAAGATTGGGCAACAAAGTTATTTACGAATTAAATGCTGCAGGAATTTCTTCCCTTGACGACGTTTTCTTTTCAAAGCTTGAATCAGGATATGAGATAAAAGCAATTGGAGACAAGAAAGTTTATGTGAATACAATTCCTGTGAATCTTCCGATAAGAAAATATTCTATAGCAAAAGACAAGTTGTTTGTTGAGTTTGCGGGGCATTGAAAATTTAGGATTGTTTAACTTTTGAAAAAACTTAAGTCTGTTAAAAGAAAAACTGATTTAATAATTACAAAACACAAGAATTTTTATACTACAAATTTGCTAAAATTACATGAATGCTATTGATGTTTTGGATAAAGTAGAGGACTACGATTCTTTTCTTACATTAGAAGAACTAGATAAAAAAGCTTTTCAGTTATCAAAAAGATATGGTTTTGAGATAAGAGAAGTTGGTAAATCTGAAAACAATCACCCTATATATGTGATTCAGGTTGGAAGAGGGTCTAAAAATGCTTTCATATGGGGATTTCCGCATCCTAATGAACCCATAGGCTCTCTTACGATAGATTGGCTAGTAAATTACTTTGGAAGAAGTCCAGAGGCTTTGAGGAAAACCGGTTATACTTGGCATTTTATGTATACTGCCGACCCAGACGGAACTAGATTAAATAAAGAATGGTTTAAAGGAAGGCTTACTTTAGACAGGTATTTTACCAATTTTTATCGCCCACCCGCAAATAGAATGATTGATTGGACCTTTCCAATTAAATATAAGGATTTTGAATGGGAAAAACCATTAATAGAAACAAAAGTATTAATGGGTATTATTAATGGAATTAAACCTGATTTGATGTATCCAATTCATAATAGTGGTTTTGGCGGAGCATATTTCTTTTCTACAAGAAAGTTTGATGATGAATATTATGATTCCTTAACGAGATTTACTCAAGACTTAGGTATACCCTTACATTTAGGTGAACCAGAAGAGGAATTTATGAAGAAAATAGTAAAGCCTTTTTACTTTGACTTTGGATTTGTAGATTATTATGAACAAATGAAAAAGATTGGAAAGAATCCGTTAGAAGTTCTAAAACATGGGGATAACAGCACATTTTATTTATTGAGTAAAAATCCAGAAGCTGTTGTTATCAAAGGAGAAGTTCCTTATTTTTTCAGCGATAAAATTCTAGATAATTCTTTATCATCTAAAACAAGAAGAGAGGTATGGCTTTCTTTCCTCGAAAATTCAGAAAAGAATCTTGAATTTTTGCAACCCATAATAGCAAAGACATTATTTGTACTTCAAGAGCCAAATGCGTGGTTTTATGTCATGAAAGATGCAAAAAGAAGATGGGACATTCGAACAACAGAGGCCATGAAAAATTATGTTAATTCCTCTCCCGAATTTGATAGAATAGCCACCGAAGCCGAGGTATTTGACGGATTATTGGAGTCCTACTTTGGTGGCGGACTTTTATTCGGCAAAGCAAGGAGAGCCGTCCTAGAATCTGGTTTGGGTTCAAGTGAAATTAAAGTACTAGAGGATAAAATAAGAGAATGCAGTAAGACTATTAGCTCTGAAACGAATTGGAAAGTCTTGCCCATCAAAAAATTAGTTCAGTTACAATTAGGGGTTTTATTTGAGACTATTAATGCTCTTTCTAGAAATTAAGTTCGCATAGCCGTTTATAAACGGTTCGGAATTTGCGGCTTGTAATTTACCAATAAAAAATGATCCTGCCCGGATTTGGACCGGGGACCTCTGCCTTATCAGAGCAGCGCTCTAACCAGACTGAGCTACAGGATCTCAGGAAAGTTATTAATTCTTGTTTTATAAAAGTTGTCTTTTTAAAATTATAGTGAAAGACGTAAGTTTTTTACCAAATTTGTACGTCTTTCCCTCGATGTCAAGAACACAGTTCTTGAGCACATTCAAGATTTAAAACCACATAAATCTTGATGTAGTCAAAGCCAAAACAGAAAATTACTAATGTCTTGTCTTTGACTATATAAGTAAAAAGTATTATTAACCTTATTTTTTAATTATGGTGGGCGCCGTTGGTCTAGTGGTTAGGATTCGAGCTTCCCAAGCTCGCGGGGCGGGTTCGATTCCCGCACGGCGCATTTATTGTGCGGGAATTTATTCACTTCAATTCGCAAGAATTGTAGTTCCCGCGGAGCTTTGCTCTGCATGGACCACACAGCGCATCCGAAATGATTTTATAATCTATTTTGTTAGTAAAAAGATGGATAAAAAGGGTTTGAGCTTGATTATTGCAACACTTTTTTTAATTTCTTTGGGATTAATTTTAGGAGGGATTTTTTTAGTTTGGGCGACCAATTTTATTTCTAATTTAAGCCCGCCAGTTGATTGCAATGGGATTAGTTTTAATGCAGAGATTATAGAGGAGCAAAATGGAGAATTTTATCTTGATATAGTTAACATGGGGAATGTGCAGATTGGAGGTGCAACGATAAAATCTGCAGCAGACGGGCAGGTTAATGTTGAGGAGAAAATTGAATTTATGCTGAATCCAGGAAAAACAGAAAGCATAAAATTAAATTCTATAAATTCAGATGATAAAGGAAAAAAATTGTTAGTTGTTCCTATAATTCCTGTTGAGTCCTACAATAAAACTTTTTTTAAATCTTGTAATGACGATTTTGGCAGTGAGGTTGAGTTTTAATAAGGAAATATTAATTAACCCACACATTGTCCATTAACACATTGCTGATCTGAAGAACATTGGATTTGGGTATTAGAACAGACGTTGGTGCCTGTGCAGAATCCTGTGCCAACGACACATTTGTCAATTGTGCAAGGATCGTAATCGTCGCAATGCGAATCTATTGCGCAACCCTTTCCGCAGCCAATTTGGTTATTGTTTTGACTTTGTGTTTGGTTTGTAATATTTTCAGATTTTATAGACTCTATTTCTTTTCTTAAATCACTTATTTGAGAGTTGAGCAGATTGTTTTCTTCTTTTACTTCTCTTAGTTGGTTTTTTAACTCATCATAGGAAACTTTATCAAGAGGGACATTCCTTATTCCGAAAAAGTAGCCGAGTAAAAATGCGAGAATAACACACACGGCTAAAAAAGCCAGCTTTTTTATCATTTATTTTCTAACTTAATAGACTTTAAATATTTTTGGAATTGCAATAATTTAAAAATAACTGAAAATTAAATTTGTAATGACTCTTTTAGATAATTTAAAAAAATTTTGGAAATTTTTGCAGGAAGATAGTTGGCAATCATGGATTGTTTCAATTTTGCTGTTGGTAGTTGTAATTAAGTATGTTTTCTTTCCATTTTTATCGCTTGCAACAGGAAGTTCTTTGCCTTTAGTTGTTGTTGAATCATGCTCAATGTATCATGAAACTAATTTTGATGGCTGGTGGGAAAAAAATTCTTTATGGTACGAGTCTAACAACATTGGCAAGGAAAGTTTTATGTCTTTTCCATTGAAAAATGGTTTTATAAAAGGGGACATAATTTTTGTTTGGGGGCATTCTGATTATGAGAAAGGAGATATAATAATTTTTGAGCCGAATGAAGAATCTATAGCAAGACATCCGATAATACACAGAGTGGTTTCAGAAAATCCGATAGCCACAAGAGGGGACCATAATAATTTGCAACTAAGATTGGATAATAATGCGAAAAGGATAGATGAAACAAATATTCCTGAAGAAAAGATAATCGGAAAGGCTGTTTTTAAGATACCTTTTCTTGGTTGGATAAAGCTGGTATTCTTTGAGCCTTTAAGACCCACGGAAGAAAGAGGGTTTTGTAATTAATTTGTTTAACTTTTATCATACAAAGATATAAATAATAGTTGGATTACTTTATTGCCAAATTATTGTTTACAATGGAGTTTTGTGAAAAGTGTGGTGCGATAATTGTTATGAAAGATGAGAAATCTGTTTGCGCCAGTTGCGGACACAGGTTGAAGGGGCAGTTAAAAATTAAGTCTTCTGAAAAAATAGGGCAGAAGGAAAGCGTTGCTGTTGTTAAGGAAGAAGATAATGTTTACCCTGTTGTTGAAATGAAATGTCCCAAATGCAAGAATAATAGGAGTTATTTCTGGACGCAGCAAACCAGAGCTTCTGACGAATCTGAAACAAAGTTTTACAAATGCACGAAGTGTAAACATACTTGGAGAGTTTATAGGTGATTATTATTTGACGCAGGCTTTATTTCTTCCGTTTTTTTTAGCATCATAGAGAGCAGAATCAGCGCGCTTAGAAAATTTCTCAAAATTATCTTTTTGCTCGTATTCTGAAACCCCAAGACTTATTGTTATTTTATATTTTTTTAGATAGTTATCTGAGAGCATTGATCTTCTTAATCTTTCCGCTATTTGTTTTGCCTTGTTTAACAAAGTGTTTGGTAGCATAACAAAAAATTCTTCTCCGCCAAAGCGCGCAACAACATCGTATTTTCTCAATTTGTTTTCCAAGACTTGAGCGACTCTTTTTAGTATTTTATCTCCTGTTAAATGTCCGTAAGTATCATTTACTTTTTTGAAGAAATCTATATCAACAATAATTAAACTCAAGGGTTTTCCTCTTTTTGCTTTTTCTAATTCAAAGCCAAAAACTTCTTTGAAAAAAATATGATTGTACAAGCCGGTTTTTTCGTCGTGAGTAGCAATATGGTATAATTGATTTATATTTTTGTTTATTTCACCTAATAAATTGGTTAATTTTGTTTTGTTCTTCATATTAAAAGGAGAAATTGGCTAATAAAATCAATTCCTTCCGCTGCCGGAATTGTCTCCACTACTTCCGCTATTATCTGAGTTATCCGAATCTGATCCGCTATTGTTTTCTTCATGATTGGTATCATTGCTATCGTCATTTTCATCAACGTCATTACTTTTATCTTCATTATTTGTTTCGTCTTCTTCTCTAATTTCGAACTTAATTATTGCTGCCTCCACTTCTTCTGCTGAAACTCCCAAAAGGCCAGCTATATGCTCAACTATTTCAGTTCTGTCATTGGTATGAAGAATTAATTCTTCTTTTGTTCCACCCCATTCTATTTTAATTTTAGTAAAAGTTAATCCGTCCTCTGTTTTTGATCGAATTTCGATTTCACTCTCGCTCTCGTTGGTTCCCTCGTGTTTTTCCTTCAATACTAATGCTTCTAACACTTGTTCTTTTGTTAGGTGTGTGGCTTCTACCACTGCGGATTTCAATTCATCTTCGGAAACAACATCAACATTTTTTCTTAATATAATTTTTACCTGAGAAATTCCAATGTCGTCTTTTACTCTTGTTTCAATTTTTATCCATAGTTTATCCCTGTCGCTCTCGTTATCTTCTGCATTTTCTATCTTCAACAAACTGTCAACTTCATCTTCGCTTACAGCAAATCTTTCTATTATTTCAGCAAGTAATTTCTCACGATCGGTTGTTCTTGTTGTAAATCTATATCCTACTTTTATAACACTATACGTATCAAATACTTCAGACCTTACAATTTTCTCTTCTTTTAATTTGCCTAATTCGTCTATGATTTCTATCTTTGTTTTTCCGGTTTCTATTTCAATTTTTGTCAGCGTTTCTTCTTCTTTGTCTTTTATGACTATTTTTACTTTTTCAACGTTTTCTCCTAAAGAAGCAATGAATTCTTCCAACTTTTTTCTCTGCTCTTCCGTAAGAGATCCACTTATTTTTATTTTAATGTTAATATCATCTATTAAACTTTCTTGTGCATCAATTGAATCTTTGAGCGACTCTATACTGGCGAGGTCGTCTTTGTCCCCTGTCTTTATAGAAGCAATTTCAATTTTTGAGATTTCAAGCAGTTTTTTGTGCTCTTCTTTGGCTTTTTCTGCGTGCTCTAACTTGTTTTCCTCAAGCATTTTTTTCACTTCAAGAAGTCTTTCACGAGCATGCTGTAGTCTTTTATTTTCTTTTTTAGTATTGTCAATAGTCAAGGCCAAAGCAATTCTCTCAAGGGCGCGGTCAATTCCCCATACTGCGCTGTCCGGTGTGACTCCTGCCTCTTCTTCAATAGTTGTTTCTAATTCTTGCGCTGTTGCAAGAAAGCTTAAGAAGATTAATAAAAATAATCCAAATATAAATATTTCTCTTTTCATTATTATTCCAATAAAGAGTAGTATAAAAAACTTATGCTTGGTCATGATTTTCTAAAACAAATAATTTTAAAACGGGGTTTTTCTTTGGTTTTTGAGGTCCCGTAGCTCAGTCCGGTAGAGTACCACGCTCTTATTATATGGGAACCAAGGTTCCCCCAATAAGTCCCCCCCATTTAAGAGGGGGTGAAGAGAAACGTGGGTGTCGCGGGTTCAAATCCCGTCGGGACCAGATTTATTTTTGTTTTTCGCGATAGTCTTGTTTTTGAAGAATAAAGTTATCTTTTATAAATTCTACCTATTTTATCCAAAACCTGAACAATCAAAATCTTATTTTCAAAATCAATATCTATTAATGCACGATAATCTCCAATCCTTAGCTTATAATATCCCCCTTCGTAATGTTCCAGAAAATGAAAAGGATTCTCTTTTATTGATTCAATTTTATTAAATATCCTCTCCGAAATATTTTTTGGCAACTTCCTCAGAAAATTAAGAACTTTTTCATCCCACTCAATCGAGAAAGTCATTTTGCAAGGAGCATTTCTCTCGCCTTTTCATGTGATATTTTTGATTTTCTTTTTCTTGCTTCTTCTAACTCATTTTTTGCCCAATCTGTTAATTCTGTTTCTTCTATACCCTCCTTTTTGTCTAGAATAGTTTCTTTAATAATTTGTACATCTCTCATTAATTTCCTTATGTCTTCTGCTTTAACGCTCACTGTTTCCATAAATAGTTCAAATAAGCAAAGTTTAAAAATATATCTCCTTATTCCAACATATGAGAAGTAAATTAGCAATAGTTAGTTTTATTTTAGGTTTGCTTCCAATATTGACGTTTCTTTTAATATGGTTATTGGCCTTAGCTTCAAATTCTGACATTAACACCCCCGGCAAAGTTTTGGGATTGATGGCTTTTTTTGGGTTGATACCTCTTCTTGGTCCTGGTCCGATTGTTGGGCTTATTTTAGGCATCGTGGCGCTTAAAAGAATTAAAAAACAAGGAATGGAAGGAAGGAAGTTGGCAATTATAGGAATTGTTATTAATTCAGTATTTCTTTTAATCTTTATTTTTCTAATGATTATTTTTGTTGGCTTTTTGTTAGAATTTGAAGGTCTATAATAATGTTCCCTAATCCTGTTACCTAACTTTGAAACTTTTTGTCACGAAGTCCGTCGGGGCCATTTTAATATGTCAAGAACCGCAGGTTCTTGAGTACGCCCAAGATTTGCAGAAGCTAAGCAAATCCTGACGAATCAACGACAAAACGAAGAAAAATTAATGTCGTTGACTACGATAAGTTACGCCTCCTTTGAGAGTAGGCAGAATTAAATACCAAGATAAGTAAAATCAATAACAAGAAAAATGAAAATAGGAATAGATATTGACGGCGTATTGGCAGATTTCATCACACCATTTTTAGCTTATTACAATGTGTGGCACGGAACAGGGTATTCTTATACCGATATTACTAATTATGAATTATGGTCGGTGTTTGGAGACAATAAAGAACAAATAAATTCGAAAATTGAAGAGTATTTTAATGACGCCGACGCTTTGGCTATTCGGCCAATTAATGGCTCGCAAGAAATAATTCAAGAGCTGAATGAAAGGAATGGTAGAAGCAGCATTATTACTTCACGTCCTTTAATTGTCAAGGAAAAAACACTAGAATGGCTTTTCCATAATTTCCAAAACGCTATTGGCAAGGTTTACTTTACAGAAGAGTTAAATGGGGATTATAACGGCAAATCAAGAAAATCATTTATATGCAGAAAAGAAGGCATTGAGGTCATGATAGAGGATTTGCCGACGACGGCAATAGACTGCTCTGGGACATGTAGGCAGGTTTTGTTATATGACCACCCGTGGAATAGGAATTGGAAGTTTCCTAAAAATGTTTCAAGAGTCAAATCTTGGAATGAAATAAATTCTTTATTGAATGGAAACAAAAAATGAAATTCAATCCACAGTTAAAACACGATATTGAAAAATATAGGGATTATGTGATTTTGGTAGAGGGGAAAAAAGATGTTGCGTCAATGAAATCCTGCGGGTTTGAAAGAGTCTATGCAATACACAAGACGTCTGTTTCTTTAAGGGAGAATGTCGAGCACATTGCAGAGCAGATAAACAGGAAAGACAAGGTTTGTATTCTTACTGATTTGAACAAGAAAGGAAAGAAACTTTACATGATTGTTAAGCAGATTTTGCAAGAACAAGGGAAGCATTTGAATTCTAGTTTTAGAGGGATTTTGATAAAAGCAAGAATTTCACATATCGAGGGAATTTATAGTTTCTTTAGCAAGCTAGAGAATGTTGGGTGAATTTTAGTCTTTATTTTTAATTTAAGAAACCATCTTCTTAATGTTTTCGATGTTTTCTGCAGTTTCTTGTCCTTTCTTTGTTAGTTTGATTAACTTAATTCTGCCTTTTTTTTCAAACACTACCAAGCCTAATTTTTCCAAACTCTGGAGGATTTTTACGGCGTGGCTGTATGTGCAGTCAACTTCTTTTGCGAGAACACTACCATATCTTACTCTAGCGATTCTTTTCAAAGCCACGAGCATCATTGCAGGCTTTCTTCTGAAGAAGATGTCGAAATTGTCGCGAATTTTTTCGTCTGTCATGTGAAATATATTTTACAACCTGTATATTACAGCCAATATATCTTTTTTAAATCTTTCTGCTGTTTTGTTATCTAAAGCAGTGGCAAACAATAGATACTTTTTTTCAAGAACATTTATATTATATGGGAACCAAGGTTCCCCTAATAAGTCACCCCTCCTTCATCTTGTAATAAGTCACCCCTCCTTTAGAGAAGAAGAAAAGAACAAAAACGAGATTTCATCTTGTAATAAGTCACCCCTCCTTTAGAGAAGAAGAAAAGAACAAAAACGAGATTTCATCTTGTAATAAGTCACCCCTCCTTTAGAGAAGAAGAAAAGAACAAAAACGAGATTTCATCTTGTAAGTCGCCTGTTCTTTGAAGAAGGAAGAAATGAAATAAAATCAATTTTATTCCCCGCTTAGCTCATTGTAAATGCTCAAATATCCTTTGGAGAATAATTCTGTCTTGCTTGATATTAAAGTTATTCCTGAATTGCCGTCGTTAAAAGATTCTGCCACATAATCCTTGTTTCTTAACATTTTTACTGCTTCTGCTTTTGAGGTCGTGAGCAAAATGTCTTCATTTTGAATCTGCCCCTTTCTGACATAGATTCTTCCATCTTTTACTTCTGCATTAAAAATATCTTCATCAATTTTCATTTCAATTTTTGGAGTGTTTTCACTGAAAGGAGGGTTGTGCAGTTTGTTTGCTTTAATGTTATAAAGCAAGTAGATGACAAAGGTTTCATTGAAAAGAGCGATTGCTTGAGAATCGTCTAAATTAGCAACAGGGTTTGTTATTGTTCTTAGAGCAACTTGTTGAGCGTTGTTTAAAGATTTTGGCTTGTTAAAAAAATAAATATAGCCAAAAACAAAAATTATTATGAGTATGATAATTAAAAAAATAGTTCTGAAAGGGGTTTTCTCTTTTTCCTCTTTTTTTTCTGGCATCTTTTTTACAGGAAAATTGTGCTTTTAAAAATATCTGATTGATATCAATAATGTTTATAAAATTAAATATTAAAATATATTAATGTCACAAACAATTTTTTCTATTAGCTACGTTGGGTGCATTAATGTTTTTAGAGAGCAAGGGAGATTTGAAAAAGCTTTAAGAGGAGGGGAATTGGAAAATTAGAAAAACATTAGAAGAAAGTTTTGGTAATTTTAATGACGGAGATAATAGAAGAATACCCCGGAGGGGGAATTTTTCGGAGGAGACTGAAAGATTAGTTATCTTAAGCGGGGGTTATCGAGCTATTGTAAATGCTTTTTTGCAAGGAAAATATATTTCAATGAGAAAATCAGATTCAATGAGAAAATTAGGGGATTATAAAAGAGCTGAACAAATTTTGAGTATGCGGAGTATTTTAGCAAAAAACTTAAAACTACTCTCTTTCTTGATATAACATGGCGAAAAAATTAAGGATACTTGCCGCAGCAGACATTCACGGAGATGCGAGGCTTGTGAAAAAATTAGCAGAGAAAAGTGAGAAGGAGAAAGTTGATTTGGTTGTTTTGTGCGGGGACATAACTGGTTGGATGGAGACGAAGAATATTATCGGGCCGTTTAAGGAAAAGAAAAAAAAGGTTTTGATAATTCCTGGAAATCACGATTCTTTTGCGACTGCGGATTTTCTTGCGTCGATTTATGATGTTAAAAATATTCACGGGTATTCTGTCACTTATGACAACGTGGGTTTTTTTGGTGCTGGAGGAGGAGATTTAGGCCCAGGAGTAATAACAGAAAAGCAATTAATGGAGACACTTGAGAGAGCGCATGCAGGATTGAAGGGAATTGAAAAAAAGATAATGGTTACACATATGCATCCTGCTGGGAGCAAGTCAGAATTTTCTGGATTTCAGGGAAGCAGGGCAATCAGGGAGGCAATAAAAAAATTTAAGCCGGAGATTTTATTGCACGGGCATATTCACGAGGCGGCGGGATTTGAGGATAATATATACGGAACAAGAGTCATAAATGTTGGGAGAGAGGGGAAAGTTATTGAGATATAATGAAAAGATGGTTTAGAAACCAAGCAGATTATTGGGGAAGAGGATGTTCTAGGTTATTTAATAGGTGGAAAAAAGAAAATGAAAAGTCCGTGGATGATTTTAAAGAAGAATTTGAGAAGACTTTAGATAAAATTATAAAGAAGGCAGTCTGAGAGGGGGCGTCCGAAAGATTTAAATAGACTATATGATAACTTTATCATATGCCTAAACTACAACAAATTCATCAGATGGATAATCTTCATAGGTTATTCTTCAAAGCATTCTCTAATCAAACAAGATTAGAGATTATTCAACTGTTAAGAAGGAAGCCTCTTAAGGTTACTGAAATATGCGATAAAACTGGCTTTGAGCAAAGCAGGGTGTCGCATAATCTTAGATGTCTGGAACACTGTGGTTTTGTAAAAGTTACGCCAAATGGCAATTTTAGGAAATATGCACTTGATGATGAAACCATAGTTCCTATTGCTGATTTGTTTGAAAAACACATTCGGAAATACAAAGAAAGATTGCAAAACTGCGGGGTAATCCAAGATGAGTAAAGACTACGACTTAATCATAATCGGCGGCGGAGCTGGAGCTTTTGCAGCAGCCAACACATCAAACAAACTGAAAAAGAAGACTCTTCTTATAAACTATGAAAAAATCCTACCTCTTGGCGGGACATGTGTAAATGTTGGTTGTGTGCCATCAAAAATAATGCTTCATCAGGGAGAAGAATATTATAGTGCGGTAAGAAGCAAGTTTAGAGCAATAAAATTAGAAGGTAAAGCTGATTTTATAGAGGCATTAAAGGAAACGCACGAAATGGTTAAAAAGTTTAGAAGTAAAAATTACGAGAAAGTTATTGAAAAACAAGAATATGTTGACTTTAAAGAAGGGTTAGCCTCTTTTGTAGATTCACATACTGTAAAAGTAGGCAATGAAACATTCAAAGGAAAACATTTTCTCATAGCAACTGGCGCATCAACATTTGTTCTGCCAATTAGAGGAATTGATAAAATTGATTTCATAACAAACGTAAATATCTTCAATCTTAGGAAAACCCCAAAATCCGTGATAATTATAGGTGGCGGTCCGCTTGGTATGGAATTTTCTCAAATTTTCCATCACTTCGGAGTTAAAGTTACAGTTCTTCAACGTTCAGAAAGAGTCATTCCAAAATTTGATTCAATGCTTGGCGAGGAATTGCAAAAACATCTGGAAGGTGAGGGAATTACTATCTATACAAAAGTAGATTCAAAAGAAGTAAAGAAAACAAAAAATGGAATCGAATTAACTGTTGAAATAGACGGTAAACGAAAAGTTTTAACTGCTGAAAAGCTGATGCTGGCAACGGGATTACAGGCAAATACAAAACTTCTTGAAACAGAAAAAGCCGGCGCTAACTTGGATGAGAAAGGTTTTGTTAAAGTTAATGAATTTATGCAAACTTCCCAGAAACACATTTACGCTGCTGGCGATGTAACAGGATTAATGCCTCTTGAAACAACAGCGGCAAAACAAGGCAATTTTGCAGTTCTTAATATGTTTGAAAACGCAAACAAAAAAATAAATTACAATGAAGTGCCTCATGCAGTTTTTACTTCTCCGGAGGTTGCAGCAGTCGGCATAACCGAAGAAGAATACATGAAAAAATACAACATTTGCTTGTGTAGAACAATAACACTTGACCATGTGGAAAAGGCATTGGCAATTAAAGATACAAGGGGCTTAATCAGAATGGTTCTTGATCCTAAAACAAAAGTCGTTATAGGTGTTCATATTATTGGACCAATGGCTGCCGATATAATAACAACAGCCACTTATGCAATTAAGAACAAAATGACTATCTATGATATAAGAGATACAGTTCATGTTTTCCCAACATTAAGTGAAATGATTAAGAAAGTAGCACAAAGTTTTGATCAGAATTTAAATGAAATGGCGTGTTGTGTGGAGTGAGAAAATGGTAATAGGATTTAAACAGAAAGGAAAGAAATATTTTAGGTGTAAATTTTGTAGGATTTTATATAAAGAAAAAAAATTGGCAGAGGAGCATGAAGCTTCTTGTAAGAAATATAATTCCCAGATATCAAACTTAAATAAAGAAATAGGAATATAGACAATGGAAAAAGAAAAACAATGGGATTGATGAAGAGGATAGAGAGAAAATGTGAAAACTGTCAATAAAGAAAACAATTCAAATCACCACTTCAGGAATCTTAACCTCTTTGCAATCATGCAAAACTCCGTCAATCATTTCTCCACACATCTCACAATGCAATTTTTTCTTTTTTATAATTTCTAATACTTTTAATATTTCTTTTGTTACATTACCTTTATTTTTTACAACTCTGTTACAAGAATTTTTTACTTCCTCAATTGCCTTTGGATGCATCCTTATTTTTTCAACCCTCTTTCCTGCTATGTACTGAGAGATTGCCGCTTTGGTTAAGCCCATCATCAAGGCAATATTGTCATAACTAATTTTATGCTCCTTAGAAAAGCACATAGACATCTCTCTCCTTATTGCTGGAATAATATACCAGACTTCTATTTCTTGTGGTAATGTATGCATTAAATTATAATTGGGGGATAACTTATAAACCTTATGAATCAGGTAGAAAGATTAAATAAAAAGTAAAAATAAAAAATAAGTTTATTTACAAACTTGCTTCTATTGCCTGTTGGAAAACGCTGAAAGGTTGTGCTCCTGATATTGGAATTGTTGAACCATCCCCGCTTATAACAACAATGTAAGGCGTTCCCTGTCCTCCGGCTGCTGTTGCTTCTGCTAAATCTTGTTGAACAACACTTCTCATTTCTCCAGAATCAAGACAGCTGTCGATATTGTAACCCAAGTCTTTTGCCCACTGCTTTAGAGTTGTCGTGCTTAAAGCCGCTTGGTTTTCAAAGATTTTATCATGATATTTCCAAAAAGCATCATCTCCACCTTGCGCCCTCGCACATCTTGCAGCTTCAGCTGTTGGTTGAGCCATTGGATGTATACTTACCAATGGAAAATCTTTGTAAACAAACTTAACTTTACCAGTTTCTATATACTGTGTTTTTATTGATGCTAAAGCATCAGAATAAAACCTCCCACAGAACGGACACTGAAAGTCTGAAAACTCTACAATTGTTACAGGCGCATCAGGATTTCCCAAAACCGGTGCATCGCCAATGCTGACTCTAACCTGAGATGGTTGAGTTGGCGCTGTTGGTTGCGTAGGCACGGTAGGAGCAATTACATTTCCAGTCGGACTTCCGCCTCCACCTCTAAAAGCGACAAACCCTCCGATAATAACAATTGCTAAAAGCAAGAACGTGAAATACTTCCATAAAGAGTCTTTCCTGATTGTTATTGTCCCGCTATTTGGATTTTCTTCACTCATTTTTACCTCCTTTTAATTCTATTGAACATGAATTTCCATTACTGATTTTATCTGTTATTTTGACAATGGAGAATCCTAAGATTGTAATTGAAATAAGAGAAATTTCTAATCCTTTGAAAGGCAGGAAATTTACAGCTATTACACCAAAACCGAGAGCTGACAAAATACCCATCCCACATGCAGCACAACCAGGAGCAAGGACTCCAAGAAAAACCCCAAGTGTTGCGAAGATTCTCACGCTTTTTTTATCCATAGATTTTACAGACATTTTTGTCCTATAAACAACTAAACTAAAAAACATTCCAAGAAGAATACTTATCAAAACCAAGCTTGTATACGAATGCCATGCAATCGTTTTTACAAAACCAAAAGATAGATTAACAAACATTCTGGAGCCTTCATAAAAACCTTTAAGTGAGTATACAGATAGAATAGTTTTCCAATTCGTAATGAGGACATTTGACGAATAAAAAATTAAGGCGACTAATATGGCCAGTAACAAATATTTTACTTTACCAAATACTTTTTTCAAAGTTTTAATTTTTTCTTTAAATTTCATTTTACTCATTCAAATCCATATAATTCTGTCTCAGGGTGAAATGCATACCATGCAAACCAAAAATCTCTTTCTTTCACTATTTCCTCCTCTGTCTCAATATTCTCTATTTTAACAATCCCATCATTTCCTCGTTCAATTCTTATTCTGACTCCATCAATCTCATCTTCAATTACCTTCTCTTTTATCAAATCATCTTCCCTATAAGCTTTGTAATTACCTTCTATCTCAATGCCAAGTACTACTGTTTTTGGATGGATTCTATCATCCCGATTTTCAACATCAAAAATTAAAAAGCTATCTTCATAATAATTTCCGTAAGGATCTCTTCCATATTGTCTTGAGAATCCTGTCTCTTGGCTTAGAACTTCCGAATTTTTATGGGATGATTTCCAGTCTCTCCAAACAACCGTATCTATAGAGATTTCCTTTAATTCCTGTCCTGTTAGTTCTCCGATAATTGCCTTTCCATCAATTTGCTGCCAATAAGTATCCGTTTCTTCATCATACATAACAAGGTTTGAATTGTAAAGTTTTCCAGAAGTGCCAAATCTTGTTTCAATTTTCTCTCCATTAATTTCTATTTTTCTTTCATAAGCGATTCCACTCCCACACAAGGGGCAATAAGTTATTAAAATTGGATCTCCCGCAACATTGTCGTTTGCTATTTCATGCCAGACAAGTATTTGCAATGGATAAACTCTCTCAACTCCCTTGTAATTCAAGGCAAGAACTAATTCATTGTCTTCAATCCATTCATCTGCTTCTTCAACAGAAACAAATTTAATATTTTTTTCAGCTAGAGCAGGTATCCCTCTATCAACCCCAATGCCTCCTTTTGGAGGTCCGCCTGAGCCAATTTTAGATGGATCAACGAGATACTTTGTTCCATCAGATAAGGTTTTTATCTCTGAATTATTGCTTTCGTAATTTACTTTTTCTTTTATTTTATTGTTTTGAGTGAAAAATAACAATGTCAAAACAGTTAGCACTAATAAAATGAATATTGCAAATAACCAAGTATGTTTGTAATTTGACTTTTTCATTTTTATTGAACGGATTTACTAAATTACTTCTTCTTTTTCTTGGCTTTTATAGGTTTCATTTTCTGTCCGCAGCACATTCCAGCTTTGTCCGAAGTGCTGCCACAAGATTCACATTTGTGTTCCATTTTATAACACCTCCGAATTTATATTGTTTTTTCAATATATAAGTTGTCCGTAAACCGAGTTATCTTTTTAATAATTCAAACTAAGTTAACTCAAAGTTTAAAAACATTCTCTGATTATTTACATTATAAAAGGAGGTGAAAAAAAGTGAAACCGATAATGCTCGTTATGATGCTGATAATGTTAGCATCATTAGTCTTTGCTGTTTGGGGAATTCAGATGCACGCGCAAGTCAGCAGTCAAGAAGCAGAGTTCCACAGATTAAATGCAGAGTACTGGACGTTGTCTAAAGCAGAAAGAGAGGCAGTCCCAAGCGGTTCTGAGTTAAACCAAAAACTTGTTGAGATACAGAATTTCCCATCAGAATTATTAAGGCTGAAATTAGTTGGAGTCGGTAAAATCCTCACAGGAATTTACATTCTTTTGTTTGGAATTCTGATTGCTCTAATTATGATGCCAATGAGATTAGCTCAATTCATGAAAAACCAAATAAAATAATTTGCTTTATTATTTTATTTTTTAACCAAAAACCCTGAAAACAAAAAACAAATAATAAATTGAAATCCCGAGCATTATCAATCCGGAGATTAAGTTTATTGCTCTTTTGTTTTCAGTTAGGAAGCCAATAATTTTTTTGCTCCACTGTCCTGAAATTATGCTTAACACCAATAACGGAAATCCGAGTCCGACTCCAAAAGAAAGAAAGTTAAACATGCTGGAGAAGAAATCTCCGAACAAAAGGGCTCTTGCGAAAAATGCTACTATGAATGCAGGATTACATGGAATGATAATTGCTCCGAAAAAGAAGCCGAAAATGAATGCGCTTTTCAGTGGGCTTTTGTTTGCTGTCTGAACATTCGCTTTAGGGATGAACCTTGAAAAATCAAAGTCAAATATCAATGCTAAACTCACAATCCCTAAAATGCCGAAGGCAATCGGAGAAACTATCTCTATAACATTCGTGAGAGATTTTTGCAGAATTGTTGTAAAAATTAATCCCAATAGAATCATAAATATAATTATTCCTGATAAAATAGTTAAACCAAACAAAATAAATGTTTTTCTGTCTTCCTTCCCAGAAAATCTATTTGATAAAAATGCGAGAAATCCGGGGTAGAGAGGAAGAACGCAGACGGCTGTCAAAGGAGTCAATAAACCAAGAATAAAGGAGCTTAAGACATCAACAAGCAAGGACATTTTAGCATCCTCTTTTCAGTTCTTCTTTTAACTCTTCAACACTTTTAGAGCCAGAACCTCTGAGTTTCCTATAATTTCCATCCTCGCAAATAAGAACAATCGGGGCACTCGGAGCGTTTATTATACTATTTCCAAATTCACTTAACAGAGACTGCGTCATTTCAATTGGTGAAACAGCATATCGCCATTCAAATCCGTTTTCATTAACATGAGCCAGTATTTTCGATTCATCTTCATTTGGGTCTGTGTCCAACGAAATTGAAACTATAGAATCCCCAACTTCATCATGCAATTTCTTAATTTCTTTCTGCTGTTTAGTGCAGGTCGGACACCAGACGGCAAAGCTCTCAATTAAAACTTTATTTCCTTCAAAATCACTTATCTTAAAAATTTCACCTGTTCTTACATCTTTTAATTCAACGTTCACCCAGGCTGCATTTCCTTGGTTTTGGTTTGTCAAATTTTCTTGCTGTTTTGGATTGTTTGAAAGGATAATTATTCCAATAAGCACAATCACACCAATTACAACCCAGAGCCACAGATTCCTTTTAATATTCATGTCAAAATAAAGAAATTATCTTTTATAAAACTTGAGAGAACTGAGTTAACTAAACTTTTATATATCTTGTAAATAGATAATATGTAAAGAGGAAAAATGAAATTTTTTTTAGATAGCGCTGATATAAATGAAATAAAAGATGCTCTTAGTTTTGGGATTTTAGACGGAGTCACGACAAACCCGAGTTTAATAAAAGAGGCTGTTGAAAGAGAAAAATCCAGAGGAAAAAAGATAGACCTTGACTCTTATATTAATAATATTCTGAAATTATGCAATGGCAAACCTGTTAGCTTGGAGGTTGTCAGTAGCGACTACGAAAATATGCTTCGGGAGGGAAAAATGCTTTACAAAAAATTTAATAAAATTGCTAAGAATGTTTACGTGAAAATTCCTATTAATCCATGTTTAGAATTGGAATGTTCAAATGACATGGAAGGCATAAGAGCAATAAAAAAACTTTCGGATGAAAAAATTCCTGTCAACTGTACTTTGATTTTTACGCCCGAGCAAGCATTGCTGGCTGCGAAGGCCGGAGCAAAATTTGTTAGCCCGTTTGTCGGGAGAGTTGACGATTATTTAAGAGAAACTGCACATATAAAATTTAACAAAAGTGATTATTTTCCAGAAGAAGGATGGAAAGATGGGAAGAAAATTCTGAATGATAGAGGCATAGTGTCTGGAGTTGAGCTAATCAGGGAGATATCTGAAATATTTAGAAAACAAAAAATTCAATCAGAAATTCTTGCTGCGAGTATCAGAAATACCCGTCAGATTAGAGAGGTAGCCATAGCTGGAGCGGATATTGCAACTATTCCATTTAATGTGTTCAGCAAAATTGCGAGCCACATAAAAACGGCAGAAGGCATGCAAAAATTCACCAAAGACATTGTTCCGGAATATGCAAAACTTTTCGGGACAGAAATAAAAAAATGAAATCAAAAAGAGATTATGAGACAATGCAGAGTTTTGGTCTGAAGAACATTCCAGATTTAGATATCTGCGTTCTTGGAGCCTTAGAATTATTCTCTTCAGCAAAGATTCCAAAAATTGAGGTGCCTTATAAAAAACCTCTTATTGTCGGTTCGGGGAATGCGGAAGCGACCGGAAGAATTTTATTTGAAGAAAGGGATGCTGTTTTCGCTTCTGAAAGCAATTTTGAAGAAAAATTAAAAAACATTGATTCAATAGACGGCGCTGTTCTAATTTCTGCATCTGGAGGAAAACATGCACCTATCATTGCTAAAACCTCAAGAGAATTCAGAAAGAAAGTTACTTTGATAACAAATAACCCTGATGCGTTAGCCAAAGAGCATTCTGACAAAGTCTTTCTTTTTCCGAGGCAAAGAGAGCCGTATACTTACAATACTTCAACATATATGGGAATGATTTTAGGTAAAACGCACGAAAGCCCGGATGAAATTTATGATTTCATAAAATCAAGAATAGACAAGATAAAATTATCGGATTTTAAGAAGTATGATAAATATTATTTGATTGTCCCTCCAAAGTTTTCAGGAATCATAAGAATGCTGAACGTTAAATTCATTGAATTGTTTGGAAGAAGGATTGCAAGAGATGTTGAAACTTCGGAGTATGTAAAACATGCAACGACTGTTGTGCCTTCTAATGAACTTTTCATTTCATTCGGAGAGGAAAACAAAACTTGGGGAGGTAAGAAAAATAGATTGTATATTCCTTTGCCAAAAAACGCAGATTACGGAACAATGATGGCTATAAGCTATTACTTAATTGGGAAAATACAAAAATCTCACACACCATACTTTAAGAAAAACATTTCTAAGTATACAAAAAGCGTGTCAAAAATATTCGGGCAGGAAATCAAACCGATAGTTGAATAAAATGGATTCATATATTTATCTCACTGCAGTTGTATTTGACTTTATTGGGAAGTTCTTACTTGCGTTGTTAGTAATTTTAGTTCACAATCGCGTGAGAAAAGAAGGGAAAATAGACAAAAAAGTTCTGAAAGAAATGAGACTGGAAAAGGTTATTGGTTCTGTTTCTCTCATTTTGCTTGTCCTTGGTTTTGCGTTTCATTTAGCAGATTATTTTCTAGGTTAAATCTGTCAAAATATAATGCTCTCTGATTTGATTCACAATTTTTGCAGGGCAATCATAAATAGATAATCTTGGATTGTTAAAGTTCTCAAATGCTTGCCTCTTTCCCTCACCAAAGAAAAGCAAAACAGAAATTTTAGATTTTGATAAAAGCTTTTTTGAAGCACTCATCCGATTCTTCGGTAGTTTTGGGGAATTATTGGTGGACACAAAAAACTCTTTTTTGGACTTTATAGTTTCATGATTTGGAAAAAGGGAAGCAACATGGCCTTCTTCGCCCGCACTCAACAAAACTATGTCAAAATAACTAGAGACAGATTTCAACTCGTTCTCATAGTTTTCGATATCTTTCTTTATTTTTCTAGTAAAAATTAATGGGTGGATATTCTCTTTCAACAATTTTCTTTCTTTAATTAATTTTTTTATAAATGAATCATATGCTAATTTATAGTTATTGTTTTTATTATTTATTGGAACAAGTCGTTCATCTGTCATAAAAATATGCACATTCTGCCAAGGAATCCATTTTTTTGCAAGCAATCTAAATATGCCTACAACACTTCTTCCTCCAGGAATCGCTAAAACAGCAAAGCCTTTTTTTCTGATTGTTTTTGTTAACGAACTTGCTATTAAACTTGCAGCTTTCTTTTCTAGTTCCTTCCTCTTTCCTTTTATTATCATTTTACCATTTGTTTAAAATTGTATTAAAATGTTGTGTTAACTGTTGATGCGAAGACACAAATATTTATATAATCTCGTGCTTGAAAAGTAAGATGGGAATAAAAGAGGATGTAGAAGAACTGAACAATATGATTCTTCAGGGAAAAATAATGGAGGCATTTGAAAAGTTTTACGATGAGAATGTCGTGATGCAGGAGAATTCAGAAGAGCCAAGAATTGGAAAGGAAATCAATAGGAAATTTTAAAAACAATTTTTATCTAATGTTCAGGAATTTCATAGCGCTAAATTAGTAAAGAGTGCTTTTTCAGATGACGAAACTATAGCAATGAACTACTGGGAAATGGACGTGACTTTCAAAGACGGCAAAAGAAGAAAGAGCGCGCAAGTTGCTGTTCAGGGATGGAAAGATGGAAAAATAGTTAGAGAAAGATTTTTCTATAATCCTAACTGAGATTTTAGTTTGTCAGAGTTCAACTCAATCGTCGTGTAGAATTATTTTTGGTTGGCGAGTGCCTCTTTGTTGATGTTTACCAATCCTTCAATGCCTTTTAAAGATTCTCCCCACAAACTATCAAATCTATCTCCAAGATGGACAGGTTTTGTATAACCTAAGATTTTACTCTTATCTTCAACAACACTATGTCCTAAGGGTCTGCCTTCTTCGCCTCCGCAAGTGAACTGAATGAAGTATCCTTTTTTCTTAGGCAAACCACTCATCCACTCATCCACATCTTCTGTATGAACTGTTCCATCTCTCGCACACCATTGGTTTTTTCCTCCATGTCCCATGACTACAATATTTTGATAATCTTCGTTTGCAAGAAGCCCCTTTAACTCTTCACTTCTTGCATTGTGTTTGTAGTCAACTCTAATGTCTCTTTCTGTAAAAAATCGCGCAATCGCTCCTTTTACGCCGAGCATTAAATTTTGCCATTCTGTCAAAGGTTCGTCAAAAACAAGAACTCTTGCTTTATCTTTCCCAGAAGTTTGATAACGATTTTTTCCAATTTGGTAGGCATTATACAAGAAACCAGGCATTGAAACAGGTGCCAACATGGCCCAAGCTACAACAGGATTGTTCCATATAAAATTCTCTTTCAATAGGAAATTTCTAACTTTTGCCTCATCATACTTTCTCATAGTAAGTAATTTTATAGTAGGTATTAAAAAGTTATCGGTGGCCGCCCACAATTTTCAAAATAGACACGACAACTTTGGATTTTTCAGCTTCGGAAGCATTAATCTAATGGTATTATAATTTTTCTCTTTTTCTGAAAAAGAAGAATTCTTGAAAAACGAAAGATTTATATATAAAATTATATAGAGTATATTATAAAAGTATATAAAATGGAACAAATAATACACTACCCAAGTTTGAAGACTATGTTGATGGTAGAAAGAATTTTGAGAGCGGCGGATACTATGCTCAATCGTGAAGAGTTAAAAAGAAGGTTACCAAATAAAATAATGCACCAGACACTTAATCTTATTCTCGAGTATATGGAAAACAGAGGATTAATAATAGATGGTCATAAAGGAATACTTTGGATTTACAATCCAAGTCCAAAGCTAAGAAGAGCGATTGAAAAAGGGAGAGAAGTGTAATGTTTGAGAACAAGGAAATAAGAGTTATTCTCTCTGAAGAAGCAGATGAAGTTTTCCAAGAATTGAAAAGGATTGTTGATGAGGAAAAGATGAAGGGAATTGAAAGTTCTTTTCATCAAACTCTTTTGAGGTCAATTGAAAGAGTTATTGAGCTGCTAAAAAAGAATCCATTTGCGGGAGATCAAGTTCCAAGAAGACAATTACCAAATAAATATTATAAGAAATATGACGCAGAAAATGTTTGGAGAATTGAATTGGCAAATCGTTGGAGGTTGATTTACACAATAACAGGAAACAAATTAGAAGTCATAAATTTCGTAATGGATATTTTCAATCACAAAGATTATGATAAAGTTTTTGGATATAAACATTGATAAAAAGAATTGCATAAGCGTCACTATCATTATAACAAATTCCATTTAAAAATTAAATAAAGCATAACAAATCCAATAAAAAATATGAGCATGATTAAAATTAGATATGAAAACAGGATGAAATAATATTGGATGGGGTTTTTATTCTTCTCATAAGACATTTGTTTTCCAAAAGAAGGCTCGTAGGGAACCATTATTCCTCTTTTATGGTTCCTATATATCGTCCTTAAAATAAACATGCCAGTTATAAAACACAGCAGAAATACAATAAATAAAAATATAATTAAAATTATTTCTTCAGGCACGATATTCAAAACTAACCTTGTTTATATATTTTGCGTTAGCAAGATAAATTGTTTGAAGGAGAGGCGCGCCCCTCGTTTCATTCAATCTGTTAAACTTATGCATTCCATAGTTTCACAGTTGTCACAATATTCAGAATGTTCATCGCAAAAGATTGCCTGCATTCCATTCTTTGTGCCAACACAAATCCTTTCCTTGCATTCCCTGCCGCAAACTATACAACTTCTTTCCATGAAAGATAAATGGAATAAATCTTTATTAACGTTTAGTAAACTTAGTTTACGTTAAGTTTTATAAGCAATTGTTGTTATATTAACTCATGAAAGAGGATGTAACATTAATAATAATGGGCGTGACCGGTGATTTGGCAAAGAGAAAACTTTTGCCTGCGATTTACAATTTAGTTGAAAAGAAAAAACTTGATAATTTTGCAGTTATCGGTGTTTCTCGCTCTGAAAATTCAATGAGTTCTATTATTGGAGAAGCTAAAGGGTTTGTAAGAGAACAAAATCAGAATATCTGGGATGAAATTGAGAGAAGGTCCAAATATATCTGGCTTGATTTTGACAACCCTGAAGGTTACAAAATATTTGGGAAGAGTTGTTTAGAAATCGAAAAATCTTTCAAATTGTCAGGAAAAAGGATATTTTATTTAGCAACTCTTCCAGAGCATTTTTCTGCGATTGTGCGAAATTTAAAAAAAGTTGAAGTGAATAAACATCAAGGAGATTGGCCGAAGTTGGTTTTTGAAAAACCATTCGGGCATGATTTGTCTTCCGCTCAGAAGCTAAACAAAACGATTCTTTCTATGTTTAAGGAAAAACAAGTTTATCGCATCGACCACTATCTGGGGAAAGAATTAGTGGCGAATATCTCTTTGCTCAGATTTACAAACAGAATTTTTGAACCATTGTGGTGCAAAGGCCATATTGAAAATGTTCAGATAATTCTTAATGAAGATTTAACTATTGGTTCAAGAGGAGAATTTTATGATGAATACGGAGTTCTTAGAGATATGGTACAAAGCCACATGTTTCAGTTGCTATCTTTAATTGCAATGGAATCTCCAGAAAAACTTGAAGGAGAGTTTGTTAGGGATAAAAAACTTGAAATTTTCAAAAATCTTGAAATTAAAGATGTTTTGCTTGGGCAGTATGAAACATACAATTCAGAAAAAGGCGTAAGTTCGGATTCAACAACACCAACATTTGCCGCCCTGAAGATCTCAGTTGACACACCGCGCTGGAAAAACACCCCGTTCTTTCTAAAAACTGGCAAGGCATTGAATGAAACTAAAGCAGTAATATACATAAAATTTAGGGAAGTTGATTGTTTGTTATCGAAGACGTGCCCAGCCGACACAAATTATTTAATAATTAATTTAAAGACTAATGAAGGAATCGCACTTGAAATAAACACCAAAATTCCAGGAAGAATTGAAGTTGAGCCAGTTAAACTGGACTTTAGAATTAAAAACAAATACGGGCCAAACACTCCAGAAGCATATGAATCATTAATTGAAGACGTTATCTCTGAAAACCAATATTCTTTTGTCAGGAATGATTCTATTGAGTACTGCTGGAAAGCTCTTGAACCTTGGCTAAAAAAGAAATTACCAATTTACGATTATAAAAAAGGCAGCTCAGGACCGAAGGAATTAAATAAATGGAACGAGAAGAATAAAGTGGGGTGGCGTTCATGAAAATAGGATTTATAGGTTTAGGCAGAATGGGTTTCAACATGGTCGAACGGCTCTTGAAACATAAGCACGAAGTTGTTGTCTGGAATCGTTCTTCGGATAAAACAAACGAAATTGCCAAAAAAGGCGCGATTCCTTCATATGATTTGGATGAGTTTTTGTCTAAATTAGGTGAGCAAAAAATTGTTTGGCTCATGCTTCCTGCGGGAGAAGCAACAAACGATATGATAAAAATTCTATTGAAGAAATTAAAGAAGGAGGATATTTTAATTGATGGTGCTAATGATTTCTACAAAAATACAGAGAGACATGATAAAATGTGCAGTAAAAAAGGAGTTCACTTTTTTGACATAGGCGTAAGCGGAGGAGTTCATGGACTTGATAATGGATATACTTTAATGGTCGGAGGCGAGAAGGAAATGTTTAATAAGATTGAACCGTTTTGCAAGAGTCTTGCTCCTGAAAAAGGCTATGGGTATTTTGGTGAGGCAGGAAGCGGACACTTTGTCAAAAGCGTTCATAATATTATAGAATATGTTTATTTACAAGGCATTGCAGAGGGCGTAGAGCTTCTTGATAAAAAAAATATTGACATAAAAAAAGCACTTGAAGTCTGGGGTCCTGCGAGCGTTGTAAGTTCTTGGTTAATAGATTTAGCTGAAGTGGCTGTGAAAAGAAATGATTTCAACGAAATAAGTCCAAACATATCAAGCGTTACAATCAAAGAGCTGAATAACACAAAAAAATCTGTAAAGGGATACGCTCCAGCGTTTGATGTCGCAACAAAGATAAGAAAAAGTTCAATGAATAAAGAAGATAAAAAGTTTCTTTTGGGAAAAAAGACAATTGCGGCGATAAGGAGAGAATTTGGCAGACACGAGGTAAGGAAAAAATGATAACACATCGAGATATACCTATTTTTGAGTATAGCAAAATAACAAAACACATATTCATGGGCACTAATCAATGCTGTAGGATTCACTTTAATAAAATGCTAGTCAAAAAAGGTGTAAAAGCAGATTTAAGTCTGGAGGAAAACAAAATAGACAATTCTTTCGGAGTCGATTATTTTTTATGGTTGCCTACTAAAGATCACCGTGCCCCGACGCCTAAACAACTCTTGATAGGAACAAATTTTATTGATCAGTTAGTGAAGAATGGTATTAAAGTTTATGTGCACTGCCAAAATGGACATGGGAGAGCTCCGACTCTCGTTGCAGCATATTTTATTATAAAAGGAATGACTACAGAAGAAGCTCTTTCTTTAATAAAAAAAAGAAGAAAGTCTATACATCCTAATAAACATCAAAAAGCAGCGTTAAAATCTTTTGAGAATAAAATAAATCATTAGTTTTTTATTTTTAAAAGACTTCTTATCCTTTCTTCATCAAATCCAACTATTATCTCTCCGTCTACATCTATGACAGGCACGCCCTGCTGACCTGATTTTTTTATCATTTCTGCAGCTGCTTTCTGATCTTCGCCAACATTCTTATCAGTAAACTTTATTTTATGTTCTTTCATAAATTCTCTTGCTTTATGACACCATGGACATGAATCTGTGCCGTAGATAATTATTTTCATACAATACTAAAATAATTATTCTTTTTAAATTTTAAGTGAACTAAGTTAACCAGTCTACTCGGTTTACTAAATATATAAATAGTTGGGAGATTCAAACAAGATTGTAAGAAATGCAATAAAAATGAAAGGATGCAAAATAGATTGAAACAAAATGGAAAAAGAAAAAAAATATGATTTAATAGTAATAGGCACTGGTTCAGCTGGCGTCACTGTTGCTCGAAAATGTAGGGGAGCTGTTGGAGTATTGCCATTATAGATTCATTGTTTTTTGGAGGAACCTGCGCTTTACGAGGGTGTGACCCGAAAAAAATATTTGTGGGCGCTGCAGAAATAATAGATAGAAGTATTGATATGAAAGGCAAGGGTATTGCTAAAGAACCCGAGATAAAATGGAGTGATTTGATGGAATTCAAGAAGAGTTTTATTGAACCGCGCCCAAAACAAAGTGAACAAGGTTTTCAAAATGTAGGGATAGATACTTATCATGGAAAAGCCAGCTTTTCGAACAAAAATATCATACAAATTGGAAATAATTTTCTTGAAGGGAAATATATTTTGATAGCTACAGGAGCTACACCAATGAAATTAAATGTTCAAGGAGAGGAATATATTTCTATCAGCGATGATTTTTTAGATATGAATAATATGCCTGAGAGCATCACATTTATTGGCGGAGGTTACATTTCTTTTGAATTGGCTCATGTGGCTGCTAAATCTGGGGCAAAAGTGAGAATACTGCATAGAAGTGCAAGACCATTGAAGGGTTTTGACACAGATCTAGTTGATATGCTAGTTAAGTCATATAAAGAGTCAGGAATTGATGTTCGCCTCAATATGCCAGTCAATTCAATTGAGAAAAAGGGGGAAATATTAATAGTTCATGCAGGAAAAAATAATGAAAATAGTTTTGAAACTGACATGGTTGTTCATGGAGCAGGAAGGATTTCTAATATATATGATTTGAATTTAAATAAAGCTGGAATAGACTTTGATAAAAAGGGTATTCTTGTTAATGAATATTTGCAAAGCGTTTCTAATCCTGCTGTGTATGTTGCTGGGGATGCAAACGCTGGAGGAATACCTCTAACTCCTGTTGCCGGAATGGAAGGAAAAATTGTTGCACAAAATATTTTAGAAGGTAATAAAACAAAGCCAGATTATAGTGCCATACCTAGTGTTGCTTTTAGTGTCCCACCTTTAGCTTCGGTTGGTATTCTGGAAGAAGATGCTGAAAAGCAAAAATTGAATTATAAAATAAATTATGAGGATACTTCATTGTGGTATACATCTAAAAGAATAGGATTGAAATATTCTGGTTTTAAGGTTATAATCGATAAAAAAACCAACCA
The DNA here is from genome assembly GCA_016188825.1 of Candidatus Pacearchaeota archaeon. Lineage (GTDB taxonomy): Archaea > Nanobdellota > Nanobdellia > Pacearchaeales > GW2011-AR1 > UBA73. The sequence continues at coordinate 10,224 of JACPHA010000007.1, read as the reverse complement.
AATTCTTGGAGCCCACTTACTTGGAAATAATGCGGATGAAGTGATTAATATATTTGCTATGGCAATGAAAATAAAAATCACTGCAGATGAACTAAAAAATATTATCTTCGTATATCCTACTGCAGGTTCTGATATTAAATATATGGTATAAAAATGGAAACGAAAAAAAACAATGAAATCAATGAAAAAGTAATTGAAGAAAACTTTAGGGAAATCTTAGATAAAGGTTTGAATTTAGATCTCAATGACCAAAATTTTAAAGAAACGCCCTCTAGAGTTGCTAGGGCCTACAAAGAAATTTTCTCAGGTTTAGGTCATACAAAAGAAGATGTAGAAAAAATATTCAAAACATGTTTTCCCACAGAGTATAAAGGAATGGTGTTTGAAAAGAATATAGTTGTATTTTCTATGTGCCCCCATCATTTTCTTCCTGTTAGATACGATGTTTCTGTAGGTTACATACCGGATGGTTGCGGAGTTGGTTTAAGTAAGCTCGTGAGGATAATTGAGTTATTGGCAAAAAGACCAGCATTGCAGGAAACATTTACACAAGAAATTGTTGAGTTAATGGAGAAATATATGCACACTAAAGGAGCAATATGCATGGTTAGAGGAGAGCATTATTGCATGCAAATGAGGGGAATCAAACAAAAAGACGTTTCAACGACGACAAGCGCGGCTAATGGAGTCTTTCTCAATAAACCGGAAATGGAATTGAAGTTTTATGAATCAATGAGGAATAGTTAACATGCTGGAAAATAAAATTGCGATAGTCACTGGCGGAAGCGAAGGCATTGGATTCGGAATAGCATCTGCTTTGGCTTCTAAAGGAATTCTCGTTTATTTGATTGCTAGAACGAAAGAAAAACTAGAAAAAGCAAAAGAAAAAATAATACAACAAGGCGGAAAAGTAGACATTAAACCTGTAGATATTACAGATATCGAAGCAGTGAAAAAGATTGTTGAAGGTGTTTACAAGGATAATGGTCGTCTTGATATATTTATTAATAATGCAGGCGCATGGAAGGGACAATCTCTTGATACGCCCTTTGCAGATATTTGGAAACTGATTGAATTTGATATGAGGGTACCTTACGAATTAACGCATTATTTAGTTAATAGATTTAGAAGTGAAAAAGAAAACACATTAAGAATATTGACAGTTGCTTCCCAAGCCGCACTTAAAGTTATGGAATCTGGTCTTGGCTATGGACCTGCTAAGATGGGACTTGTTGCAGGACTATTCCATCTCGAGGAAGAACTACAAAGAGAAGGCGTTAAAAATGTTAGGCTTTATAGATTATATCCGAACACTGTTGCTACAGAAAAAATGATGAATGCAATTAGAGCTAATCAAGTCCAAGACCCTGTAAAGTTGGAAGCAGTTGTGGATGCTGCTATTGATTTGCTCTTAGACAAAACACCTACAAGGGATGTGCGAGTTGGATATTATCCTGGTAGAGGGATTGTAAGAACATATCTTCCATCAAACCCTGGTGATTTCTATCACCCGGCAGAAACAACTGAAGAAGTTGTAGATTCTAACTTCACACCACAAGATCTATTAAAATGATTTACAAAGATAAAATGCAATTCACAAGAAAATTTGAGTTTGATGCAGCTCATGCCTTAACAGAGAGTTTTGGAGAGAAAGAGACACAACTCCACGGGCACAGGTATAGAATTGATATAACTATAGAAAGTTTGGTGAAAAATGGAATGGCCGCAAACTTAAATGAATTAAAGAAGGTAGTGCAGACCGAAGTAATAGATGTTCTTGATCATAGTAATCTTAACAATCACTTAAATATACCTTCTGCAGAAAATATTGCGCTCTGGACATGGGGTAAACTCAAAGATAAATTGCAAGGGCTTGTAGAAATTAAAGTGTATGAAACCCCAAATCATTGGGTAACTTATCGAGGAGGAGAAAATACTGATGATAAAGGTTAAATTATTAGAAAGAAGATTGGTTGTTAATTGATAAAAAATGACTGGCAAAAACCTATGGGAAATAAAGAAAAAATCAATAAAGATTAAACATGATAAGAAAAATAATTCTCATAATATCAGTCTTACTTTTAATTCCTTTTATTTTACCAACCGTTCTAGCATCTAATCATTACACTTTTGAACATTCTGAAGAGCTTAAGTCATTGATAGAATGGAGAGACTATGGCCCTGACGCATTTAATGAAGCGATAGCACAAAATAAACCAATCTTTCTTTTACTAACGGCCCCTTCATGGTGTTACTGGTGTCAAGTTTATGAAAGCGAAGATTATCTATTCGCTCCTGAAGTAGTAAAAGAACTCAACGAAAAATTCATTCCCATTTATGTTGATGCAGACAAAAGACAGGATTTAACAAGAAAATATCTTGAAGGCGGTTGGCCTTCGACAACAATCATGACTCCCAATGGAGAGAGATTGTTTGGATATTCCGGGCCAAGACCAATACAAAACATGCTTGCCAATCTCAACAATGCAGTTCAATATGTTAATTCTAACGGATTTTCAAATCAAGTATCTTATGATTACAAGAAGGCTCAACAGATTATCCCTACAACTTCTCAACTAAATAATATCGTGAGTTATTATCAAGATTACACAAATCAAGTTTACGACCCAATTTATGGCGGTTTCGGAACAGGACAGAAATTCCCACAAGGAAGAACTTTAGATTTCGCTTTGGAAACTTATGAGCAAAGAGGCAATCAAGAATTTCTAAAACTCGTACAAAACACCTTGCAAAATCAATACACAAAGGTAGACGAGATAAAAACAAACTATAATTTATTTGATCCTGTTGAAGGTGGATTCCATAGATACGGAACGCAAAGAGATTGGACGCCCCCACATTATGAAAAAATGTTATATGATAATGTTAAGCTGTTAAAAGCTTATTCTCATCTTTTGCAGATTTCTCCAGATGACTCAATAGCAAAAGAAGTTGTAGATAAAACGCAAAACTATATTGAGGTACAATGGTATGATTCTCAAAATGGCGGTTTTTATGGAAATACAGACGTTCATGGAGAAGATGAATATTATGGGGAAAACCCAAGACCTGCGGATAAACCAAGAGTTGAAAAAACAAAATACACTGATTGGAATTCTGACGCAATTTTGACATATCTATATCTTTGGGAAATTACGGGGGATAAAAAATATAAGGAAATGGCTGAAAAGTCGCTTAATTTCTTTTCAAAAGAAATGGTTACAGATGAAGGCGTTTATCATTTTATGAAAGAAGATGGAACTAAAGGGGTAAGGGGAAGCATCTTAGATAATTCTTACATGCTACTTGCTTTTGTTGAAGGTTATGAAGTTTTGGGAAATGAAAAATATCTGCAAACTGCTCAAAAAATTGCAGATTATAGTTTGGATAATCTTTATGATTGGAATAGCGGAGGATTTTTTGAAAGAAATAGTAAAGATTTAGAATTGTACGCTCCAGGAGAAAATATTGATTTATCAAAACCGCAAGAAGAAAATGGAATCATTAGTTATGCATTGTTAAAACTCTACAAACAAACCAACAACCCCAATTATCTAAATGCCGGAATTAAAACACTCGGAAATAAAATAAGCGAAACAGGCGGGTTGGATAATGGATATTACTATGTGAAATCTGCTCAATACATAATAGGAAGTAATCTTTTGACAGACTTTGAAAAACAGCAAGAAGAAATTAGAAGTATTGAAGAACTAAAACAAGCAGACTTCTGGGTAAATGAGTTAGTAAAGAGCAATTCTGAATCATCTAATGGTCAGTTTGTTTTATCTGAAAAAGGACTTGATAAGCTTGAAGGCCCAATACTTCTTTTGCTGATTATTGCTTTAATTTCTGGGTTTATCTCGTTTGCAAGTCCTTGTACTCTGCCGATACTTCCTGCTTATGTCGCTTATACCTTTGAATCATCAAAAAAGAATATAAAAGGCATGACAATAAGTTTCTTTTTAGGTTTAAGTCTTATTTTTGTTTTGTTGGGAATGACCGCAACATTTATTGGTAATTTCTTAAAGTCAAACCTGACGGTATTTTCACAGATTGCAGGAATTGCAATTATCTTCTTTGGAGTTTATATTCTTTTAGGAAAGGGTTTTAGCGGTTTGAAGATTCAGCAGAAAAGACCTGTTTCTTATCTTGGTTCCTTCGCATTTGGAGCAATCTTGGGTATTTCTTGGACGCCTTGTGTTGGACCAATATTGGTTGCTATTTTACTTTTGGCAAGTACAACAAGCTCTGTCTTTACAGGAGGACTTTTGTTATTCGCATATGCAGTTGGTTTGGCTTTGCCTCTTGTTTTGTTTTCAACTTATCTAAGCAAAATAAACAAAGAAGGAAGATTGTGGAAAATAATTAAAGGCAAATTGTTAAGAATAAAAATTGGAGAGAAAGAATTTTCTGTCCATACCAATTCTTTGATATCAGGAATCTTATTTATTATTCTTGGATATTTAATTTTCTCAGGAATTTTATATTCATTTAACCAGTATGTTGTATCAAGCTCATTCCAGCAATGGATTTTTGACATTGAGGATAAGTTATTAGGATGGATAAAATGAAAATAAATCCAAATTATATCATAACTGCAAGTAAATAAGTATTAAGCAGAAGAAATTATCTTATAGCTTTCATAGCTTTAATTTTCATAATTTTAGCTGTTTTTATCACAATACCTGTCTTTCTTATACCTGCGAATTCACTTTTATTTCAATTAACAGTATTCACGATTAAAGATTACGTACTTCTTACCATTCTATCAGTCTTAATTTCTTTACTTATTGTTATGGTTGGGTTTTTATGTTAATAGCAATAGCAATAATGACATTTTCTATTTATCTCCTTGGAGGTTTTAAGAAAGAATGAAAGATGAAGAAAGGATATAAGGATATTTCAGATGAGAAAGTGAACAAAACACGCGTGGGTGGTCGGGGGTTTTAGACTCATCCGTGATTTCCTTGAACTTATGCGATTAACAGAAGTTCGCCGTAGGCGAATTTGGGGAAATTTCGCAGGAATTTCCCTGTTAATCGCTGTTAGGCATCCCGAATACTTGCAGGGACTAAAATTTAGTGCAACGATGCTGAAGGCAAAATTTTAGAGTTAAAGCGAACTCTGGGATGGCGGGAACGCCAGAAGTTTTTATAATATTTCAGATTGTCGCCGATTAATAGAATTACTGCGAAGCAGACAAAATGTCCGAAGGACTAAAAAGTTGGGGGCTGTTATCACAGACAATATATTATTTGCAATTCTCACAGATTTTTATTTTTGTTATTCTTTTTCCTGTTAAATAAACCATAAATAATAGAATTAAGATACTCGCTATCATTATCTCATTTTTGTAAGAAAATAAGAAAAGTGTTGCTGAACCACCTATTCCAACAAAACCCAATATCGCACCCAAACAAATCGGGCATAGTTTAGCTGAAAATAATGTTCCTGTAAATGCAACAAGACCTGTTCCAGTGCCTTTCACGGCTAAGCCCGTGTTTTGCATTTTTTCTTTGTGTGTAGCATAACTTTGCATCGCTATTGCAATGCCAAACAAAGAGGAAAACAAAACTATCAAACCAATATCACTTATTTGTAAAATTAACAACTGCGTTTTTAATGTATTTCCCGGAGTTAATAATGATGGAATCAATATAGAAATAAAAGCCATTACTATTGCAAGAGCAATGGCTATTAAAACGTGTTTTCTGGAACTAAAAACCAAAAAAAATGGGCTTAACACTGATTTCACCATGTTGCTTTTAAGATAGCTCTTTTATTAAAAGCTCTCGTGCTTCTGTAGAGAGTATCTTTTTTAGCTCTTTCGTGCAGATACAAATACAGCACGGTTCTTTTCTTCCAGTTTTTTTAGTCATTTTTTCTTACCTCCATTATATTTAAGATAGATGAGGGAAAAATAATCTCACAAATAACTGATTGCCTTGTAAAGTTAGCAAAGCAATAGCTAATCCCATAATAATCATTATGATCGCTGCCATCTTCTTTATTGTTTCAGAAGCTGTTAAAAGATAAGGAATTAAGGAATCTTTAAATAAGCCCGCTATAAGCGTTAGGATTATCATTAATGCGCTCATTGTCAAAGAAAATACTAAGAAAGTCGTAATAGCGCCTGTGAAGCTTGTAGCTGCGAAAGCATAAAGCAGAAGTCCTAACATTATTGGACCCGTACAACCTATAGCCGCGCCATTATAGATTACCCCATAAAAGAAAATACTTTTGGTAAAAGCTCGCTGTGCAAATAATCTATGAACCCAAGTTACAGGAAGTGTTTTTCCAAGCAAAATAATAACTCCCAGGCCCGCTATTAGAAATCCTGCAACTATCCTAATCCCAAGTATAATAGCAATGTCTTGCCTTGGATCTTTTGCAAAAGGAGTTGCAGAGCCAAGTAATGCAATAATTAAACCAAGAATCATATTGACAATAAAAATTCCAAGAGCACCGATTCCTCCTAGATAAAGAGACTTCCAAAAAACTTTTTTTCTAGAAATTTTCTTTAGTTTTCCTCCTGTTAAGAAGTGAGCAACATAGCCTGGCAGCACAGTAAGGGCACATGGACTAAAGAAAGCAGCGATACCAAAGATCATGCTTAGAACAATTAAAGGAAATGCGCCCAAGCGCTCGGGCATCATAACATTATAGATAAAGCCAAGAAATCCTTGCTGATAGCCAACCCAACCAAGGAACACCAAGATGAGGAATGCAATGAGAAATATCAGCACCGACTTCTTTTTATTTTCTTTTACCATTTTCAGCAAGATTTTTATTTATTAATAGTATATTTTATATAGTATTACGAATTATATAAATTAGGTAGTTTACAAATGGTAAGCATTATGAAAACAGACGATAGGGATTGTTGCAGAATGAAATCTGCTGAAGGATATTGTCCAAGACCATTGGAATCTGTTACAGATTACATAAGTAAAAAATGGACAATGTCTATAATAATGACGATTGGTAATTTTGGAAACTTAAGATTCAATGATTTGTTGGGAAGAATAGAAGGGTCAACTGCAAAAATAATCTCTCAAAGACTAAAGGAATTAGAAGAAGAAAACATTATAATAAGAAAATCATTCAACGAGCTTCCTCCAAGAGTAGAATATTCTCTGACAAAAAAAGGGAAGAATTTAACAAAAGCTCTTCTTCCTCTATTAAATTGGTCAGAAAAAGAAAAATAACAGCCCCCAACTTTTCGTTTTGGAAAAAATTTGGATGAAGCGAAGCGTAATCGTTTATCCTATGTTAGACAGAATTTTCCGCAGAAAATTTGGTTTCCGTTTTCGTTGGTCGGTTAAGAGAAGTTTTTCCTTTATTTTGAGACGACAATCTGCTATTTAGGGGCGGGTGGTCGGGGGTTTAAGGCTTCCCAGTAATTGAGTTGAACGTATGCGATTAAGCGATGTTTTTCGGACTATCTTAAAATTATAAATTTCCGAAAAATTTGGATGGGAGTGAGCGGCAGAGCGAAACTGGAATCTTTTAACCCTTGTTAAGTCTCTCTGAATACTTAGAAGAGTCGAGATTTTTATTAAAAATCGGAGAAGTAGCCAAAAACCTTGGTGGCGGGAAAGCGATAGCTTTCCATATTTATCGTGAGAGGTTGCCCACCCGCTCTTTGTTTCTTTTTTCTAAAAAGAAGTTATTTTTTATTATCTTTCTTTGGTTGGGATATTTCAAAGAAATCATTCAAAGTCTCTTTTGTTAGCTCTAAAGATTCATCACAAAAATTTTTCAGGTTTCTTGAAGAGCTATTTTTGAAAAAAATATTTTTCACAATTTTGCCTTTTTTCTTTACAGAACGAACAGCAGGAACAAAGTCGCCATCACCTGAAACTAAAGCGGCTACATCAAACTTATTGTCGCAAGCGTTTTCAACCATGTCAACAGCCATATTTATATCATCTTCTTTTATTATGTAGTAAAATTTGTCTGTGCCTGTTATGTTTCTTTTGAGTAATTTACATAAGACGAGATGAAAGTTAGGAATTTGCTTTAGTTTTTCAAAGAACTCTTTTTGGCTTTCGTATTTCCTTGGGTCGTTCTTTTTATCAAGCAGTGCATTATAATAATAAATCGCAACAACTTTATCCTTTCCAGCTAAAAATTGAGCAAATCCCTCGAAATCAAAGTTTTTCAGACTTCTATTCCTACCAAACAATTTCCTTAAACCAAAATAGAAATTATTACCATCAATAAAAACAGCAACTCGTTTCATTTGAAAAAGTGCCCATCCCTTGCCGAAGCAAGGATGAGCGTATATGAATATAATAGAAAACTCAAGTTTTTAAGTGTTTTGGTGATTATTTATTGTAATTATAAAGTAACAATAAACAAATCTTTTTAAAGGACACCATCTAACCATTTTTATGGTTAGTTTAAAAGAAATTATAGAAGTGCTTGAAGTAGAAAAAGTTAGTAGAACGTAGCGATTTACCGAAGTTGATTTTTCAGAGCTGATTTTGTTGAGGCAACCCACAAAACCGAAACAGAGCTGAGAATTTTTTCAGAGATGGCGGACAATTTGGACGGAGAAACCTGCAAGGTTTCGTAACCGTTAAATTCCTCTTAGTTGCGTCGAGGCGTAGCCGAAACCAAGGGATAGTGCAACAATTTTTCACGAAGTGAAAAAATTCCGAAGAGTTGCTCGGGTCGGCGTTTATTTTCCACGATAAATTTTTCTCACCGGCCAAGAGATTTCTATGCCCTCTTTGTCGTATCTTTCTTTAAGCGCTTTTATGAATTCATGGATAACAAGATATTTATCTACAAATTTTTCCACTCTTAAAATAATGGTAAAATTGATATTAGAATCGCCGAAAGTGTGGTATCTTATAAATGGTTCAAAAGTTTTGACTGCTCCTTGAATTGTTTTTTGGATTTTTCTTGCCACATCAATTGTTGCTTCCTCAACTTTCTTCAAATCAGAACTATAAGCAACACCGCACTGCACTAAAGCCGCCATTTCCTGTTCTGGTAAAGAGTTATTAACAATTATATTCTCTGCAAGTTTTGAATTTGGAACGATCACAATTGTGTTTGGTAAAGTTTTAATTCTTGTTGACCGCCAACCAATATCTTCCACATATCCAGAGATATTCGCATCAGGTAGCTCTACAAAATCTCCAACATTGATTGGTTTATCTGCGATCATATATAAACCAGCAAAAAAGTTAGAAAGTGTGTTTTGCAGAGCAAGACCTACAGCTAAACCTCCTATACCCAGAGTAGCGACTAGGGGGGTTATCTCGATTTTAAAATAACTTAAAATCATTAAAAAAGCTATTAGATAAATTACGACCGTTATTATTTTGTTAATCAATTTAGGTGTTTTTTCAAATCTTTTTTGAACTTTAAGCCAACGACTTGTTAGTATGGAGACTACTTTCGAAACCAATAAGGATACTATTAATACAGTGATTACAAAAAATGTCCTTTCTATCCATAAACTGTAAGGGGCAAGTGCAGACAAAGATTTCAAGGCAAGATATAGACCTATAAATATGATTAAAATATAGAGGGGTTTTGTGATAATCGATAAAATAATGTCGTCAATATCGCTTTTTGTTTTTTGGGTGATTCTTTTAACATATTTTTTAAGTGTAAAATTGAAGATTTGGGCAAATATAATGCTACCTATCAATATTAGGGAAAATTGAAAATATTCATTTTGGAACAGAGTTTCAAATGAGACCATATGATTATATAAACGGCTATCTTATAAAAATCTTTTTATTTTCGTACTTCATTTAGCCGACCCGAGCAATTACGCCTAATGTCTGTTATGTCTCCTGAAAACCTAAAGGGTTTGAAAGTGCAACGTGGCAAAATTCGTAGAATTTTTGAGTTAAAATCACTTTTCTGGGTGGGAAAATCAATCTGAGAAGTTGTCGCGATATTTTTGCTTCTTTTTTCTAAAAAAGAAGAAATTTTCCATTGGAAAATCAGACTTGCGAAAAGTTTAAATAATCGTATATTTTGAATATATCAAGGCATCAGGGAAGGCCTTAAGTCTTCGGACATCCCGCAATGTATCCCAGCTGTGTTGAACACTGGGAATTTTATTATGGCGAAAAGGATTTCTGTATATATTGACGGAGCTAATTTTTATGGGGGTTTGACTTCTATAAATAAAAGGTTCACAGACACCAAATTTGATTTTGAGAATTACATTAATTACCTAACTGGAAAAGACAA
>JACPHA010000006.1 GCA_016188825.1 Candidatus Pacearchaeota archaeon | reverse complement strand
GCAACTTCACAGGGCAATTCTTCATTAAGTAAAACAATTAGCATTGCAACTATCATTACAACATTACCATCAATTTCATCTTATAACATATTTCCTTACTCGGTTATAAATGGAAGTAATGCTTTAATAGGGATTTCAGCAGAAAACGCGGATAATCTGTATGCAATAATAACACTTCCTAATGGAACAGCAGAGAATTTGGCATTAACAAATGATGCAAATGCTACATTAACAAACACAAGTTTAATTGGAAGATATAATATAACTTTGTTTGCTAATAATTCTCAGGGTATTGATAATGTGAGTGATTACTTTGAATCCTTTGTGCCAATACAATTTGCTTTCAGGGTTATTAACTTTAATACTACTGGACTCAATTCCAGCTGGGAGTTTTATTATAGAGGGGCTATCATTAAATCAAATGGTTCTTCAGAAGGAACCCATCTTTCAGAATTCCCAGATACTTTAGTTGAAATTAAATTTAAATCCTATTCAGACAGATTGCATACTACATTAAGAGGAATTAATGCCAGTTTGGAAAACAACAAGTCATTAGGTATGGATAAACTATTAACTCCTGCTCCAGAATACTTACTGACTTATGGCATTAATAATTCATATAACTTTACAAATGCTACAATAAGAATTTATTATGATGATATTCCATTTACTAACGAAGGAAATCTAAAGTTTGATAAGTGCGATGACTGGGATTTTGTTAATCAGGCATGCAGTGGCTCATTTAATGACGTAACTTCCTCTGCTGTTCAAAATACCTTAGAGAATTATTTTGAATATGAAACAACATCTTTCTCTGGTTTTGGCATTAGAGAAGTAATTTCTTCTGGAGACACAGGAGGAAGTACTGGGGGAGGCGGTGGCGGCAGCAGTTGCACTTATAATCAAAGTTATGATTGGCAATGCGGTGTGTGGGGCAGTTGTATTAATGGGAAGCAAATAAGAACTTGCAAAACAACAAATAATTGCGGAAATACCTTTGGAAGGCCTGAGACTAATCAGAGTTGCGTTTTTTTATCACCAAAAATTCCTGAAGAATTGTTTGATATAACCCTTGAATTAGAAAGCTCTGCTATAACTAATTCAAATGAACTTGCTACAAGAATCATATTTGCAAGTTTCGGGACTATTCCGACACATGTTGACTTGACTTATGTAATATTAGATTCAACAGGGAATGAAGTTTATAGGGAGAAAGGAGAGACTATTGTAGAAACAGAGGCTGTTTTGAGTAAGAGATTTGAAAATCTTCAATTAGGCGATGGAAGATATAGTTTAATCTTGACTACTTTATATGGAGATAATGTTACAGACCAGTTTAGGCAGGAGTTTAGTGTTGAAGAAGAGAAGAAGATTAGCTGGTGGATTTGGATTGCATGGGCTTTGATAGTTCTTATTCTTGTATGGATATTAATTTATTATTTGGCGAGAAAATTAAGGAAGCCTAAGATAAAGATTGTAAAATATTCAGAGTGGAAAAAACAGCAGACAAATAGGTTATTAGATGGCACTAAAAATATTCAGGGACTAGAAAATAATTTTTTCCGAAGAATGTTAAAAATATTGAAAGGGGGTAAAATATAATGAGAAACGTTAGTTCTTTAAAACTGGAAAGGATTAAGAAAAAAGTTGATGATGCTAGAGATTTATCTCTGTTAAAATCTAAACACTTTATTAAAAAAGATAAAATTCTTTTACTTAAAAATTTAAGAATTAATGAAAGGAAAATTAGCAGAATAATAAAAGATGATTTGGATTTAATTCAAAAGAAAATTAAAAAAGCCGAGAGATCTAAGGAAGACATTCAAAAATTTGCTAAAGTTATAGATAGTGCTCTTTTTGAACTTGAAGAGAAATTTAATTTGCTTAAAAGTCAAGTAAAGATAATTAGAAAAATACAAGAAAGAATTTTGAAAAAGAAAGAAGTTATTAGTAAGAAATTATTTGATTCAAAAGAGATTATTCAAGAAGAGAAAGGAAAGAAAGAATTTTTGAAAGAGTCTTTAGAAAAAGTTAGAAAATAAATTCTTTTGAAGAAACAGAGTTGGATCTTATTGAAGACGCATTAAAAGCAAGAGTTGATTCACAATATTATATAGGCGGAGCTGTTCCAGATGAACAATATAACAAGATGATTCAGAAAGCTCCTGAATTTCTGGTTAAATGCAAATCAGTTCTTATAAAATTAAATGAAAAAAAGGTTATCGAGGAGTAAGGGATTTTCTACAAAAAAGCTAGAAAAGCGCACTAGAACAAACCCAAACAAGGATTTCAAGTGGTTTTGATGTTAATACCGTTAATACTTTTAGGGGATTATAGCAATAACAAAATAATGGGAGAAATTAGCTTTCTTTACCACAATATAATGTACTTATAAATACTTGTTAACTCGCAAAGAAAGCATTTTAGATTACTTAAAATTTACTTAAACTTACTATAAATATCAAATAATGCACGATTTATGGTGAAATCTCTTAGGATTAGTGAATAATAGATCATTAGAAGAATAGATAGAAAGGTATTTAAACTAAAGTAAACATAGTTTTACTATGGTAAATATATATAAACAAGAGTTAACCGCACTTCAGCAAGAAATACTAAGACTACTATTTGTCAAAGCAGGTATGTCTTTGAATCAGAGAGGAATTGCAAGAATGTTGGAAGTAACTTCTCCGGCTGTCATGAAAGCTATTCCTAAACTTGAAGAAGAAGGACTGGTGAATGTAAAGCAGGATGAAGATTCTAAAAGATGGTCTATTGAATTGAATCGGGATAATCATAAAGTTATCCAATTAAAGCGAGTAGATAACTTAAGGCAAGTGTACGGCTCGGGTTTAGCAGATTTTTTAGAGAAGGAATTTGCAGGAGCTACAATCATTCTTTTTGGCAGTTATTCAAAGGGCGAGGATACAACAACTTCTGATATTGATATTGCAGTGATTGGAAGAAAAGAGAAAAAGATTGAATTAACTAGTTTTATCCTTCATTTAAAGATGTTCATAAACATCTGAGAGAAAATCTATTTAGTGGAATTGTGCTTGCAGGGGGAGTTGAAATATGAAAGACTTAAAACAATTTGATGAATTTATCCGAATAGGAGTTGTTAAAAAACAATCGCCAGATAAATCCAGATCAAAGTTTTTGGTTATGGAAGCTGAACAAGGTTATGCATACTTGTTAAAATTAATAAAAACAATGGGTGTTGAAAATCAGAATGCGAATGATTATGTAAAAAATTGCTATGATATCTTAATGGAGCTGACAAGGGCAAAGATGTTGCTTGAAGGATTAAATGCTTCAGGTTTTAAGGCACATGAAGCAGAAGTTGCTTATTGGTGGATTTTGCAGTTTAAAGAACAAGATATCCAATTCTTAGATCAAATGAGATTTTTCAGAAATGGAATGCTTTATTATGGAACAATTTTGGATAAAGAATACGCCGAGAAAGTAATAGAATTTACCAAGAAGAATTATCAAAAATTGAAAGATATCTTGGATAAGTTAATTAATGGAGAGAGGGAAAAATGAAAAAGGATAAAAAGGGGCGAATGGGCGTATAAATATGGCAGTAATGGGAAGAAAGAAACAAATGGTACGAACGATCATATTGAATAGAAGGTCTAAGGAAAAAGAATCTATTGACGAGGAGAGAAAAAAGAGCGAGGAACAAATTAAATCTATCTCTGAAGAAGAACATCAAGATAGATTAAAGAAATTAAAGGAAATAGGCTTAATCAAATAAAATGGCAAAGAAAAATATAATAAAATCACAAAAGAAATTAACTGAAGAGCGGAGCGAAGTAGAACAGGAAATCAATCCTCAAAAAGAAAGAGAAGAATTAGGAAAAGAAAAACCAAGATCAAAAGACACGGTAAGGTTGATTTGGGCATCTAAACCAAAGAAGGAACCTGCTGCAAAAGACTTGGATTTCCAAACAGCAGAAGAAGTTTATCCAAACAAAGAGGATATCAAGAGCAAAGACAAGAAACTGAATGCTTTCTGGTCAGACACAAAGGATGTTAGCGATGATCCAAATAGGATTATCTGGGGAGATAATCTTCTTGTTATGAAAGCTCTTCTAGCAAAAGGATACGAAGGACAAATTGATTTAATCTATATTGATCCACCATTTAATACTGGGGAAAATTTTAATTTCTCAAATCAAGTCAAAATCGGAGATTCTACTTTTGATAAAGAATTAACCATGAGTGAAAGACTGGCTTATACTGACACATGGAAAAGAGGACTTGATTCTTTTTTAGATATGATGTATCCTAGACTACAACTAATGAGAAAATTACTAAGTGAAAAAGGCTCAATTTTTGTTCACTGTGATTCTAATGCTAGCCACTATATAAAAATCATGATGGATGAAATATTTGGAAAAGAAAATTTCATAAATGAAGTAATTTGGAGAAGAACCTATGCCGGTAAAACTATTTCTAGGAACATACCCCAAAATACAGACGTAATTTTATGGTTTTCTAAGACAAAAGATTATTTTTTCAATCCAATCACTACGCCCTTGAATGATAAGGATAAAGAATCGTTCAATAAAAATGATAATGATGGTCGTGGTCTTTATGGGACAGTGAGTATGCAAAAAGTTTCTGGGCCTACAAAAGGCACAAGTTATGATTATGTTGACAACAAGGGTAAAGTCTGGAATTGTCCAGCAAAGGGTTGGAGAATGATTCATGAAAAGATGAAAGCATTAGAAAATGATAATCGTCTTTATTTTGGTGGTCAAACAGTTAGAGAGAAATATTATTTGAATGAAAGAATGGAAATTGGTAAACAGATTGATAATCTCTGGCTTGATATAGGAAATTTAAACAGAAATAAAAGTGAAATATTAGGATATCCTACACAAAAACCGACTGATCTTTTAGATAGAATAATCAATATGAGTTGCGCTAAAAATGGAATAGTTGCAGATTTCTTTGCTGGTAGTGGAACAACCGGGGCAGTAGCAGAGAAGAATAATAGAAAATGGATAATGTCTGACATATCCAAAACAGCTATTCAAGTTATTCGTTCGAGATTAGTCAATCAAGGAGCAAAACCCTTCTTGATACAGAATTTAGGAAATTATCAAAGACAACTAATTTATGCGAGTGAGGTAAATCTTACAGAGATGTATAATATTATTTTGAAGCTTTATGGAGCAATTCCAAGAAAAGATAAACAAGGATTTGGAATTTCCAAAGATGATAAAAACACTTTAGTTTATGTTTGCGAGCCAGATAGACCAATGATGGCAAAGAAGGCGTATGATTTAGCAAGAGAAGTAAAAGTTATGGATGGAAATGGATACAAAAGAATCGTTATTCTCGCATGGGATTATGAAATGGGTTATGATAATGATCTCAATAAGATTATTCCAAAGAAAAAAGATTTGCCAGATATTGAATCTAAACTAATCCCACCAGATGTGTACAGATACCTTAGAAGTACAAAGCATGGAGATGCTGATGTTTCCAACAAAATTGTATTTTATCAAAAGCCCTACTTAAAATTGTCAGATCCAGAAATTATCTCAGAAACAAAAGACGAGGTAAGGATAAGAATAAAATTGGATAGGTATGTTGTGCCGGGTAATGACTTTCCAATTAGAGATAATGATGAAGAAAAGGTTAGAGAAAAGAGAAAACAAATTGAAGATTTGTTGAGAAAGAATTTTTCATACATTCTTGATTACTGGACTATAGACTGGAATTATGACGGCGATGTATTTAGAAGCAATTGGCAGGCAATAAAGGAAAGAAAAAGCTCTGAGCCAGTTCCAATAGTTGCTGAAACATCGTTAAAGAAAGGCAAGAAATATTCTATAGCCGTAAGAGTTGTAGATATTTTTGGAAATGATGCATTCGGAATTAAAGAAATAAACTTAAAGTAAAATGGTAAGGAAAACTACTAAAACAGAATTATTTGGCAAGCATCCTCTAGCCAAAGCAATTGAACCGACAGTAGAAGAGTGGTCAAAAAATAATTATCCTGCTGTGAAAGGAAAAGAGATAACATGGGTAACGCGTGAATTGTTTAAATGGTGGTTTACAGAAGATGTTCATGAAGGAGAAAAATTTCACTTTTGTCAGAAAAAAGCAATAGAAAGTATTGTTTATTGCTATGAGATATTGGGAATTCCAATTGTCAAGGAATTGTTTTCTGAATTTGCGAAGGATTTGTTAAAAGAGCAGGATAATCTAAGAAAGGCAGTAGAAGACATTGATTATTCAAGATATGGGATCAAGATGGCCACAGGAACTGGTAAGACTTGGGTCATGAATGCGATTTTGATTTGGCAATATTGGAATAAGGTTAAATTAGAGGATCCTCGTTTTTCTTCACATTTTCTTTTGTGTGCCCCCGGAAATATAGTTTATGAAAGATTATTAGACTCATTTATGGGGAAAATTATTTCTAGTGGGAAGAGATCATCCTTAACTTCTGATTTAAGCAAAAGACTTTTTATGCCTGACGATTGGAGAGATGAGTTTAGTTTAAGAGTTTTCAAGAAAGAAGATTTGCAAGAAGGTTCAATTACTACGGAAATGCCTTTTTTACTGATTACAAATTGGCATCAACTAATGGATACCACAAAACAAAGAACTGAAACAAAGGCAGAAGCATTAGGAGTTGAGATGAAGAGTGATAACATTTCTCTTCGTGTTGAGAGATTCATGAATCTCCTTACATTTAATTCCGACTTGATTGTTATTAATGATGAAGCACATCACGTTCATAGCGCATCTAATGCAGAAGAGAAAAAATGGCAAGAATCGATTAATGCAATTAAAGAATCAATAAAAGAGAATAATAAAGAAAGTCTGTTTGTACAGTTTGATTTTACAGCTACCCCCTTTACTGTAATTGGAAATAAGAAAAAGGAATATTTTCCACATATTATCTATGATTTTGGATTAGTTGAAGCAATGCAAAATATGTTAGTAAAACAAATATTTATAGAAAAAAGTAATGTTCTAACGAGCAAAATAGAGAAACTTCCAGACAATGAAAAGTTAATGATCACGGCTCATAAAGAAGGAAATGAAATAATTGATCTTTCTGAGGTTCAAAAGCATATGATCGATGTTGGATTAGCGAAGTTAAAAAAACTCGAACAGGAATTTGTAGATCTTAAGATTAATAAAAGACCAACAATGTTTGTAATGGCTAATGAGAATGACGAAGCAGACGAAATTGCGAGGCACATAAAGAAGAGATTAAATCCAACTTGGAATGGAGATGAAAAAAGTGAAGAGATTGTAAATCGAGAAGTAGTAACTCTACATAGCAACAAAAAAGATTCCTTATCAGAAGAAGACTATACGAAATTAAAAACAGATGTTTTTGAAAGTGATAAAAGAGATAATCCTGTAAGGGTTATTGTTAGTGTTTTAATGCTTAGAGAAGGTTTTGATGTTCGAAATGTTTCTGTTATGGTTGTATTAAGAAGGTCTGATTCAGATTTACTAACAGAGCAAGTAATTGGGAGAGGAATAAGACTAATGTTTCCGGAAGAAGAATATCGTGAAGATAAAATAGAAAATTATGAAAGAATAAAATCTAAAAAGCCATTGATTAATTCTTACGACTTGCTATTCATCGTTGAACATCCTAAATACAATGAAATTTATGATCAGTTAACTCAGGCAGGAGCAATCATAGCAAGTGGAAATTCTATTGAAGTCAGTTTAGATTCTAAAAGTGTTCTTGTTTCAATTGATGAAAGTAGAGTAAAAGAACTAAACTTTTCTTGGCCTATTAATCTAGGTCACAGAACACAAGAAGATATAGACTTCTCCTATTTTCCTATAGAAGATTTAAAGAAATTTCCAGTATCTTTTGAGACTATTACTCCCACGCAGATTATAATTACCGACTATCATCCAGATACAAAATATCGAAACGAGTGGGAGTTGAAGGAATCAGATTTTTCGTATGAATATTTTTTAAGATCTGTTGTAAATGAGGTTATAGGAACTAAAAAAGAATTTAGGACTTGGATCTCAAGGTACAACACGGAAGTAACCGAGATTGTAGATGAATATTTATCAGAACACATTTTCGGGAAAATGGTAGATTTTAATGATTCTAAGAATGTGGACAAATTGAGAAATCAAGAATTGTTTGACTTTATTATAAAAGAGATTAGAGAAAATTTAATGAAGTTTTTTCAGGGGAAAAGGGGAAAAGAAAAGATTCATGCCGAATGGATAAAACTTTCTGAATTCAAAGATATAAGGGTTAAAATGGAGAAAGCAATTGAAACTAAAAAATGTCTTTATCCTTATGTTAGCTTCCATTACAAAGGCGGATTTGAAAGAAGATTTGCAGAAGGCGTCTTAGAAAACGATCCTCTTGTAGAGTCTTACGTTAAGCTAGATCAGTATATTCATAGATTTTCAATTCCTTATATCAGCCATATGAGTGGTTATTTAGTTCCTTACTATCCTGACTTTGTTGTAAAGACAAAAGAGGAGATGTTAATAGTTGAAACAAAGTCAGAGAAAGATGCAAAAAATGATTTGGATGTAAAAAGAAAAGCAAGAGCGGCACAAGATTATTGCAGAGAGTTATCTAAAATTGAAAACGATTCTGAAACAAAACAACCAAAAGTCTGGAGATATGTATTGATTCCTGAAGATTTGTTTAAAGAGTTGGAAGGACACGGTTTAAAGACAATTCTTTCAAAATGTGATAGTTTTCTATTTAGTAATGTTATGATCGGGAGAGAGGATTAAGAAAATGAATCGCGAAGATCTTTTAAAAGATACTTCTCCAGAAGAAAAAAACTTTGCAGACTTCCAAGAAATGTTAAACAATGTTAATACTATGGGGGCTGGAGCCCAGTTTATAAAAAAGGAAGATCTTTTTAGAATTCAAATATTATTGATCCATCTCTTTGTAGATAACTTATTTGAAGAGATAATAAGAAATAGCCCCGTTAATGATTTTGTAAAATATAAAAAACGTTGGACGGTTAGTGAATTATCCTTTATGGGATTCTCTAGAAAGTTAGAAATTATAATGTCAACTGGAAAATTTGATAAAAATTTTAGGAAGTCCATAGTTGCGTTGAATGACATTAGGAATGATTTAGCTCACAAGATTAAGATTGATCTAATGAAACAGAAGAAAAGAATTGAAGATTTAGAGGTACAACGCCCATTCAAGAAAAAAGAAGTTTTAAGTAGACCCTTGTTAGAACAATTGGAAATTTCAGTAGTGCCGTATATTAATGTTCTGTTTGAATACTTGATCTTGCATATTAAGAAACAAAAACTGAATCTTATCTTGGGTATAACCATTTATGAAAAGTTTTACGAAGGCGGAAATAAAAACTTGTTATTTATACTAAACAGGAGAAATGAAAATGTTCAACAAGAAAAAAGAGACTAAAGATTTTAGTTCTTGGACTTTTATCTGGGCATTAATAGGTACATTTGTGAACATTTTAACTCTAACAGCAGTATCTATAATTTTAGCAGATAGAATCAAAGGATTGTCTTTATTCCTGATTATCTTACTGTTTATCTTCTGGGCATTTAGACCGATGTATCTTGCCTTCAAGGAATTTATAGAGAAATTTCCAAGAAAGAAAGCAAGAAATAAAGAACTAAATAAGGGGACACTGTTTATTTATCTCATATGTTATCTCTTCATTTTTATAGTCTCAATTTTTTTATTTCTCAAATCAGTTATCTTTCTCAGAGCTTTAGTCCATCCATTAATCTTATCCTTTGCTTTAATTGCAGGAGCAGTGGTTCTTATTTTATATCATCACTTTACGAAAAGGGAATTTAAAGGACCTATTTGGTCTTTTTCAAAGTTCTTCTTTCTTTCGACCTTACTTTTGTTTATATCCGTTATATTTTTTTCAAGTTATGGCTTAACGAAAGGGATTAATTTGGAGACGCAAAGTGTTAATTTTGATGTTTATATTGTGAATAATGCATTGTTGCCTTCAGATGTAAACTCCGCTTTGAATTACAGTAAGTCTATATGGAATAGCTATAATATTTCTATTATTACAGATTCAATTCAATATAAAGAGGTTAATTTAAGTTCTGATGAAATTTTATTTTTGTTTAATAATGGAAGCAACCAAGAGGAATGTTTAAGATATTCTCAGATAATGGGAAAAATAAAAGAAAACTCTACAAAATTAAGTATGATCTTTTTGAACAATCTCAATTCAGGTCATGCTGGGAGAGGTTGTTTATGCAATTGTACGTTTGCATTAATTAGTCCAGAAAAACTATGGTTTTTTGATTTCACCGGATGGAATGTTGCACATGAAATAGGTCATGTCTTGGGGTTATCTGATGCTCCCTATGAAGTGAGATTTAGAGAAAATTTGATGAATGATGAGACCAAGAAATTATTATTTTTCAATTCTGATTTTATAGATCAATCACAACTTGACAATGTAGTAAATAAAAGCAAGATTTTAAAGCAAGAGGTTATTTCAAATAATTAAAATGGCCTTCAAACTTTCCCCTTCTGCTTTATCTCTTTTTGAAGATTGCCCTCGCTGTTTTTGGCTTGATAAACATAAAGTGTGGAAGAGGCCTGAAGGAATAATGGGAAGTTTGATGAATGGAATGGATAAAGTGCTTAAGATACATTTTGATAGATTTAGAGATAAGGGAATTCTGCCTCCAGAGATTTGCAATAATGGGCATTGTGAAAATATGAAATTGTTTGATAATCACGAGATCTTGAAGAAATGGAGAAACAATTTACAAGGAATAAGATGGGAAGACAAAGATGTGTCGATAATATTTTGATGAAAGGTAAGAAGTTAATTGTCTTAGATTACAAGACCAGAGGATTTGCATTGAAAGAAGATACAGCAGATCACTATCAAAAGCAATTGGATATCTATAATTTTCTCTTGAGGAAGAATGGATACGAAACAGAGGATTATGCTTTCTTATTGTTTTATTATCCTAAGGATGTCCTGGAAAACGGAGATATAGTGTTTGAGAAGGAGCTCGTTAAGAGGAAGATTGATATCGACAACGCCGAGAAGATATGGAAGAAAGCTATTGAATTATTGAATGGAGATTGCCCAGCTAAATGCTGTGAATGGTGTGAGGGAAGATGAACTTGGGGGTTTTAGGATTACTCTTAGATATTTTAGGGGTTTTCATTTTGACTTTGGTAGCAATTATCGATTATCCTCATCAAAGAATTTTTAATCAAAAAGAATGGTGGAAAAGATATTGGTGGCAAGGTTGGAGACCATTTTATAAAAATACCCAAACTTTAAAGTGGAAAATGAAACTAAATAGTATGGTTGTGAGATATGGGTTTATTCCTCCTAAACACCAATGGAATATTATAGGATTCTTATTTGTTTTAGCAGGTTTTATATTACAACTAAAATTTTACTCATTTTGATATCATTGGTAAAATCAACTAATCTTAATAAACGATACTATCTGCGTAATTTCATGTGCTTGACAAAAAAACAGAAAAGAGCTTTAATAGAATTAATTTTTGGGTTGGTGTTAGGTGTGCCGTCTATAATTGAGATTTTCCAGATAATATTTAGGGAAGAAGTAAGATCAGGAAATAATTTTGCAACTATTGGGCTTATCACTGCAATTTTTATTGGTTTAATCTTAACCCTTGATTCACTAGCAACTTTACTTGGATTTAAAAATTTAGGAGATTTATTAGAGTATTTGGGTTATGAGGAAGATTAAAATGTTAGATTATAAAAAATATGGCCTTAGAAAATTCCTAATTGAATATATATTAATTATTCTTTTAACTTTAATAGTTTCTATTTGTTCAGTTATCACTTTCACTGGTGTGATTGCTCCAAGATTCAAGGGAATGCTTTCTGTATTTATTTTTTCTATTATTCCATTACTCTATTTAGGAGCCTATTTTTTTGTTATTTTTAAATCCCGAAAAGTTTACGACAAAATTCCAGAGATAAAGTACATTCAGAGATTATGACTACTTATACAACCTACATTACTTCTTAGAAATCATAAGTTTACTTTCAGTCAAAACCAAAAACCTTAAATATGGCAAAAATACCATAGTATTATGGTAAAATATAAGAATACTAAAAAGGGTGAGAAAGAGAAAATCAAGCTAAAGCCGAAAGAGAAACTTATAAAATATTTAATTGAAAATAAGGGGCCGGTTTCAATGAAACAGGCTTCTGAGGCAATAGCTGTTGATTACAAGAATGTTTATGGATATGTTGGAGATCTTACTGCAAGCGGAGCAATAGTTCAGAAGATAGTAGGAAACACTTCACCTATAGAAATAAACCCCACACCTAATCAGGAAATATATAATGTTGAAAATAAAAGAACACAAAAATTTCTAGAAAGAAACCCCAAATTTAGATTGATAAAAGAAGATATTAATCAAGTTAATTATCCTTTTATGATTGTTTTGATATTTGGCTCTTATGTTAAAAATACCAAAACAGAAGGCTCGGATATTGATATTTGCATAATTTTAGATAATGAAAGAAAGACAAAACAGCTGATTGAAACACTAAATTTGCTGTCTTTAAAACTTGAAATTCATGCTTTTACAACTAATGAATTTATCTCTATGATTGAAAAAACTCAAAATAATCTTGGTCGCGAAATAGTTAAAAGCAATATTATTCTTTACGGAATAGAGAACTATTACAATCTTATATCAAAATGGATGAAAAAAGAATAAAACAGGCAGAAAGTAATTTTAGGAATTATCTGAATGAAGGCAAGATTAAAAAGACAGATAAATTTGAAAATATTATTTATGAAACTTATTTGAGAAATTCTCGAGAAAGTCTAAATGTTGCAAATCAGTTATTCCAAAACAAAACTTCTTCTTTATGGGTAGTTGTGGCAAGTTATTATTCTATGTTTTACATTGCTTGTGCATATCTCTATAAATTAGGCTATAAACCAGGAGATGAGATTGTTCATCAGGTTGTGAATGAATCTTTGATTGTTCAAGGAAGACACAAAATAAAAAATCATCTTTTGGAAAACTACAATGAAGAAAAGGAAAAGGCATTAATAATTGTTGATAATTATTTAGAGGATTATGAAAGGGAAAAGGCTAAGAGAGCAAGTTTTCAATATCAGACTACAGAGGAAATAAAAGAAAACAAAGCCAAAACTTCATTAAGCAGAGCAAAAGAATTTATAGAGCTAATAAGAGAGATATTAGAAAAATGAGAAAGAGGATTAAGAAAATTAATTGGAAGGTTTTACTTGTATGTTTGGTAGTTGTTTTCTTAGTAGCTTTTATTGGAAGTTTGTTTACCTCTTCTAATACTGATTCAGAATGGTATGATTCAATCAAGCCTTCAATAACTCCCCCTAATTGGGTTTTTCCAATTGTGTGGAATATATTATTTTTCTTAATTGCATTGTCTTTATACTTTTCTTGGATTAATGCAAAGAAAAGGGATGTGAGGAAAAAAGTTATAGCTGTATTTGGAATAAACTTTATTTTAAATATATTTTGGAGTGTTCTTTATTTTGGATTGAAAAATCCTTTTTATGCTTTTATTGAAATATTTGCTCTTTGGATTTCTATTGTTTCAATGATTTATGTAAGTTATAAGATTGATAAAAAAGCTGGTTGGATTCTTGTACCTTATTTATTGTGGGTTGGTTTTGCAATTGTTTTAAATTACTTGTCTGTTTGGGGTTGATTTATTTAGTTGTTGGCCAAACATATGGGAGATCAGGAGATTCTTTCCAATTAAATTTAGAATAATATTCATTATGCTTTCTTAGTAGATTACCTTTATGAGATGAATGAAATTTTTTATTTCCAAACCATTTAGGAAAAACAACTCTTCCTCTAATTGTTTCAAGTTTCATACTATTCTTGTAGCCTCTAGAGATCCATTCTTTTACAGCTTCATTAAAATAGAGCTTTAGAGCATTAACATGACCTTTCCACATTTTAACAGCTGGATGATTTCTCCAACCTTTTGTCTTAGTTCTCTTTAAAAGAATATTGAGTATTTGATGAGCTTCAACTCTTTGCTTTCCAAGTCTTCGACTATCTAAGGATTTTAATGATTTCCTTATGTTTGGATGCGGTAAAAATGTTTGCATTTTGATATAAGAATTTGGATAAAGTTATTCTTAAATAGGTTTCTATTTTTATAAGGTTATGCAACTCAAAGAAATATTTAACTTGATTGAAGAAAAGAGAGATAGCCGTTATATTATGGATAGATGTTTAATGTGGTTTCTGTATAGATACAAGGTTTTGAAATGGGATATTGAGGATTATTATGAGATGCCTTCGGTTTTTGAGTCAAACACTCATGGAGAAATTCAACGAATGTTAAAGGAGTTAAAAGAATTGAGTATTGGCACTCATTTTGGAAATTTAGTTATAGAGCTTAATTCTGAAGTCATGCATATAATGATGGCCACTTTGCCTGGTGGAGAAAAATTTAGAGTTAAAAACCAACAGGAAGATTTAGCTTTAAGAGATAAGCTTATGAAAGAGGTAGAGAAGGATAAGGCTGAATTTGAAAGTAAGAAGATGGAAAGAGACATCATCAAAAAACTAAAAGAAGAAAATCACCTTTTAAAAGAAAGAATAGCAGTGTTAGAGAGATACTTCTTAGTTTATTAATTCTCCCTTGCGACAGGGCTATTTGCTTTTTCCTGGAGATCCTTGAGGATTTCAAGGATTCTGTTAAGCTTTTCATCGAGTGATGGACTCAAGAGCATAAACCTTAGATATGATGACAAATGGTTAAAACCTGCAGCTCTTGATAAAGCAACCAACCTTTCTTTCTGCTGTTTCGTTAATCTTAAATGAAAATCATAATTTGCTCTTTCGCCATATTGTGTAAAGTTGTTTATTCTCATATAACCTCCTTTTCATTGTTTCTCGCCAGCCATTTTTTCAAATACTTCTATTAATGTTTTAACCTCTATAAAATCGCGGAAAACTCTGCTTTTTTCTTTAAGACAATCTGCAGCAGATTTCAGATCTGAAGATACCAACCTGTCTTTTATACTGCCAAGTGCCGCCTCGATAAATTCTCTTTTCATTGTTTGACCTCCTTTTTGTTTTTTGAAACACAAA
This sequence comes from Candidatus Pacearchaeota archaeon, assembly GCA_016188825.1. Classification (GTDB taxonomy): domain Archaea; phylum Nanobdellota; class Nanobdellia; order Pacearchaeales; family GW2011-AR1; genus UBA73. The sequence continues at coordinate 80,691 of JACPHA010000006.1, read as the reverse complement.
TCAAATTTAACTTGTGTGTTCTGTCTGCTATTCAGCTTTTTTTTAAACATTGTGGCGGCAGCATCGATAGATAAAGAAAAGAAAATTCTTCTGCACCCCCGGAGTGGCAAGATGGTTTTAAAAATGGAGTATTCGTAGATGTTTTGAGGTAAATAAATGGAGTATCATACTTTCTATTGCCTGCCTCGTGGGGGCGTCTGTGTAACTATATAATTACAATATAGATAGATATAAAGAGTATTATTTCTATGAAGAATTATGGAATTAACAGATGTCTTAGAATACATGATTAAACTAGGTGAGAAAGTAAAAAAAGAAGTATTTATTCCACGCCAGAAAGAGTTAGATGAGCTTAATAGAGAATATAGGGGAATGCCTGCTTTTTTCTCAAAAAGAAGAGAAGATTATAATGCAAGGATGGTTGCCATAAATAAAAAGTATGATCATTCTTTCTTTAGAGAATGGGAAGAGCTTAGATGCAAAGCAGCACAATATCTTATGCTCTCTACAAGGCACCCAGATTCTACAGATGATTATGTCATAGGGTAAATAATAACCTGTTTTTCTATACATAAAAACTTCTAAATCGAAAGATTTATATAATAAGTAAGATATAACTTACCATGGTAGAAATTGATACAACAACAATAAGTTCGAAAGGGCAAATTGTAATACCTAATAGTATGAGAAAGGATATTAAAGAGGGAGACAAATTTTTGATTATTAGAGACAGGTCTAGTTTTTTGCTTAAAAAAGCAGACGATTTGGATGAAAAATTCAAAGAAGACTTGGAATTTGCCAGAAGAACCGAAGAAGCTTGGGAAAGACACGATAGAGGCGAATTTAAAACAATGGAATTTGAAGACTTTGTAAAAGAAATGAAAAAATGGTGAAAATAGACTTTGATGAACGCTTCAAAAAGACTATTTCCAAAATAAAACATTCTTCAATAAAAGAAAGAATAGAAAAATTAATTACTAAAATTAGAAACAATCCTGAAATTGGAAAGCCGATGAAACATAATAGAAAAGGTACAAGAGAAGTTTATCTACCACCATTCAGACTTTCTTATGCTTATAATAGAAACAACGACACCATAATAATTCTGGATTTCTACCACAAAGATGAGCAATAAATATTATACTTCTCATTAGTCAATTTCTAGGGGAGTCTTCACCTTTTTGTTGCGGTTCTCGTGGGGGCGTCTGGTAGAAAGTATAATGTTCTGTTGATTTATAGAGGATAATCGAGTTTTTAAAAGTTGCTAATTGCTCTGTGAACTTTTCAGTTAGGCATTTTTATAAACGATGTCCTTGACAATATCGATAAACTCAATGCACAATTTTTCTATCTTGTCAAGCTGTTCCTCATTCTTGACTTCAAGATCAATTCCATAGGTGTAATCTTCCCGAAGTTCAATTAAACTATCTTCGCGCGTATTTTCCTCTTCTTCATATTTCATAAAATCAATTATTTCCTTGTTGATTGAGATTTTACCTTCTTCTTGCAGAGATTCAATTAGTGCAATTGTGCAAGTCTGGTTTCTTGATTCGTAGCCGTGTTTGACAGCAATCGCCAGAAAGCAATGATACAAAGAATAAAAACCTGCAGCAACTGACCAGTCAGATGATTTGTTTTCTCTCAATAGTTTAAGAACTTCTAAGTTGTGCCTCGCCTTTTCAAGATGTCCTAAGGCGAGTTTCATATTCGGCTCAATTTTCAATAAGCATCGATGTCTTACTTTTTTCTTCTGCTTTTCAGACTCTTTAATCTCTTTCTCTGCTTTTTTCAAGCATCAGTCAACATGTTTAGAAGATTGCGAAGCCATTTATAATCTCCATGTATTCATCATAGCCATACAAAACAACAGCAGTTTTAATAATTTCTATCATAGACTGGTTGCTCTCTTTAAGGTTTCTTTCCAAGTCCTCTACTGTGGCTTTAATTGTATGAATCTTTTTAGGCAGGACATTCTGGATTTTTTCTATCTCTCTGTTGACTTCAGCTTCTTCATCTTTATTCAAAACGATAAAAATATCTATATCCTTGGCCTGCGAATAATTTCTGGAAGCAGAGCCATAAAACAATAAAACTCTTCCTTTTTTATGCAGTGCCTTAAACTCGTCCTTCCACCTTTGAAACTTGCTTGCCTCATTAATCAAAGCAAACGCAATTAACTTTTGAACAAATTCCTCTGAAATATTGATCTTGTAAACAATTGATTTCCCGATTTTTTTGCTCAAAAGAACCCCTGCCTTCTCAAGTTTCTTTAAAATCTTCATTGTTCCAACCTGCGTTATTCCGAGTTCTTTGCTTAGAGAGCTCGCATTATAAAAACCAGCCACGTCTTTGTAAATCAGCAATAGCGCTTCTTGTTTTTTCTTTGTTAGTTCTATCATATATAACTCCAAGTTATTATATCATAACTCACGGTTAGTTTAAAAAGATTGCTATTTTTCGCAAGTTCCAAACATTGTTTAACTTTTCTCATTTATAATCAAAAAGCTAATAAATGCCCTTCCCTTTTAGTTATCATGAAAAAGAGAAGATTTGTTGGTCTTATTTTAATCTTCATAGGAATTGCTTTGTCCTTTGTAAATGTTGGCATAACTGGAGCAGTAATTGGTGCCCGCATTCATATTTGGTATAATTGGATGGCTAATACATTCTCTAATAAGAAAATATAAAAAATGATTAACTTTAAACCCAAATGTATCACTTCTGATAGAGGCTTCGTTGGGGGCGTAAGGTTTATCGCTAGTAAAATTAAAAATAAAGAATTGCGACATAAACTGATTATTATTACGTCTACACAATAGAAATATTTATAAATAGTGTAGACGTAAAGTAATTATGCCCTACACCGAAATAAAAGAAAAAAATGGAAAGAAATATTATTATCGGGTAAAATCTATAAGAAGGGGAGATAAAATTAGTAAGAAAAGAGTGTATTTGGGAGTAGATTTAGATAAAACTCAAATTTATAAAAAAGAGTTGGAAGCTGACAAAGAATTAGTTTATTTAAACAATTTACTAACGCATGAAGAACTAAAAGAATTGGAAAGAATTAAACAAGAATACTTAAAACAACCCAAAGAAAATATTTCAAATAGATATGAAGTTTTTACTTCTGACTTTACATATAACTCCACGGCAATTGAAGGAAACACATTAACCTTACAAGAAACGGCACAATTGTTATTTGAAGGAATTACTCCAAGAAAGTCGCTTAGAGAAATAAATGAAGTAATAAACCATAAACTAGCTTTTGATTACTTATTGGAATATAAAGGAGACATAACTAAAGATTTTATTTGCAATTTGCATAAATTAGTTGTAGAGAATACTTTAAAAGAAGAATTAAAATCACAAATAGGCTGTTTCAGAAATATTCAAGTTTATATAAGAGGTACAAATTGGCTTCCGCCAAAGCCAGAAGAAGTTTCAAAAGAAATAAAGTCACTGCTCTTTTGGTATTCCAGTAACAAAAGGAAACTGCATCCTTTGATTTTATCTGCATACTTTCATGCAGGTTTTGAAACTATTCACCCATTTGTTGATGGAAATGGGAGGGTAGGGAGATTATTAATGAACTTTATTTTACATAAAAACAAATACCCAATGATTAATATCCCAAATACTATCAAACATAAATATTATAGCGCCTTAGAGTCCTCACAGGTTAAAGGAGATTTAAAGCCACTAATCAAGTTGCTATTTGAAATTTTAAAGAATAGTAAAGTTAGGTTTTAGACATATTTCGGGGGGAGTCTTCACCTTTTTGTTGTGGTTCTCGTGGGGGCGCGCATCCTTAGGATTAAGTAATCGTGGGGGCGCCAACTCAAATTCATAAAGTTCTTTTTCATTAAGAATAATAAGAATTGGAAACCAAAAACAGGATTGGGAAAATGGTCTGTGGGATTGAACATCTTCTTTTTGATAGGAGTCATATCTGCCGTGCTTTTAACCCCCGTGTTTAGAGTGCCGGACATGGACATAGTCCGTTGGCGGGATATTGAAGCAGCTATTATATTCCCTGCGTCTGTTATAGCATTTATTCTGGGAATAATAGCCATAAAGAAAAAAGACTATACGGTTTTAGTCTATTCATCAGTCGCCATAGGCTTGCTTACTATACTTTTTGTCCTGTTGCATAGTCTGTTTATTAGCGATTAAACACTTTCATAAATCTAATATCGTAAGGAAACGCCGGAATGAAAACCAAATAAATTTATATACTCTAATGTATATTATAAATCAAGATAATTAAGATGGGGACAGTAATAAAAAGAGATGGAAGAAAGCAAACCTTTAAAGCATCTAAGATAAAACGTGCTGTGCAGAAGGCAGTGAAAGAAGAGGGAATTGCTGCTGCTCAATCTAAAAAAATAATAAAAAAGGTTGTTGGCATAATAGTAAAACGATTCAAAGGAAGAAAGTCTGTTAGAAGCAGCGAGATAAGAAAATCTATTCTTAGTCTGTTAGACAGAACAGCAAAAGCGGTTTCTGCCGCCTGGAGAAAACACGAGAGAAAAAGAAAGAGAAGGAAGTGATTTTTTAGGACGTTGTTTTTTCTTTAAATAAAGTAGTAAATTTTTATGAAGAAAGATTTAAAAGATTTGGAAATTAGTAAATAAAATGAAAAAGGCAGATTTAAGGAATTTTGGTATGGGTACGGCGTTCTCATTGGCAAGTTTAATCGGTGGATGTGGGGCAATGGATAATTGTAACCCTAATGTGCGTGGACTCTACGGCAGGATGGCCCAAGTAAGTGTATGCGTTAGAGATGATACGTGTTCTCAATATGAATCCTACTTGCGAAGCGAGGTTTATCCAATTTTTTCTGGGAGCATGAGCTTTGACGATTTTGTAGATTTTTCTATTTATGCATTTGACACTTTTGGGTTTGAAAATGACGAATCTTTATTGTCTCTTACGCCAGAGGACTGCATTGACTGGCCCTAATTTTATGTCAAGAATTTCCTATTCTTGAGCATCCAAAAGTCCAAACACACACAAGGACTTTTTGATATTAATTATTTTTTATTTTCTAACAATTATTTATCGTCGGTATTTCATGATTATTTAATTCTATTTCTATGGTAAAGTAAGAATGGTAGACTGGTTTAGTCTTAAACATTACTAATCGCCGGTTATTCAATGATTAAACTATTAAATTTCTTCGTCTTTGATGCCTTTCTCTGTTAAAAAGAATTGGGCTTCGTTTTCGGGCAAGTTAGGAGAGTCAATTAGTTTGGCTACTCTGCTTCCTGCTTTTCCTCTGCGGAGATATAAGCGGTAGGTTGAGGCGTGCCCGAGAATATGGCCCCCAATGGCAGTTGTTGGGTCGCCGAACATGACTGCAGGATTTGCCATGACTTGGTTTGTTACAAAAATTGCAATGTTGTGTTGCTCTGCAAGTTTCATTAAGCTGTGCAGGTATCTATTCAATTTTTGCTGTCTGTCTGCAAGCTGGCCCCGGCCGGAAAATTCGGCTCTGAAGTGTGCAGTTAGAGAATCAATGATTAATAATTTTATTGGCTCGCCTTCTCTTATCATTTCGTTTATGCGGTCTATCAGCAAAATTTGGTGATCAGAGTTAAATGCCCTGGCGACTAAAATGTTTTTCATGACTTTTTCTGCATTTGCTCCAAGGCCTTCGGCAATTTGTTTTATTCTTTCTGGACGGAATGTTCCTTCGGTATCTATGTAAACTGTTTTTCCTTCTGCGCCGCCTTTTTCTTTTGGAAGCTGGGTGTTTACTGCAAGAGTTAATGCGAGCTGGGTTTTTCCAGAGCCGAAAGAACCATAAGCCTCGGTGATAGCTTTTGTTTCTATTCCCTTGCCTCCTAATAAATTGTTGAGATTATTTGAGCCTGTTGTGATATTCAGAACATCAGATCTTTTTTTTGCGAATTCAGAGGCGTCCATGAAGCCGAGGTTCATCATTTTTCTGGCTGATTGGATTGCTTTTCTTGCAACTGCTTCACCAATGCCTGCCATTTCTGATAAAGCAGAAGGGCTCATCACTGCCAAGCCCATTAAATCATAGACGCCGGCAGCCTCTAATTTCGTAGCAATTCCAGGGCCAATTCCAGGAACATCAGTTAATTTTTTTTCCTCTTCCTCTTTTTCAGATTTTTTTTCAGTCATAATGAGAAAAAATAGTATCTGTTTATAAAGATTTATGGTGTTCAGTAAATCAAGAGGATAATTTGGCTTCGAGTTGAGTTACTAGCTCACTTGGACTGATTTCTTCTATTTTAGATATGCTGAATTCAACCCTATTGAAAAGAGAGTTGTTTCTGAGCTGACCCGAAAAGAATTTTTCTTCACCTAAAATTTTAGATTTTAATTTTTTATGGTTTTCAGTTATGAAAATTTCTTCTTCTGTTATGCCTAAATTTTTTATCTGCTCCATGAATAGAGTTGAGCGCATTGTTTCTGTGCCGTCGTCAAGGACAATGCCGACAAGGGCTCGTTTTACAGGAACAACAGAGCCATGGGTTTCGCATTTTTTTTCTACTGCTTTTTTAGAGCATTCTGGGCAGACTTCAAAATATTTTGGATCAAATGCATTTACTATTACTGCTCTTGATTTTAAGTTCTCGCCAGATTTTGCGTCTTTGAATCTTTTTTCGGAAAATTCTTTTTCCAACACCACATTTTCAATTTCTTCTTTGCTTATTTTTATGTCCGAGAAAGAGGCCAAGTGCAATTCGGCATTGCGCATGCTTCCGTTTGAAATTTCTATTACAGAGCCTTCTTTTATTTTTCCGTTTTCTATCAGGGCAATGTGGTTTGTGTCCCAGAGAACAACGCGAATGTTTGAGGTTTCATCTGCGAGCCAGAGATTTGCTACTTTTCCCTGTTTGCCGTTTTTATTGTATTCTCTTATCGAATCTATTTTTATTACTTTGCCGATGACGTTTGCTCTTTTCATCCCGCTTACAATTTCTGAAATCTTTAATCTTTCTTGATCAAAATTAATGCCAAGCTCTGCCGCGACTATTTGCGCTGCGCCCTCTTTTGAGATTAGTCCAGAAAGTTTTGCTTTTTTCGCCTCTATTTTCCTTTCTATTTCTTCCTTTTCAAGTTTTGATGCTTTTGAAATTCTTTCGAGCAGTTTTTCATAGTTGTCCATTTTTGTTTCAATTAGTGATTGTTTATAAAGATTTATGGTTTTTTAAAAAATAACCAAAAACACCTCCTATCAGATTGAAAAAGAGATCTGACATTGTGTCAGTTAAACCTTGCTGGGCTTTTATGCTTGTTGTTAAAATATCCAGAATGAATTCTGAAAATTCCCAGAGAATTCCAGTCAGTGCAACTAACGACACAACAAAAACAAACAAGATTTGCTCTGGCATTTGCAAACGTTTTTTGCTTTGCATTAATTTTAGCAGGGCGAGGTAACTCATAGCAACGCTTAAACCTCCTAGTAGGTGCATTGGGATATCAAACCAGAGATATTTTTCGTAGATTCCGAGAGGCACAAGAAAAATGTGCAAGAGCAAAATTGCTATTGGCAACTTAAAAATTTTTAATATTTTTTTTATTATGAGCATTGATTTTTATTTCAAGTAGAGTTTATAAACTCTTTTTATTAAAATAAAGAATGTCGATTGTAGCGATAATAACCAAGGTTATGCCTGATTCTCTGCATCGAGATTTGGCAAAGATAAGGAAAGAAGCAGAGAAGATTTTGAATAAAAACGGAGCTAAGAATATTTCTTTTAATGAAGAGCCGGTTGCTTTTGGCTTGAAGGCAGTGATGATAAAATTTGCTTGGCCAGAGGAGAAGAGCACAGAGATAATCGAAGACTCTTTGGGAAAAATAGAAGGAGTTTCTTCGGCTACGGTTGTTGATTATAGAAGAGCTTTTGGATGATTTGATTGTTACTTTTTTAAAGTTATTAAAAGAAAAGTTTAAATAGACTTTATCTGTATAAAAATTATGGCTATTAATCAAGGCAGAGAAAAAACCCTTGCAGATTTTGTTTTCTTACCGAAAGAAGCGGGAAACACAGTTCAGCTTCCAGACAAAATAACTGGAGATTTAGTAAGTGTTGTTTACAGAGATTACCGAAGAGCAAGAGAACAATTTGGAAACAATCTATACTTTAAATTAGAGCTTCAAGGAAATGAATTGGTTGGCTCAACTTTGCAAGATTCTGCTTTGATAAATCAAATCGTTTCTCAATATGGAGTGAGAACTTTGCTTCCTTCTGATTTGCAAGACATGAGAATTGCCGAAATGATAAAAAGAAAACATTATGTCGATACTTTAGGAATAGTTTTGAGAGGATCAACAGCTAAAATATACGACGAAAGAGAGAAGAATATTTTTGAATATTTAGGAGAAAGAGTTGATGTTACTCGCTTGGAAAAAACACCGGCTTTAGTAACAAATTTAAGAGTTATTCCTACCGATGATTTGTAAAGTGGAGGATATGGTTTTATGTTTGTTCCTTTAGTTGGAAACAAGTTTAAAGTTGTTTATTCTGATAAATTGCTTCTGAAGTATAGGGAGCGCAAATTCAATGGTTTTGATGAGAATGGTTTGCCTGATGATAGTTTGAGCAAAAAAGGAGAAGGGATATTTACTAACTGGACAGGAGATTCGAGAGTTTCGAGGTTGTACTTGGGCAGGTACCTCGACGTCTATTCGAGCAGCGGGAATCTCGCTGACTCGTACGATGATGGTCGGGTAGTTTTGACTGCCGACGAATTCGGCGTGCCGAAAAAATAAAGGTAAAGAAATCCTAAGCCATAAAGTATAGTGAAAAAATAATATATTTTTTCCTTGATAATCTATAACTAAAGTGCCTAGTTATTAAAGTCTGGATGATATTTAGAAATAATCTTCTCAATTATTAAAATTTTATGCAAATTACACAAACTATATAAAACTGTTTTATTTTTTTTAAGAATGGTTTTAACAGAAGAACAGACAAGGCAGGTAAAGGAGAGTTTGAGGAAACAGGTTGAGCATTTGCCTCCAGAAAAGAGGAAGGAAGCCGAGGAGCAGATTGATTCTATGTCTGTTGAGGCGATTGAGAGCGGACTGAAGATGAGCGGAGGTGGAAGAGAAGAAATTTTTAGGATGATTGCAAATAAAGAGATTGATGCTGTGATAGTTGAAGAAAATTCTGAGGCAATTGCTGTGCTTGAGCTTAATCCTTTGACGAGGGGGCATATTTTAGTTATTCCAAAGGAGAAAGTTAATGTCGGAGGGAATATTTCTGACAGCATAATCGAGTTTGCTAAATCGCTTGCTAAAAAAGTTCAGAGAAATTTGAAGGCGAACAAAGTTAAGGTTTCAATGGAAAATAAATTTGGAGAGGCAATAATCGAACTTATTCCAGAGTATGAAAAACCGTTGGAGCAGATTAAACAGAGAAAGAAAGCTGATGTCAAGGAGCTTGAGCAAGTTAAGAAGGAAATTAATACGGTTGTTATCGAGAAACCGAAGCTCGAAGTTATTAAGAGGGAAGAAAGGGTTCAAAGGGAATTTTTGAAGTTAAAGAGAAGAATACCATAATTACTATAATTATTAGAGTTATTAGGAAAGAAGGGGTGAATGGAATGCCTTCTTTTATTAGAATTTTTTTGTGATGTTTTTTAAGTAATTTTATTTCTTCAAGAGAAAGGCCGTGAACTGTTTTTCTGATTATTTTTTTTCCCACTTTCACATCTTCTTCAAGCCAATCGCCTTCGGTGAGTTTATTTGGAGCAACAAATTTTAACATGCATTTTTCAACTGATTTTATATAAATGTAAAATGCAGGAATTATAGTTATGACTATGAAGAAAGAGGCTTTTGAATTGTAAAAGCTGTAAATTACCGAGACGATGAATAAAGTTAGTGAAATTATCAGAGGGTATTTTTGTTTTTTTATTCTTTTTTTGAATTCTGCATTAAACGTTTCACGGTTTTTTGCGATTATTAAAGAGCTGTAAAGAATGCTATAAACTGCACCGATAAGGAATAGAAGGAATGTGAATAATAATGGGATATAGAGAAGAGAGAGATAGTTTTTATACGGCAAAATTGAGCCATAGGCTATGAGTAGTTTAGCGTCTCCTCCCGCGAATGCTTTTGCATAATAGAGTGCATGAGCAAGAATAAAGAAAATTGCAAAGCCGAAAATTCCTAAGAGAAAGAATTGGAGGTTTGAGTTTAATGAGGCATAGAATGCGCGATAAGCAAGAGCAAAAGCGATTAAGGAAAAATTAAGCCAGTTTGCTACTTCTCTATTTTTTAGATCCTGGATTACTGCAAACACAGTCCATAAAAATGCCATGGCGAATAAAAAATAATATTCCTGCATTTTTATTTTAGGAAAGGGGGTTTTATTAATCTTGTTTTTGTAATTTTTGTGCGATTTTGGGATAGTTAACTTTTTAAACTTGTTTAACATATTAAACATATGGAAAAAACGTTTGTTGGAGTGAGAGATGTAGATATGGAGACATTCAGGAAATTTAGAGCCAGGGCCATTGAGAAAAGAGTAAGGCTTGGAGAAGCCCTAACCAGAGCGATGAGGGAGTTTTTGGAAGAAGAAAAGGAAAAAAATAAGGAAGATGTCGGAAACCCTAGGAACTTATTGAGAATAAAACCAATAAGAGTTGGCAAGAAGAAAGTTAGATGGAGTATGGAAATTGATAAATTTTTATATGGTTTAGAAAAATGATATTTTTAGACAGTAGCTATCTTATCTCGTTGAAGTTAGAGAACGATGAAAATCACGATAGGGCAGTTCATTTAATGAAAGAGATAACAATCGGCGAATATGGAAGCCTAACGATTTCGGATTATATTTTTGATGAGGTGGTAACTATTCTTTTTGCTAAGGGGAAAAAACTTTCATTAGCCATAGATGCTGGAGAGGAGATAATGCAATTTATCAGAATATACAAAGTAGATGAAGAAATATTCCAAAGAACATGGAAAATTTTTAAGGAACAAAAAAGCACAAAATTCAGCTTTACTGACTGTTCAATTATAGCTATAATGAAAAAAGAAGGAATAAAGAATATTGCAACTTTTGACGAAGATTTTAGGAAAGTTGAGGGAATTAGTGTTATAGACTAATTTTCTCTTTTCGCGAATTTGAAAGTTCTGTGAGCTCCGCCCTTTCTGTAAATTTTGTAACGCATTTTAGCTTTTTTGTCGCGCTTTGTTCTTCTTCTTTCTCCTGAATAGAGTTTCATTTTATTTATTGTGCTTCGCAATTGAAGCCTTGGCAGTTTAATTCACATGACAATTCTAATCTTGAATCAGAGCATTTTATTTTTTGGGAATCAACAGAATATTCGTTACAGCAGTAAATTATTCTGTCTTGAGAGTCACATGCAAGAGAGCAGGCTTGTTTTATTGAGCTTGATTGAGCTGTGTCGAGAAATGGTTTTGTTGAGGATTTGAATCTTTCCAAGCCACCAGTTAGAACTATAGTGAGGGCAATTAATACTAGAACTCCCAAAATAATTAATATAAGTGTTGAGATTGCGAGTTCGAATGCTTTGCGATTCATCTTTAAGAATTTGCTGAGCGATATTGGCTTTCGGAATCACGATATCTTCTATCAGCATATTTTTGCTTGTATATTTCTGCAATGGTCAGGCTTGTTAAAGGACGAGTTTCTTCTGGTTCTGGGGAGTGTAGGGCTCTTCTGATGTACTCTGCATCCCGTTCGTCAGAATGCGCTGTTCTCTGGCTGAATTGACTTGCGAATACTCTTATTGTCATTTTTGTTTATTAACTTGTTGCAGCACACTGGGCATTATTTACTTTTGCTTTAGATCTTTCGTCGGCACTTAGAACTTTGTTGCAATAATAACCGGCCCAGGTATTATAGTCTGTTGGTTTATCACATGTTATTTTTGTATCTATACTTGTCGCGACTCTTTGGTCTTCACAGCTTACATATTCTGTTTTACCGTCTACTTTTATTCTTTTGAAATCTTGGCAGTAGGAATATTTGTCTTGACTTGTGACTGCGATTTTGCAGGCAGTAACAACATCGCCTATTGACGATGAGCCGCCGAAAATATTTATTTTTTCCCATAGATTAGACCAGCCGAGAGAAAAGCCGAGAATTAATAAGACAAGGACAATAACACCTAGAACAATTAAGATTAATGTGCCGATTGACAAATCCTGGGCTTTTTTGTTAAATTCGATTAACCTCTTTTTCATGTTTATAGGAAATAAATATTATTTATAAATGTTTCAGTTTTCTTGGCAGGATTTTATGAAATTACCTTGATAGTTAAATTCAAGGCAGAGCGCGAAATTTCGTATAATTTTACCCGAATCTTTTTTAGATTGCACGAAAAGATTGTTTATTATTAATTGATAGGAATTTTTTTCTGTTGAAGTTATTTCAAATTCTGAATTTCTAATTTTGCCATAAAAGTTTCCAGAGCCCTCGTAACGATACAGAGATTCTTTTTCTGCAGAGATTTCTTTGAATTTTGTTTTTAAATTGCTTGAAGAACAATCAGGACAAGTAGAGATAGTTTCTTCTGTAATTAATTTTGCTTGCTCTGTAACATATTGCTGGTTGAACTCTATTTCGCTATGCAATTCGGAAAATGTGGAAGAACTGGAATCTAGTCTATTTAGTCTATTATTAAAAGAAACCATCGCAAAGAGGGCTACGCCAGAGAGAATCAGGGCTATGACAAATATCAATAAAGTTGGAACCTGGGATTTTTTGTTCATGTTGAGCATTTTCCGTAGTAGTGCCGAATTTCATTCATTTCATTTTTTTTGTTTTTTATAGATATTTTGGATAAAAGACTAGCATCTTTGTATCTTGGTACTTCTATAGGAATATTTGTGGCAAAAGCAGAGCCAGAGGATTTTGCGTTATTTGAATAAAAGGTTCCGTCCGCATTTAGTTTTATTAGAAAAGCGTCATTAACATTTTCACTAGTTAATATGATGCAATAATTTTTTTCTTGAATTAACTCTTGTAGAGATTTGTCTAGAGCATCTTTTTTTATTTCATCGTTTTTATATAGAATAAATGCTTCTAGAACAAGCATTTGTTTATCTGAATTGTCAGGAAATTTTATATTTATTTCTTTAAGCATCAAGTTATTTTCTTGAGGTTGGAGGGAAAGGAATGCTTTTTGTGATTCTGGTTTGTGTAAAGCGGCAATAAACATAGAAAGAATTATAAAAATAGCCATGATTATAACTATTAATATTAATACAGGGAATGTTGCAATTATTTTTCCTAATTGTGCTTTTTTGTTTTTCATCATACTAAATTTTCCCTTGAATTTTGATTTGAGCCTGTGAGAATGAGTAAAGTTTGTTGATTATTATTAATTTTTAATGTCACTGTTGAATTTGTGCATTTTGGAAATTGAGTATTTTTTTCTGCTAGGCCGCACCGGGTTTCATCTCCCTTTCCTAATTTTAAGAGAATTTTATTATCTGCCTCATTTTTAATTGATATTAGAAAATAATTATCTGTGACTGTTTTGTGAAGAGCGCATTTTTTTAGGATTTCATTTTCCAGTTCTTGCGGAGGAACATTAAAGTTAATTTCTTTTTTTTGCAGGCAGGAATTTACCCCGTAATTTAATATTTCAGCGTCAATTTGTCTGAAGTCATATTCTGAGCTGAAGAAGATGTAAATTCCTGTGACAATTCCTATTCCTGCAATGAGCAAGAGAAAGATGAATGCAAAAATCATCATTTGGCTTCCTAATTGGGCTTTTTTGTTTTCTATTTCCATGTTAATTTTGCGAAGGCAGTTTTTATTTTTCTATTATTTTGAATGTTAAAGTATTTGGAGGTCCATAATTTATTTCTGGTTCAATAATATCAACGTTGTTGAAATAACTATAGCAGGTTTTTCTGCCAATGGATAATTTAACGCATAGTTCGTTGTTTATATTGTCGAAAACAAATATTTCGCTGAAACTTTTTATGTCATTTGATTTTGCTATCGCTGTTGCTTTTTGGACATCAAGGGTGATTACGTCGCCTGCTTTGGCAAGATTAATTACTTTTGAAATTTCTTTTGAATAGTATTCTGCCCAGAGAGAAGCACCGTTCATTTGGTCCCAGATAAAAAAGAGCATTGTGGAGAGAAACAAGACTAACAAGATGAGGTAAATTGCGTTGTCCATTAATAATTCGCTAGTTGACTGGGCTTTTTTATTGGGCATTTTTTATTTAATTAAAAGCAACCTTCTCCTTTTTTTATTTCATATTTTCTTTCTGTTTCGATTTCTTGTTTTTTTTGTTTGTAAGCTTCTGATAGATATCTTATTATAAATTTATCTTGTTTTTTTGATAGTTCTATTTCAATTAATTGTGGAAAAAGGTCAATGGACTTTCCGTAGCATTCTGAGTAGTATTCTATTTGCCCTTCTCCTAATTGGCCAGAACCCTGCCCTTTTTTTTCTAATAAGAAAGGCTCTTCAATTGAAATTTTTTCTATTTCTATTTTTCTGCAAATACCGTTTTTTTGGCAAGAATCTTTTAGAGTGTTTGAGGGAGATTCTGATTTACATATGCAAATGCAGGAATCGAAGTAACATTTTTCTGGTCTATCAAGGTCGTTTTTTCCCCAGCCGGCCAGATACCAGTTTTCGTTGAAGCCTTGAACTGTTATGTTTGCGGCGGTGAAATCTGATTCTAAAAAGGCTTTGATTTTTGCTTCCACGACGTTAGCAAGAGATTTTGCGCTTTCCGTTTCTTTGTCTGAAGTTATTGTGCCATACAACCGAGGGATAGCCACGAAGAAAAACAAGGATAAACCCACTATTGCAATAATTGCTCCTACTAGATTGGACAAGTTTGCTTTTTTTGATTTCATTTTGTTTTTTGAATTATTGAAGACTTTCTATTCCGCCATTACAAAAATCATTAATTATAGTTACGTTATTATAGTCAAGAGGAGTTATGAGCGAACAGCCGTATCTTTCTGTTTTAGTGCTTGTGAATTTTCCGCAATGGGTTGCGGCTATTGCTTGATTTTTTTCTGCTTGGTAGTATGCCAAGCCTCCTGAGAGAAGCGTACCTGTTATGGCAAGAGGAGCAGTAACTTTTAGAGTAGCAACCGAGATGATTTTTCCTAGAGGGTTTAATAATAACGAGCCACCAATTGCAATTCCTGTATTTGAGCCTGCTTGTATTGCTTGCTCGATTGGTGTTTTATCCGAAGCAATTATTTGCATGAAAACAAATGCCATCTGGTCTGTTGTTTTTGGTTCATCTTTGACAAGACTTTGCTCTATTTCTGTAGGAAAAGCATTTATTTGAGAGTCTGTGAAAGCCTGTAGGTAGGTAATTGACTGTCCAGGTATTTTTTCTTTTTCTAAATATTCTTTCAAGTTAATTTTTTCAAGTATTTCTTTTTCTTTTTTTAGGTCTTCTGCAAAAGCGATGCGGGAGCAAATTACACATTTGGGATGAATTTCAGAAACTGAGAAAGTGGTTGCTACAATATTGCTTGTTAGAGAGCCTTCATTAGTGCCGAATATGTCAATCTTACCCTTTCCCATAATGCTCCAGCAGTCGTACATTGCATTTGCAGAAATTTCTTCAATTTTTTTTGCAGCCTGCTTTTCATCGCTCGGAAGTTTTATTTTTTCTACATTTTTTTCTCCCAGAAATTGAGAGCAATCCTCATCGGTTGTGCTGAGGCATATTTTTTCGGTTGTGCATTTTAGGGGAACTAAACTTTGAGCAGACTCTGGTGTTGTTGCTCTTGAGAGAACTGAAAGACGGCAGATTTCTTCTTCTGTTTTTCCTGCTAAATCAATTTTTCCGAGAAAAATAAGAACAGCGAGAAATCCTATTACTAACGTTATTGTTGTTATTATGAAAAACCACATTGCTGGTGATGCTCCTCTTTTTTTATTTTTTTGCATTTAGAAAATAGGAAATTTATCTTTATAGAGATTTGCATTAATTAGCACAATTTTGTTGCAAATCTCTAATAGGTAATTGCTAAAAATTATAATCTATAGTGAAAGACGCAAGTTTTTTACCAATTGTGTGCGTCTTTCCCTTGATGTCAAGAACATAGTTCTTGAGCACACTCAAGATTAAAGAGCCATTAATCTTGATGTAGTCAAAGGCAAAACGAGGAAATATTAATGTCCTTGGCTATAATCAACGCAATTACCATATAACGATTGCGTTAACCGGTTCCTGTTATTTTATAGACAATAAACGCAATTCCTAATGCTGCGATGATAAAGAAGATTATCCAGAGTATGTTATCCAGAAGAGAATCTGCGATAAGGGCTTTTTTATTTTTTATTTTTAGCATGTTGAAGTCTGTGACTTTGGTTTGTCCAGGTAAACAACCAGGAATTTATTATCTTTTTTTTCAGCGCAGAAATAATTTGAGGTTGACTGTTCATTTTCTTTGTAATTTATTTTAATTGGCTTTTTCAAGACAGAGTCGCGCCATTCTGCCATTTTCGGAACTGTTGCTTTGTAGAGCTCTGAAGTTTGTTGAATTCTGCTGAAATAGAGCATTAAACTTGAAAGGTCGTTATTTATTGTTCTGATTTTTAATTCGTTGTTTGCATTTAGAGTTAATTCTCCGTATATTTTGTTATCGTCTTTGCCGAAACCAATTTTTGAAATTAGGATTGCATATACGTCTCCTCTTTTTGAGAAATCTTTTGGCGAGTCAGAAGTGTATTGCACCATATTGAAAATATATGCATCTAAAACCGGCAGAGAATTATAGTTATTTTTATAAAATTCTTTTAGAGTTTCTTGAGAGATGCTCACTCTTTCTTTTTGTCTCGTTTTTCCATAATAATTATCAGAAAAATCTGCGATAAGAGAATTATGGTTTAGCTTTTTATTTTCTAGGGAAATTTCATTCTGGAAATCAAGCCAAGAAAGTCCGTCATAATATTGCATATTGTTATTTTCTATGTCATATCTTATTATCTCAATGCTTTCTGTTGTTGCATTTTGTGGGCGGAATCCGGGAATAAAATTTTTTAATCTATCGAGGATATCGCTTCCTTTTATTCCTAAAAAAATTATTAAAACAGCTAACAGGAAGACCACTAAGAGAATTGGGAAAATTGAGGTTCGTGAATCTTCTTGTGCTTTTTTGTTCATCTGCCGAATCTCCATAAATTTTCAAAAAAATCTAGAGCGCTTTCAGTTTTGCCTGTTATTATGCTATATGCCAATAATCCAAAGATTAGAACAGCAACCGCAATAATTGCATAAAGCAATTCTTGAGGGACTATGCCTCTTTTATTTTTCATAGAAATAAAGAGAATTGTTAGTATAAAAATTTAGTGTGGCAGAGTGGTTAAGGATAAAAACTATAAATTAAACAGTTAATCTTAAAATTATCTCGTAAAGAAAAATTTATTATGTCAAGAATTTAATTGTCAGAATTCTTGGTGTCCAAAAGTCCAAACACACACAAGGACTTTTTGATTTATTAATAAAGTGTTCGGTGATTTATCGTGAATTCTGGTAATTGATATAAAATTTTTCCAGAATTCTAGTGATAATAGAAGGTTTTGAAAAACCCTAAAAACTTTCAAAACCCTCTAAGAAGGACTCAAAAAACAAGTTCTTTGATACATTCAACTTGGAAGTTGAAGTCTTTGAAAAAAGCAAAGAAACAGGGGTTATTCAAAGTCCTCTATAGCAAATTGCTTTAATTTTCGGATGTTTTTCAGCAATTTGCTATCTAGGAAATAACAAAGCTGTTACGATTATTAAAGTTATTTCCTATAACCAAGGGAATTATCTATAATAATCTTCCTAATTTGAATTCTTAAGAGGGTAATTTTACTCAACAAAAACGCATAATTTATAACATTGGTTTTCTTTGATTTTTAATTAAGGAAGTTAAAAGAGGCAAGATGGCTAAGCAGAGAGATTTGGCAGGAGAGATTTTGGAGAAATACAGCAGGCAGTTAGAATCGCAGTTGAATCTTGGTTCGGAAAAATCAGGAGAGGATTATTCTGAAGAGTATTTTAGGTTTAAGCAAGAGGAGATTCCTGAATTGAGCAGGTATGAAAAATGGGCGAAGTCATTGGGAAATTTTATTGAGATAAGAATTGCCGAAAAAGATAAGACAAGGGTGCAGAAATATCTTGATATTGCGCATCTCGACGTGAATGCGAGCCAGGCAGTTACTCTGGCGATTATGTCAATGCTTTTGATTTTTTTTGTTACGATTTTACTTGCCGCCGCAACTTTTTTGGTTTATTTCCCAGGCGGCTTTGCAGAAATGAGTTCTGAAGACACTTCTAATTTCATGCTTTTTATTTTTCTTGGATTGATTGCAAGCATGTTTGTGTTTTATTACACTTACAGCATGCCTCAAAGATTAGCGAATTTATGGAGGCTCCAGTCTTCAAGCCAGATGGTGCCTGCTGTTTTGTATGTTGTTGTTTATATGAAGCATACTTCAAACCTGGAGAAAGCGATTGAATTTGCTTCGCAGCATTTGGAAGGGCCGCTGGCTTTGGATTTTAAGAAAATATTTTATGATGTTGAAATAGGTAGATTTTCAACGATAAAACAATCTTTGGAGAGTTATTTAGAAAGCTGGAGGGATTATGCGCCGGAATTTGTGGAGTCTTTTCATTTGATAGAGTCAAGTTTGTTTGAGCCGGTTGAGGGTAGAAGGGCTGAAATTTTAGAAAGGGCATTACAAGTAATTCTTGATGGTGTTTATGAAAAGATGCTGAAATATTCTAGAGAGATTAGAAGCCCGCTGACAAATCTTTACATGCTGGGAATTATTCTCCCAACTCTTGGTTTGGCTTTGCTGCCCCTTGCTTCTACATTGTTGCAAGGCATAGTTCGCTGGCCGCATGTTTTTGTTTTGTTTAATGTTATTGTTCCGTTTTTTGTTTATTACATGGTTTCTGAAGTTTTATTGAAAAGGCCTGGAGGGTATGGAGAGACTGAGAATTTAAGGTATAATCCAAATTATGAAAAATTTAAATCAAGAAAACCATGGGTTTCAGGTTTCTTAATAGCTTTGCCGTTTTTGATTTTGGGGATTTTGCCGTTTTTATTCCAGCAGGATTTTTTTGTTAACATGTTTGGCTTTAATAAAGATTATACTTTTCAGGAATTAGGATTGGATTTTTTAGGTGATGCAAAACTTTTTGATTTTAAAGATGTTGGGGGAAAGATAAGGGGGCCGTTTGGGACATTTGGGATTTTTCTTAGTTTGTTTATACCTTTGTCTTTTGGCTTGTTTTTTCTCATAGGGTATGGAAGGAAAACAAGAGAGTTAATCAAGGCAAGGGAAGACACAAAAGTTTTGGAGCAGGAGTTTTCTAATTCTTTGTTTCAGCTGGGGAACAGGCTGGGAGATGGAATTCCAGCAGAGGTTGCTTTTGGCAGAGTTGCCGAATCTACGCGAGGACAGAAAAGCGGGGATTTTTTTGCGATGGTTAATCAAAATATAAATCAGGGAGGGATGTCTTTAGAAACTGCTATTTTTGACAAAAGAAGAGGGGCGATGAGTTATTACCCTTCTGCTTTGATTGCAACTTCAATGAAGATTTTGGTTGAATCTGTTAGAAAGGGGTTGCAGATTGCTGCTCGGTCTTTGATGTCAATTTCGCAATATGTTAAGAATATAGATAAGATAAATCAGAGACTGAAAGATTTGCTCGCAGAGATTGTTTCTGATATGAAGTCAAACATGGTTTTCCTTGCGCCGTTATTGGCAGGGATTGTTGTAGGCTTGGCTGCGATGATTACTTTTATCTTGAATAAATTGCAGGCATTGCAGGTTGCTGGAGGGAGCGAAGAGGTTGTAGGCCTGGGAAGTTTTGCGAGTATAACTTCTATTTTTGACGTTACACAAATGATTCCGCCCTATTTTATACAGATTTCAATCGGAATTTACATCATTGAAGTGATTTTTATTTTGACAAGTGCCTTGGTTACTGTTGATTCTGGGAAAGACGTTGTGAAGGAAAAATATGAACTGGCAAAAAATTTGAAACGCGGGATTGCTTTGTATTTAGCAACTGCATTGGCTTCAATTCTGGCTTTGAGTTTGTTGGCTAGTGTTGCGTTGGGAGGACTTGGAGGGTGAGGGTTTTCATTATATAAATATTTAAATATGTTTCAATAAAAGAAAAGTAATGGCTAATTATCCTACTAGTTATGAGCAAAGGTTTAGCGAAGGTTTGAAGAGAGCACTTGCTTTTAGGTGTTTTGGAAGAGAGAGGAGAAGGAAGCAAGATTTTGGCTCAGTATTTTACTGCTAGAGACGATAATCTAATTTCACAGCTAATGAAAAGGTATATTAAAACTTTAGTTAAATCAGGACCAGAAGGAGGATATGACAGCGATCGCATTTTACCTTTAACTCCTCGTGCTAAAAAATGTTTAGAATACATGATAGAAGAAGTTAATAATAGTAACATTCATGTCTTTGGAACAGGTTATTTATTGTTAGGACTGTTAAGAGAACAAGATAGTGTTGCTGCTCAAGTGCTAATGAGTTGTGATGTTGGTCTGGAACAACTTAGGCTTTTAGTGCAGGAGAATTACGGTCGGGTTTCTAAATGAAATAAGAAAAATTTTAGAAATTAAAATTTTTCCGCGGCTTTGTAAAGCCATTCCTTGAATTTTGAAAATACGAATTGCGATAAGGGAAGGCCATGTTTTTCTCCGACTTCGTCGCTTATTTCATGGAAGATAGAGTTCGCTATGGAATTGAAAGCAGATTCCATTAAATAGGGTTTGTTTAATTTGTTAGCCGCCTCAACAATTTCTTGCTTTACCTTGCCGCGCAGAATTATGTTGTCAAAAACAGCAGACCAGTTGCCGGCCCAGCCGCGCACATTTCCGGCTATGTTTTTTATTATTTCTGAATCACCATTTATTAATTCTGGTGTTGGCTCTAGCTCGTCGTTTTCAACATTATAGCGCATTAAATCAACAAAGGCTTTTTCTTCCAATGGGTCTGAAGTCCAGTGTTTTCGAACTTCTGTTATTTGAACAACTCTTTTTATTGAATGCAAACCATCTGGAGTTTTTATTGGGTTTGCTATTATTATTATATCTGTTGCCTTGAAACTTGTTGGTGGAACATTTAAATCATTGACAATTCTATCGAAGACGCCATAGGGAGAGTCTCCGTGGATTGTGCCAGCGACGACGTTTGCAAGAGCACCGACGCGCATTGCTTCATACAATGCCTTTGTTTCTTCGCTTCTTACTTCGCCGATGATTAATGCGCTGTCGCCAAGCCTTAAGCTTGCTCTGATTCCTTCTGATGCTTCGACCTCTGTTGTGCCCGATGTCAGAGCAGAACGAACTTTCATTCCTAAAATGTCATAACCGATTTTTCTTAATGTATCTATTGGAAGTTCTTGAGTGTCTTCAATTACCAGAACTCTGAATTTTGACATGATTTCCAGCATTAATGAACCCAAGAGAGAGGTTTTTCCAGATGAGCGCGTCCCTGCAACGAGCAGAGTTCGGGAGCCATCGATTAGAAAACTTAACAGACCGGCTGCAAAAGAATTAATCATTTTGTTATTAATGAACAGAGGGAGTGTCCAGGGCTGATCACGATGACGACGAAATGCGTAAGCAAGACCGCTTGGAGATAATGGCTCTGCGATTGCCGAGACTCTTGCCCTGGATTTTTCGAGAACAATACTTGTGTCAAGAACAGGGTTTGCTTCATCTAACGGGCGGCCGCTCAATAATCTTAATTTTGCGGCCCAGGAGTTTGCTTCTTCGAAACTTAGAATTATGTTTGTTGAGCACTCGTCGTATTTTTCATGCCTGACAAAAACAGGGCTTTGCGTTATAGGGGCATTTAAGACAACGTCTTGAAGATATTTATCAAGCAAAAGCAATTCTAAAATTCCAAAACCTATTGTATGGCGGACAAGTATTTTTGCCAACGCATCAAGTTCTCTATGACTTAAAGGAATGTTTTTTGTTTTTGATAATTCAGACAGCATATCGCGAGAGACATTGAAAAAAACCTGCCTTGTTCTGCTTGGGTCTGTGAACTCTTCTGTCTTTGGGCGGTGCTCTGATAAAACGTTTTTTGCGAGGTTAAGAAGTAAATGGTGATCTTCTGTCAGGAGATATTCTTGAGGGAGAATATGATAGAAATATTTTGGGTCATTTTCTTTTTTTAATACTGTTATAACAATTTTTTCAAATTCATCAACAAGCTCATACTGGTCAATTAATTCTGCATTTTGAGGCAGCTGGGCAGCAAGACGAGTGAATGTAAAGTTTGGCAAAACCTCTGGGCGAAAAACAGGTTTGTAAATATCTCTTTTTCCGAAAGCATGCTCTGAAATTTCAGGCAATAGATTTTTTATTAATTCTGTGTTTTCGAGAATAGAGAAAAATCTTTCTAAGACGCGGAGGTAGTTAATCGAATAAGATTTGTTAAATGTTTTGCCGTGCTCTAATTGTTGTCTTAAATCTTTTATTCTCTTTTTTAATTCTGCATAGCAAGAAACCGGGTCTTGTTTTAGCAATTCCAAGAGGTATTGCAAATCAGAATAAATTTCCGGGGAATTTCCGAACAATGAAAGGCGCTTTGGGCTTAGGATTTCTTCTTGTTTTGTCAGGAAATTGTAAATTCTCGCGATTTCTGCAAGAAGCAAGATTTGCTCGTGCGGGTAGTTGTAATTTCTCTGCTGGACAAAAACAATTCTTGAGACATTTGCGTTTTGTGCTAGGAAATTAATGGCGCGCGACATTATTAATGGATCTTCGGCTATTGATGGGACAAAAGGAGCGCCAAGAGTGTTCATATATAAAACATCTTCGTCTTGCTCGCGCTCGATTTCTATTGCATATAATTGGGAGCCCTTTTTGAATTGCATTTTAATTTAAAGCAAGTTGAGAATTAAATATGTTTTGGTTTTGGTAAACATAAAATCCCAAATGATTTTAAACCCTTGATGCGTTGTAGAAACATGACAGAGGTGACGGGAGGAGAACAGCAAGGTTATTGGAGTAATTTTTTTTCTGATATTAGTACAAGACTCCGGGATTTAGAGGATAAGCAGAGATTATTGAGAGATAGAATGATTTTGATAAGTGAAAGTTTTGTCAAGGAAAGAGAAAAGAATTTTAACGAGATTCAGGAGATGAAAAAAGTTATTGAGAATTTGAAGAATGAAAATATTAGGATGAAAGAGATTTTGTCAAGACTTAACGAGCATGCTAATAATCTTGCGAGGAAAGAGGAATTGATGATTTTGCAGAGGCAATTTAATTTGTTTAGGGAGGAATATTAGACAATGGGAACATTAGATGAAGTTGAGGGGATGATTGATGAGGGGATGTCAGAGCAAGAGGTTTTTAATAATTTGAAGAGGAAAGGATTGGCTGATAGAGAAATACAGGATGTTATTTCTCGGGCAAAGATAAGAGGAGCGGTTGCCGGTGAGGATGATTTAGGGCAAGAAAGGCAGACAAGTCAAGCCGAAGAAACAGGGGAAGAAATGCCTCTGACTCCTTCGCCTGGGGAGAGTTTAGTTAATTATCCTACTATGCAAAGTTTTTCTGGACCAGCGGCAATTGAATATTCAGAGCAGCCCAAGGGGTATGAAGGAATGCAGCCATCTATGGTAGAGCAGGAGCAGGGCGGCGAACGGATGACGCAAGAGTATGCAGAAGGAGGACAGCAGGATTATGGTGGTTATGATCAATATGCACAGAGTGGAATGCAAGGAGGAGAATATGGTGGTTATGGACAAACACGAGGATATCAACAGCAATATCAGCCTTATCAGGAAGCGATGAGCTCTGATGTAATAAGCGAGATTGCAGAGCAGGTAGTTAGCGAGAAGTTATCTTTAATGCATGATAAATTGGAAAAGGCACTTGATTTTAGAACAACAGCAGAGGCAAAAATGAGTGATGTTGAAGATAGACTGAAGAGAATTGAAAAAATAATTGAGAGGGTTGAGATCGCTGTGCTGCAAAAGGTTGGGGAGTATGTCAATGACGTTAAGGATATTAAAACTGAATTAGAGGAAACACAGAAATCATTTGGAGCACTAGTTGGGAAGCCTGTTAGGGAAAGGAAGAAAAAGGAAGGACATCATGTTCATCACCATGCTGTGCACCATACAGGAGAGCACCATAGAAAACATGAACACCATGTCAAGAAGAAACATCATAAGTGAGAATATAAATGATTAAAAGCTTTTTTAATGTTAAATTAATACGTCCAAATTAAATTGGTTGTTAAAGAGATACTCGATATTACGTCTTTTTCTAGGAAGAATAAAAATATTAGTTTCAAAGGCTATTTACAGAGTCTGAATTTTTTATTTTGTTTTCACTAAAACCCAACTGACAATGGCGGAAATTACAATTAAAAGAATGGCTCCGAGGATTTGTGAGGAGTAAAGAGTGTCGAGAGCAAATAAAGTTTTTTCATCCAAACCAGAGCCATAGCCGGGGCCCGGAATGTAAGGCGTGAATAAATAGGAGAAAATGAAGAACGCGGAGATTATGAATACTAGAGCAAGGATTATTATGAAGGCCACGCCGATTCCTTTTGTGAATGATTCTGCAGGCTTGCCGACAAAGCCGATTATGACTAGGAGGAATGCAAGGCTGACAAGAAGGACAGCAAACCATGGGACAATTGTTCCAATGTATTTTACTGCTCCGGCTGTTGAGATGAAAATTGTTGCTATGATGAATGAAATAAATAGAACAAACCATTTGTTTTCTCCGAGGATTTTTGTTTTTATCAAAACTGAAAATACAATCAGGAAAACAATCAGGAATGCTAGAATTGGTGCGAAGTATGATATGGCAGATAAGTCAGCTGGCATTTTGGTTTATTGTGATTCTTCTCTCCAGACTTTAAACTTTGCTTTACCTTTATTTGTATCTTTGCTTTTCTGTCCTCCGCTTGTTGAAACAGCAATAATAACTCCGACAAGCAAAACAAATAGAATTATGTAGCTAACAGTATCAGAAGTATAGCCGCCGAGGTATAATCCGGTGCGGTCGAATGTTTGAAAGATAATGATTATTGCTATTAAGGCACCAATAGCCGCGAGACCATATCCCCAGTATCTTTGTTCTTCTTCTGCAATAAACAACCCGACAAAAATTAGAACAGCAAGCAAAACAGCGAGCCCTATTCCGAGTCTTGGAAATAATTCCGAAAGAAAATCAGAAACAAAAAATGAGTAGCGAAGAGACATTAAGCTGATTGCGAGAGCAACTATGATATAGACCGGACGATTTTTTCCCAGAAATTGTGTTGCGTTTAAAATTCCGAAAACAAGCGCGAAAACTAACAGAAATGGAAGAATGAAATCATAGACACCTATTGATTCCCAGCTATACAATATGTCTGCAATGGTTCCGATTGGCATTTTTTAATAAATGAAGGTTTGTTTATAAAGATTGCGTCGCAATCTTTAATGTATAGGTCCAAAAGATATTTCACTAGTAAAAGTTATTTACGGGCGCAATAACAAACCATTTTTAAATAATAGAAACTACGCCATGTGTCGTATTAATGAACAAAAACCTGTTTTACAAATCCATAGTAAGTCTGTTATCAAATCTTCGTTAGATAATAATTGATTATGCTTTAAGGTATTTAGGTGGTGAAAAATGTCATGAACCTATACACTCGCAATCTTTAATTGCTCGTTTTACAGAGAATTTGAAACTAAATTATCTAAATTCTTTGTCTGGACATGTCAAGATGGACACATCTTGAGCACGCTCAAGAACTGAAAGTTCTTGACGATTCGAATGAGCGGGAATATATCACCAACGAATTCTCTATAAGCATAAAACTTCACATATAAAGATTTCTTTTTTGATTGTTTTTGAGAGAGATTTTTGTCATTATGTTAATTAATGATTATAAGTAATCTAAATAACATATTAATTATTTGCTAGGAATTATTAATAGATAATCCCAAAAATATAAATCACTAATTTTATTATAACTTATACTGAAAAATTAATTATTAAAATATTAAGGTTACTTCTTGCTTTCACCGGAATCTTTGCTTCCAACTAAAACAAAGATAATTGCTCCGATGACAATTCCTATGAAAAATATATTAGTTAAAAGATTTGAGCTGCCGGCAATGAAAATAATATCATAGAGATATATCCAAGCATTTGTTATGTACATCACCGCGATTACAACTGCGATTGGAACAACTGCCATTAAAACGTATTTTATTCCTTTTGGCAGATTTTCCTCTAACTTGCCTTTCATAAAAGAGCCTAGGAGAAGCATCAAGACAAGAATTATAACCAAGCTGACTGCAAGAAACGGGATTAATTGAACAATGATTCCTGTTGCCTGGCCGAATGAGATAACGAGCAATCCGACAACGAGAGAAACAATTGCGTCAATTTGTTTTTTTCCTTCTCCGAGTATTTTTGATTTCTGCAGAATTGCAAATACAATTGTGAACACCAGCAAGAAAGGCAAGATCGTTTCGACGAAAATTGGGTTTGATAAAATTGTCTGCCCGCCGTATGTAAATCCCTCTGCTGCCATTTTTAATTTAAGAGAAAGGATTATTTAAATGTTTTTGACGGTTATTTTATTCTTAAGAAATTATTCCATTACAACTACGGTTTCAGTTTGTTTTATTCCTGGGATAATTTGAAGCGATTCTGATATAAACTTGTTTAATTCAAGCATGTCTTTAACATTCACTTTAACTATCATATCTTTTTGCCCGGTGATTACATCTGCTTCTTGCACATTGGGATGTTTTTTTATTTTGTCAGCAAGATCTAATTGAGTGAGATTTAGTTTTTTTATTGTCGAGTAATCTACGTTAATAAGGATATAGGCACTAATTAAATTACCTAATTTTTTATTATCAACTTTTACCGTATAATTTTTGATTATTCCTTCTTTTTGCAGTTTTTTAATTCTGTTATGGACTGTCGTAATAGGTATTGCAGTTTTCTTGGAAATCTTTGATGTTGTTAGTTTTGCATTTTCTTTTAGCAACTGAAGTATTTGAAAATCTTTTTTGTCCAATTTTACCATATGGAAAAATATTCCATTTAAACTATATAAATTTAACTTTTTTGCAAAATTTTCCATTTTTTTCGAGATAAATTTATTAAGAATAGTGCTTATATATAATTAAAGAATTGGAGGATAACAATGGGAATTGAAACTATGATAATTGATGAGAGTTGTACCTCGGACCTTATTAAGAGGTTAGAAAAGGTACGCAGAGGGAAATTATCTTTCAAAACAAAAAATTTGGTAATAAAAGGAAGAGAAATTTCTGTTAGTGTGCCGGGAAGAAGCTTATATAATGATATAATGAAGGCAGAAGTAGAATATACAAAGCCCATGTATATTAAAGTTAATGGATTACTTGTTAAAATACCACCAAAGAGCATAGGTATTGATGAAGGAGAGGTTCATGTAATAGGATATAGAAGAAATAAAACCGAGGAAGCATTTGATAGAAAAGATAGCGATATTGTGTTTGCGCGGGTGCTGGATCCCGAATTAACTCTTTATACCCAAAATAATAAAATTGTTTTGAATCAAGTTATTGGCATGCCAATTATTTTTGTTAGGACAGGGGTAATAAATTATAAATAATTTTTTAAGATGCCAATGGAGAATTTAGGCACATTAGCCAAGAATATTCGCGCGCTTTATAGTAATGAAGATATTTTTGTAGAGGCTTCTGTTAGTGCTGGGAGAAATGTTGCTGTTGAGGAAGATGGTAGAATGAGGGTTATTAGATTAATAGACTCAGAAATAATGACTGAGGAAGGAAGGATATATAGGATTCACGGCACTGCTTTTTTAACACCCTATTTAGAATGTGAAAAACAAATTAAAACCAGGAAAAGAACTTTTTTTGTTATTGATAGTCATGGGCAGACTAATGACGAAATTAGAATAAATTTATATCCCACGCTTGTTGATCATTTATGGTCCGGTGGAGATATAGACGGATTTGTGAGGAAATATTTGCCTTCAGGATCAAACAGATTAAGAGTTTATAGTGCTAATCTCGAAGAGATTAGAAATTTTGCATGTATGACTTATAAAGAGGGAGGGGTTGTAGTGCTATCCAAAATCAATCCTGTAAAACCCATTATTAATAGATTAGAAGAAGAATTTGAGGGGAATAATATGCATTATGGAGGAGATTATTTTTTAGATTCATTGAATTTGCCAATTGGAATTAAAGCGAGAGAGGCAGAATTTACTTTTGAGAGTGAGAATTTTTTAAAGGTGTCAGATGGAAAGACAGACAATATTGGGAGATATAAAAATGGCATGTTAACTTTAGAGAATGCCCAGTTTATAATAAATGGGATAGATGATAAAATAAATTTTTCTCACCACCCCCGAATAAAAAAGGAATTGATAAAAGGATTATTAAAGACCGGAATTTTTGGATGGTTTATTGGTGGAGGATTTGGTGTTTTAATAAGTTTCGGTGGCGCCATTATTACAGACCCTGACGAGTCTTTTTATAGTATAGTAAACATAGGCAGTCCACTATTATTTTGCGCTTTGGGCTTAAGTGTGGCGTGGAATTTTAGTGACCAAAGAAAAGTTAGAAATTGTGTGCATGAGATTCAAGGTGATGCCTACCTTAAAGCAGGATTTTTCGGTAACTTAAAAGATTATAGGAGTAATAGAGGTATTGGATCATGAATGAAGAATTTGAACCAACAAAATTAGAAGAAATTTTTTGGATAAGGAAGGGGATAGATGTAAAAGTTATTCGGGAAAGATTTAGGTTAGAGCCATTAAGAAGACATAAGGATGGATATTATTTTATTCGAGCTTATGATAAATTAAAGTTAACAACAGAAGATGTGAAAGTCTCAGAAAGTTTTTTTGAGGAGAATTCTAGATATTTATCACTAGCAATTGGGGCCCAGTTATTATTAAATCCTGGCAGTAGCGATATTAAAAAATTATCTGATGTTAGAGAACAAGTAATAAGGAAAAAAGTGGGAGAGGGGTTCTTAAAAATAGGGAAATATATAGCCGCCTCTATAACCGGATTAGTCGCATTAGGAGCAGGTATTGCTTTAGGTGATAGATGGTATAGAAATTATCAGTTTAATTGTAATGCTGATATTATTCAGGAAGCAATTGATTCTGCTGATCATAGACGCGCATCAGCACTCCTTTATGAATTTGTCAATAAAGACAAATTAAAACGGGAAGATAAGGAGCATTTTATGGATATAATTGAGAAAGAAAGAAGAAGAATTGATTTTAAGGAAAGAGTTAAAGAGGCTGCTAAAAAATCTGCTAAAAAAGCATCGGAAAGAGAAGAAGAATTAATTTTAAGGCAGAGAATTGTTCCTATAACGAATACCTCAGATCTTGAAAATAAATTAAATGAAGTTAGTGATAGAGAAGAGAAGTCTTTTAAGCCAGCATTAAGCGGAGAAAAAACCGGCGCAATTTTTATTAAATTTAATGGTTTTACTGACGGAAAAACAAAAGATGATGTAAAAGCAATCTTGGAGGGAATTACTAATATACCAATGACTAAGTGGTTTGGAAACAAACTAGTAATCTATGGTTTAGAAACCAAAAAAGAGTATAATATTGGGATAGATTTAGCCGGAAAAAGACTTAATTACAAAATAATCAGCCATGAATTTAATATGAGAAACTTAGAACAGAAAATTGGAGAACAAGATGAAACAGAGTTTAATTCCCCAGAAGAGGGACTTGCTGCTATTGGGAAAACCTTTGTACAAAAATTATTTGATGATTAGTGGATATGGGAAGATACGAATACTAAAAAAACATTGGAAATATCTTAAGGTTACTCTCAAAGATTGAGATGCTTTTATTATTAGACAAATTTAACTCGCTAAAATTGATTCTTCGCCGGTTGAAGAAGCTTGAGGAGATGCGAAATCGGGCTCATCTGATTTGGAGGGCAGAGAACCGCGGTTTATTATTATTACATCACCCATTGCTTTTACGAATTGATGCGGAACAATCACGCCACGAGCGCCGCCGAAAATTGACAAGAAACTTGAGCCGACACGGATTTTCCAGCCATCGATTCTGTTTTCAGCAAGATTTACATCGTCAATCTGGCCGAAGTATTCGCCGTCGGAAGTAAAAACATTTTTTCCAATCATCTCGCTGATTTTTTTTATCTTTAACATATTATTTTTTGAAACATCTAGTATTTATACTTTACGTTTGCTTGGAAAATATGACTAAGGAAGTTTTTAAAGATTGTTTTTGTTGAGAATATGGTTTTTTGTTGTTTGAATAGTAGTATTTTATGCCCAAAATGTTTATATAAATATGAAAATGATGTATTTTATGGATTCGAAAGAATTAGGACATGTTTTGGCGGCGGTTTTGATTTTGTTTGTTGTGGCTAGTTTTTCTTTTGTTTTGAAAGGAGAGTATGAAATTATTCCGCAAATCTTATTTTTTGCTTTTATTATAATTGCTGTTAATGTTTTCGCAAAAGTAATAATGGCTTATTTGGTTGATGCGAGTGTTGAGCACCGAATTTGGCATGTTTACAGATTTGGAGTCAAGCCAGGGAGGCATTTCAAGAAAGAATTGCCCTTTGGTGTTATTCTGCCTTTGGTTTTTTCAGTTTTTAGCCTGGGAGTTTTTAAGCTGATGACTTTTTTGAGTTATGAAACAAGAGCTTTGAAATACAGAGCAGCAAAGAGATTTGGTTATTACAGCCATACTGAAATGACTGACTGGCATAATGGTTTGATTGGAGCAGCAGGAATTGTTGCTCTGCTGATATTGTCTGCCGTCAGTTATATTCCTGATTTTGAATATTTGTCAAAGCTGGCTGCTTATTATGCTTTTTTTAACATGCTTCCAATTTCAAATCTCGACGGGACGCAGATTTTTTTTGGCTCAAGAATAATTTGGACAGTTTTGGCTTTTCTTAGTTTGATTTTTGCACTGTACGCATTATTTTTGTTGGGGGTTTGAATTTTGTAAATATGGCTATTCTTTTAATTAAAAATTACCGAGCTTTCTCTTAGCTTAGTTTTGCTTTTGATAAAGACTTCTTTTCCCTCCTTGCGTTTTAATATCAAACCGAGATTTTCTAGCCGAGAGCAATAATTGGAGCATTTATTGTAAGCAAGTCCGACTTTTTTTGATAGATCCTTAATACTAAATTCATTGTTCTGTGTAAGCTCAAGAACCATGAATTTGCTTTTGTTTCCTATCTCTTTTATTCTTTTTAGTAGACTTTCTCTTTTTGAAGTATATTTTTCTACCATACACCGTTTTTGGTAAGTTTTATATAATAAGATAGTAAACCAATATTGGTGTAATATTATGACAATAAAAATAGGAAGCGAACTCCAAACTTTTACTCTTGAGGAGACTATTCAGGCACTTGTCAGGACAGCGGTGGCCACTTTCGCTAATGGTTTTGAAGCAAGGCATCAGGCAGAAGCAACTAACCCCGAAGGTATTATCAATATGAAAATACATAATGTATTCATAGAAGCATTAGGCAAGGAAATTCAATATTACACTGCTCTCGTTAGGTCATTGGATAGCTCTCTGGGCAATATGTTGGAATCATTAGCAATAAATATAGCTAAGCTTAATTTTGAGGTCAAAAGATATGTTGAGGGGCCTTTAAGTGTAAAGCAAACAAGAATTATTGCTGAACTCCTTGAGAGATATAAGAGACGTGAAATAAAGCCCTCAATTAAAAACTATTTAGTTTTAAGGAAAATTTTTCCCAATACAAAAGTAAAAAGAAAACGACATGATAGCGATTACTATTTAATTGATAAGAAAACAAGCAAGCACTATTTAATTGAATTAAAAATTGGCGGAGACCTTGACAATAAAAAAGCGCGTTCTGAAAAAGAAGCGATATTAGAGCAGTTTACAATATTATCAAACATTTTACCGAAAGATACGGATATAAAAATTTATTTTGCAACAGCCTATAATAGATTTGGAGAAGACAAGCCTTGGAATCAGGAGAGAGTTAAGCAATTTTTTGCAAAGGAAGAACTTCTTATCGGGAGAGATTTTTGGAATTTTATTTGTCAATCTTCAAGAGGTTATGATACTGTTATTAGTACCTACAAAAAAAATTCTCATTTCATTAAGAAAGCTCTAGAGAATATTAAAAAAGTATATCTTGGGAAAGATGGATAAAGAATATTCAATATATTTGGGAGATAGTTATGAGATAATAAAGAAAATACTAGATAGTTCTGTAGACTTAATTTTAACAGACCCCCCATATAATCTAAGTCCCTATTCTACTGGAAATATAAAACTGAAATGGAGAAAAGATATCAATAATGATGTAGCTGAGTGGGATAAGAAAGACTTTGTTCCTAAAGGATGGGTAAGAGAATTTAAGAGAGTATTAAAGCCAGATGGAAATATTTTTGCATTTACTAGTTATAATCTCCTTGGAAAATGGCACGAGGCGTTTGATCCGGAGTTTGATACTTTTCAGTTTATGATTTGGCATAAAACAAACCCTGTTCCTAAAGTTCATAGGGCGGGATTCTTAAACAGTTGCGAATTAGTTGTTTGTATGTGGAACAAGGGACATAAATGGAATTTTACAAATCAGAGAGATATGCACAACTTTATAGAATCTCCGATATGTATGGGCATTGAGAGATGTAAGAATCCGCATCATCCAACTCAAAAGCCCATAAGGGTTTTGCAGCATATTATAAAAATCGCTACAAAAGAAGGGGATGTTATTCTTGATCCTTTCATGGGTGTTGGCTCAAGTGGCGTAGCAGCTTTAAAATTGAATAGAAAATTTATTGGAATTGAGATTGATGAAAAGTATTTTAAAGCTGCAGAAACGAGAATAAGGAATGCAAGTCTATTAACATTAGATAAATTTGGGCTGTCCTGAGAGATTGTTGAGGAGAGTTTGAAATGAATAATCATAGAGAGCAAGAAAAGAAAGAGATTCAATTATTAAGGCCATTCTTACCCAAATTAAAGAATTATGATAATTTGTTTAAAATATTTGAAGAGAGGTTTCCAAAATGGACAAGTATTTACGCAGTTCAGCAAAATTTAAATTTGGTATATTTAGAGGATTTAGAAAGACTAGCAGAGTCACATTTTTTAGAAAAACAAAAATTTTTAGTTGGAGAAGATAAGGATAATAAACAGACTTCTGAGTATTGGTTTAGACTATCTCCAAACGGATTTTATATTTAAATAATGTGACATCCTCCACAGCCCTAAAGGACTGGGCGTCCCTTAGTTTTGCGTGTGGTGCAACTAATTAGAACCAAACAGTTATCACTACAACTTTTATGCAGTGAGCTAACACCCAGCTCACTTTTTTCAATTATTTTAGAAATAAATACTTGTGCAATTCATCTCTTTGCTAAAGCAAAGAGGTTTCTTGCAGTTGTCTAAATATGAAAAAATTGAATAGGAAAGTGCTTTTGAGGGAAATTGGTTAAGACGAAAGAAGCATAGATTTATAAACCCAAGTTAATATAAGTAAACTGTGGTAAATATATATAAACAAGAGTTAACTATACTCCAACAAGAGATATTAAGGCTTTTGTTCATAAAATTAGGCAAATCGTTAAATCAAAGAGGCATTGCAAAAATGCTCGGGGTTTCTCCACCAGCAGTTATGAAAGCTATTCCAGGATTAGAAAAAAGAGATTTTGTCAAAGTGGAGCAAGACAAAGAATCAAAGAGGTGGTCCATTGAATTAAACAGGGAAAATCATAAAGTGATGCAGCTTAAAAAGGTTGATAATTTAAAACAAACTTATGAATCGGGGCTTGCAGATTTTTTAGAAAAAGAATTTGCAGGAGGAACTATTATTTTATTTGGCAGTTATTCAAAAGGAGAAGACACAATGAATTCAGATGTAGACATTGCGGTAATAGGAAGGAAAGAAAAATCAGTCGAGTTAAAAATATTTAAAGAAAAATTAGAAAGAGAAATAGTAGTTAATTTTTATGATTCTTTCAAAGACATTCACAAAAATCTTAAAGAAAACCTATTTAATGGTGTCGTGATTGCAGGAAGTGTTGAACTATGAGACCAATAATAAACTTTGAAGAATTTGTAAAATTAGGCATTGTAAAAAAACAATCAATAGATAAACCAAGAGCGGAATTTTTAATTAAAGAGTCTGGGCAAAATTACGAATATTTATTGAAATTAATAAAAACGATGGGTATTGATGATCTCGGAGCAAATGATTATGTTAAAAAATGTTATGATATTCTAATGGAATTA
This sequence comes from Candidatus Pacearchaeota archaeon, assembly GCA_016188825.1. Lineage (GTDB taxonomy): Archaea > Nanobdellota > Nanobdellia > Pacearchaeales > GW2011-AR1 > UBA73. Next base: position 46,422 of record JACPHA010000006.1, on the reverse strand, counting down.
ACGAGAGCAAAAATGCTTCTTGAAGGATATAACGCGTCTGGAAATAGGGCTCACGAAGCTGAAGTTTCTTATTTAAGAAGAATTGGATTAAAAGAAAATGAAGTGCAATTTATTGACCAAATGAGATTTTTTAGAAATGGAATGCTTTATTACGGAACAATTTTGGATAAGGAATATGCCGAAAAAGTAATAAAGTTTACAAAGGGAATTTATTTTAAACTATCAAAAATAATTAAATGAAAAATGACATACGCCCTCTCTCCGTCATCATTGAATCTTCTTGAAGAATGCCCAAGATGCTTTTATCTACAAGTTGTGAAGAAAATAAGAAGACCATCTGGACCGATGTCTTCGATTCCTATTAAGATGGACTCAATTATCAAGAAATACTTTAGCACTTATCGAGAAAAGGGGATTTTACCGCCATTAATTGAAGGAAAAATTAAAGGAGTTCTTCCTCTTGATATGCCTAAAACATTATATTATGAAGATAAAGAAAACGACATAAAACTAAAAGGGCTTCCAGACGAGTATTTACAAACAGAAGATGGTCTTATTGTGCCTTTTGACCATAAAACAAAAAGTAAGGCCCCAGAAGAAACACATTCAAGCTATCAACTTCAATTAGATTGCTATACCTTTCTTTTAGAGACTAATGGATACAAAACCGAAAACTTTGGCTATTTAGCATATTATCATCCAGAACAATGTGAATTGCATAATGGAATGGATGTTCAAGTAACCATTATCAAAGTTAAAACTGACCCAGAAAGAGTTAGAAAGGTTCTCAAAAAGGCTTCTGAAATCTTAAACGGAAAACTGCCTAGAGTTAATGGAGCATGTGAATATTGTAAGTGGAAAAAGCTAAAAATTTAGTAATATTGAGATAGAGACGAAATCCGATAGATTTTAATTCTTCTTATTTTATAAGTTTAAGTGGTTGAAATAGAATTTAAGGAAACAAAAACAAAGCCGAGAGATTATCAGAAAAGGATATTTGAAACAGCCAGAGAGAAAAATACATTGGTTGTTTTGCCGACTGGTTTGGGAAAGACGCTAATATCAATTATGCTTGCTGTTGAGAGAAAGAAAAAATATCCTCTTGGAAAGGTTTTGATGCTTGCTCCGACAAGACCTTTGGTCCAACAGCATTTTGACACATTCAAGAAAAATCTTCCGGAACTTTTTGCAGAGAGTAAATTGTTTACAGGAAATGTGCATGCAAAAAAAAGAAAAGAGATTTTTCAGACAGCAGAGATAATTTTTTCAACGCCTCAGTGCATTGCGAATGATTTGAAATCAGAGATTTATGACTTAAAGGAAGTTTGCTTGCTTGTTATTGACGAGGCACACAGATGCTTGAAGAATTATGATTATACAAAAGTTGTTGATTTTTATAAGAAACAGGCAGAGAATCAGAGGATTCTTGGATTGACGGCTTCGCCGGGGCATGATGCCGGAAAGGTAAACGAGATTTGCAAGCATCTTAATATTGAGGAGATTGAAGTCAGGACAAGGGAGTCTGAAGATGTTAAAGATTATTTGCAGGAAATGAATTTTAATAAGGTCGAAGTGCCTTTTCCGAATGAGTTTATTGAGGTTAAGATTTTGTTGAAGAGAATTTTTGATGAAAAAGTTGAGCAGTTGAGGAAGAGGAATTTGCTTTTTGGACCGGCCAATAAGATAACTTTATTGAAATTGCAGGGAAATCTTGCGATTAGGATGCATGCGAGAGATTTTGCAGCAATGCAGGGAATTTCTTTAACAGCACAGGCAATAAAGGTTTCGCACGCATTGGAGTTATTAGAAACGCAAACATTATCAGGGCTTTATGGTTATATGAATTCCTTAGTTAAACAGGCAAAAGAGAAAAAGTCAAGGGCTGTGCAGACTTTGGTGAATTCAGGAGAATTTAACGCAGTGCTTATTTCTTTAAAAATTTTGATTGAAAAAGGTTTCGAGCATCCGAAAATAGAGGAAACTGCTGTTTTATTAGAAAAGCAATTTGAAGAAAATAAAAATTCTAAAGTAATTATTTTCGCTCAATTCAGAGAGACTGCGACGAGGATTTTTTCGAGGGTAAGCGGGATTGATGGCGTAAGAGCAAGCACATTTTTTGGACAGGCGAAGAAGGGGAATACAGGAATTTCACAAAAAGAGCAGAAGGTAATTATAGACAAATTAAATTCGGGAGAGATAAATACATTGATTGCGACTTCGATTGGGGAGGAAGGATTGGATATCTCTGAAGTTAATTCTGTGATGTTTTATGAGCCAATACCTTCGGCAATAAGAAAAATTCAGAGGATGGGAAGAACAGCAAGATTGAATCCGGGGAAAATTACAATTTTGATTACAAAGGATACAAGAGATGTTGCACATCATTATGCTTCCAGCGCAAGAGAGAAAAAAATGTATAAAATTATTGAGAACGTAAGAGACGGAATAAAAAATAATAAAAAGGAGAAGACATTGGGAGATTTTATTTGACCAATGTTTCAAACCCCATTTTTGTTAGCTAGCCGAATACAATGTTCAAATAATTATTTAGCATACATTTTACTCGTGATAGGATAATTTAAATTTATTGTTATTTTTATCTATTATATAAAAATGGCATTTTTTGATATTTTTTCGAATAAGAAAGCAAAGAAGAAAAAGGAAGAGAAGATTAAAATAATTGTAGATAACAGAGAGAAAAATTCTCTTGTGGCTTCTTTTCTTGTTGAAAGTGGTTTTGATGTCGAGTTTAAACAATTAGCGGTTGGGGACTATGTTGTTAATGACGTAGTTATTGAAAGAAAAACTATTTCTGATTTGAAGAGTTCTATAGTTAATAAGAGAATTGTTTCACAGCTTCTTGGATTAAAGCAATATGAAAAGAATTTGCTGATTGTCGAGGGCTTTGCAGATGCAAATATTTATGAAGGGGGAATTCATGAAAATGCTTTTAGGGGATTTTTATTGGGCGTTGCTTTTGATTATAACACACCGATAATTTTTACGCATAGCGAGGAAGACACGGCAAAGTATATTTCTGTTTTGGCGAAGAGAGAGAAAAATCAAGAAATTTCTTTGAGAGCTGCAAAAATATTTTTGACAAAAGAAGAGCAATTGCAGTTTATTATTGAGGGTTTTCCTTTTGTCGGACCGAAGACAGCTAAGAAGCTTTTAGAAAAGTTCGGAAGTTTGAAAAATATTGTGAATGCTTCGGAAGAAGAGTTGAAAGAAATTTTGGGTAAGAGAACAGGAGAGTTTGGGGAATTGTGCAGTTTTTTTTACAACAAACTATAATAATAACATTTTTAAGTATTTTATTTTATGTAGTCTGATGGAATCTATTCATGATTATTTGGATAATCCTGCTCTTCCTTTAAGAGAAAAATTATTTGAAATTCTAGAGAAAAATTTGGGAGAGAACGGCATGACTCTTGATAACATTCTTGATGCAATAAGAAGAGGAGTAGGTGGAGAGGTAATTTCTGAATTGAGAAATAGATTTGGGAATGATAATGAAGGACAAATGTACTTATCAAATGCTTTGCCTTCTGAAGTTTTTGATGTTGTTATTAATTATAAACCAAAAATTAATTGATTGCTTTAAATTCTTTTATTGTTTTGTAAACTGGGCCGAGGGGCTTAAGTTCGCTGTATTTTAATTTAAAACTTTTTACGGAAAATTTAATTGGCTTAACAGAAATATTTTCTATATAATTGTAAAAATCTTTTATGTCTTTTACATATTTTATTCTTGCAATTGTTAAATGGCTCATGAATCTTTCTTCTGGTTTTAGTAAGCTTGTAAGAACGACATCAATTTGTTTCTGTAAATTAAAAATTCCTTCTCCTCCAACTTTAATCCATACAATTTTTGGAGCACCACGGTAAGAGAATGTCCCGAGTTCAGTTAGTTTTGCTTCAAATTCTTTTAATTTAATTTCACTTAATAGTTTTTTAACTCTGTTTAAATTTTCATTGTTAATTTCTCCGAGGAATTTTAATGTTAGATGCAAGTTTTCAAGCTCAGTTATTTTTCCTGTGAATTTTTTATTTTTTATCAGGTTTTGGATTCGTGCGACTTCTTTTATTACTTCATCTGGAAATTCAATTGAGATGAAGGTGCGGGTTTTTTCATTGTTCATTTCGGTACAATCGCTGCTGTGCTATATTCTTTAATTTGTGCGAGAGATTTAACATCTTCTATGGAAACGGATTTTATTTTTTTCTCGTGCTCATAGTATTCTTCAGCTTTAGTGACTAGTTCGGCAAATGTCAATTCACTCATTACATTTATGCTTTCTTCGGAAGATATTTTTCTCAGGCCGATTAGGCGCTCTTTTGATTCTTCCAACTGTTTTTGAGTCAGATTCTTTACATTTGCAAATTCCTCGAGAATTATTTTTTTAACTTCGGGCAGGGCAGATTTTGTTGTGCCAATGTAGATTGTGTAGTAAGAGTAATTTTTTTCTGTGCTGGTTGAGCCTTTTATGTTATATGCAAGACCTTTTTCTTCCCGAATTTTTAGGAAGAGGCGGGAGGACATCCCGTTGGCCAGATAAGCATCTAAAACTTCAAGAGCATAGCAGAGTTTTTCTGTTGCCAACGGCGCATGCATTCCGAAAACAAAATGCGCTTGGTCAATTCCAGGGCGCTCTTCCATCGTATGAGAAATTTGTTTTGTTATTTTCGGCATTAAAATTGAGGTTTTTTTAGGTTTGAAATTTTCTTCAAGATATTCACAGATTTTTTCGAAATCTGCAGAGCCGACAATCGTTACGATGTAGTTTGACGGGTTGTAAACTTTTTTAAAATAATTTGCTACAAATTCTCTGTTAAATCGAGAAACAGTTTTTTCTGAGCCGATAACGCCTTCGCCAAATGGTTTTTTATATAAGTTTTCTTCGATTTTTTCAAAAACATGTTTTTGAGGGTTGTCATGATACATTTTTATTTCTTCAAGAATAACACGTTTTTCTTTTTCGAATTTTTCTTGATTAAATGTTGGATTATTGAGCATGTCTGTTAAAATGTCCAAACCTGAAAAGAGATGTTCGCTTGGGAGCTTGAACCAGAAGCCCGTCATGTCGTGAGTTGTGAAGGCATTTAAAATTCCGCCTCTTTTTTCTATTTCTGCTGAGATTTGTTCGTGCGTTCTGGTTTTTGTTCCTGTAAAGACAAGGTGCTCAATAAAATGAGCTATGCCTTTTACATAAGAGGTTTCGTAAGCTGCTCCGAATTTGTTGGCTATGCTTAGAGAAACTATTGGCAAGTCTCTGGATTCTTGCATTACCGTGATGCCATTTTTTAAAATGCGTTTTTGAAATTTCATAGACTTTTTTGAGAAAGGGAATTAATAAAGGTTGTGGAATTATTTAGTGAAAAGAGAAAAGCTTAAATAATAGTTCCCACTATTTATGTGTATGAAAATTAGTAAGGAAGATTTAATTAGGATTAATGGAGGTTTTGGAGGTAGTCTTAGATCGGATTCTAGTATAGAATTTGCATTGCAACAACAAAAAAATAGAAAGCTGGGGCCATATAGGAAGTTAGCATATTTATGGAGAGCTATTTTAGTAAACCGTCCATTTAGTGACGGAAACAAAAGAACAGCAGTTTTTCTTGCATTTGCTTTTACAGATGAATATAATAAAAAGATAGACAGAGATCTGATTGTGCATCATGCTTTGTCAATAGCAAAGAAGAATATTACAAATATAAGGCAAATAGAGTGGAGGTTGAAAAATGCAATCAAGTAAAATAAAAGAAATAATGAAAAAATATAAAGATGTGTTTGATATCTTAGAAAATTATGACAAAACACGCGAGTTTCCGATTGGTAGAACTAGAATAGATGTAACTTTAGACAAAAGAATAATTAAGAAACTTAGAATTTTGAAGGCCAAAACAGGCAAACCAATTTCGAGAATTATTGAAGAGGCTGTTTCTGGTCTATAAATTTATGTCAAGAATTTCCAATTCTTGAGCACACCCAAGAATTTAATTTTCAGAATTCTTGGTGTCCAAAAGTCCAAACACACACAAGGACTTTTTGATTATAATTAATAAAGGTTGTGGAATATTGCCTCTGATATTATTGAAAGGGCTGTTTGAAGACCATTTAAAAAAATAGGACCACCAATTATTTTTGATTCAATTGTAAAACCAACAGGAGTCATTATTAATAAATATGAAAGTGGAATCACTAAACTTTTTAGGTATTCTTTCCCATTTTTATTTTGCGAGAAATATTTTATGCTAAGGACAATAATTAAAATAGGCATGCCCAGAAACATAAGATATTATAAAATGGGTTCTGTTACACCCGTGCTAGGAGGAGCTTGCGGGTTGTTTATTTACTCGTCTAGATAAATTTTAGTCGTTATTATCGAGAGTGTAAAAATCAGCAGCCCAAGAAGGTTTAGTATTAAGATATTTAAATAGTTTTCTATATATAAAAGCATGCCGATAAATGCACATCCTGATTTTTTGAAAGCAGAGAAGGATTATTTTAATGCGAAAACGATAGAGGAGAAAATTTATTTTTTGGAAGAGATGATTAGACGGGCGCCGGCGCATAAGGGAGGAGAGAATTTAAGAGCAAATCTGAAGACAAGACTAAGAAAATTAAAGGAGAAAGCTGAAAAGGGAAAGAAAAAATCTGGAGGGAAAAAAGGATTGAGAAAAGAGGGATATCAGATTGTTCTTGTTGGTTTTACAAACAAAGGAAAGAGCACTTTGCTTGGAAAATTGACGAATGCAAATCCAGAGGTTTCTGATTTTATGTTTACAACAAAAGAGCCGGAAATCGGGACATTTTATTACGAGGGCGTGCAGGCGCAGATTGTTGATTTGCCAAGTTTAGAAAGTGAAAATTTTAATATAGGTATCGTGAACAATGCTGATTGCATTTTGCTAGTTGTTGAGAACTTGGAAGAAATTGGGGAAATAGAGAAACAAATTCCAAGAGCAAGGGGAAAGAGGATTGTGGTAGTGAATAAAGCTGATAGACTGCAAGATGATGAATTAAGAAAACTAAGAGAAAGGATTAAAAGCAAGAGGATTAATGGAGTGATTATTTCTGCTTTTGCAGGTTTTGGAATTGACGAGCTGAAACAGAGAATTTTTAATGAGATAGGGATGATTAGGATTTACATGAAGGAGCATGGCAGGAAGGTAAGTGAGAAGCCGTTGGTTTTACCTAAAGGAGCGACCGTAAAAGATGTTGCAGAAAGTATTTTGAAAGGTTTTTCTGCTCGTGTTAAGGAAACAAGACTAACAGGTCCTAGCGGGAAATTTCCAAACCAGAAAGTTGGACTGAATCATGTTGTTGAGGATAGAGATGTTGTTGAGTTTCATACGAGATAGGTTTTTAAACCAACTTTCTTGATATTAATAATGAATTGTGCACTTTATGAGAGAAGACCAAGAGTAACAGCAGTTAATATTAATGATATATCTAAATCTCTTTTTGGCGACAATAAGAATGTTTTGGTTTTTGATGTTGATGGTGTTGTTTTGCACAGGATAAAAACTTATTTTAATGGAGTCAGAGGTTTTGATTCTTATGTTGTTGACAAAAATGCGAGAAGAGTAATTGATTTTGCAACTGAGCGTTTTGATGAAGTGGTTTTATGGTCAGCTTCTTCAAACTATATAGAAAATTTTGGAGGAAAACTTTTTAATAAAGTGCCAATTCATATTGTTGGGGTTTGTTCAGATGATTCTGCAGAATGCGGATTTTATAAGGATTTAAGAAAAATTAATGAAAATGTTAAAAGAGTTGTTGCAATAGAAGATGATGATATGTTTCGCCCAAAAGAAAGGGTTGTGAAGGTTAACGGAAATGAAAATTTAGTTTATGTCTTGCAAAGTGCAATTGCTTTGCCATGATTTTATTTGAAGTTTTTTCTTATTGGGGAAATAATTTTTTCAAGATATTCTATGACTGCATATTTCAAGTCGGCAGGATGCAAATTTCCTTGGGAAAAATCTTTTTCAAGAGATTCACAAGAATTATATTCTAAATTGCCTCCGAATTTTTCTGGCCTTTGGATTTTTATTTTGCTGAACCTTGGGAAGATAATTAACTTTGTTATTTGTAATATTGGATTGTCTTTGAGTTCTTTTGCGGGACAGTAAGCAGATGAAATTGTTTTCTTTATTTCTTCATATGAATCAGTGATTGAAATTCCGGAGCCAGGAAGAGATTTTGACATTTTTTCTCCGGGGCCATTTATGGAAGTAATTAGTGGAGTATGTAACGGTATAAAGTCGTGAGCTAAAATTTTTGACATATCTTTTCCTATCATGTGGACTTTTCTTTGTTCTAAACCACCGAGGGCAACATCGACTTCCAAGTGCTTTATATCCACTATTTGCATTATCGGATATATTAATTGAGAAATTGTTGCATTTTCAATGTCACGAGCAATTTCCTGCATGCTTCTTAATCCACGATTTATTGTTGTGTGCTGTGCAATTTTCATAACATCAAACTGATATTCTTTTTTGAATTGAAAGTCAGAACCAAGGATTATTTGGCAATTTAATCCGATTGCTTTGATGGTTTTTTTCCATGCTTCTACTTCTTTTTTTATTGATTTTTCATCTCCTTTTTTGTTTAGCATTGCGTGAATGTCTGCAAGAAGAATTTTTATTTTGAATCCTGCTTTTTCCAAGTCAATTAGTTTAGTTATTGTCACGAAATGACCAAGATGCAAGGGGCCAGAAGGTTCGTAGCCGCAGTAACAGATTGGCTGTTTTTTAGTTTTTAAAAGTTTTATTAAATTTTCTTCAGTGATGATTTCCTCTGTGTTTCTTTTTATTAATTCAAGTTTTTCATTAAGATTCATGTTAAAGATAGAAAATGCGAGGATTTAAATTTTTTTAATGTTGAATTGCAAATTCTTTTTTATATTAAGCGGTTTCTAAAAAAGAGGCAATCTATTTTTGTACTAAAAATAATGAATTATGGAATATCGAATTAGATATCAAGTATCTTGATAAATTTTTAAGTAGTAACAAAGCCGAAAGCTTTAAATACACCATATCTTTATAAAAAACACGATGGAAACAAAAACAAAGTCAAAATTTAAAGGAAACTTTAATTGGAGAGTTCCAAATATCATTGCTAGCTTTATTGAAGGAGCTGATGCAGAAGCATTCTTAGAGGAATTTAACGGTCTAGCTGATGTTGATTACAAAGGTAATAGTAACATTAAGGTTCTGGCTTATGATGGAAATGTTGTAGCTGGCTCAAATCCTTTCGCAGTAGTCTTGGCAAACCAGATTCTTAGGCCTATGGGAATAAGAACTGCAACACCTGCAGACTTAGGCAGAATTCTTGAATCAAGCAGTTTGCCGTTGAGAAGACAATATGAAGATGCCTCTCTTGTTGTAAGAACTGACAAATGTTCTTATGATCGTAATACTCCTCTAGCGCAAGATCTTGTTAAACAGGTAAGAGCTCGCGGCATTGAACCCTCTACTAAAAATCATATAATGATTCCTTTGACAGGATTTGATTTAACGAACGCTGATAACCAATATGGTCTAGCTTTCCAGTTAAGAAATGATGTTGAACTTTTTGAAGCTCCGGTTTTAATTGGTAAAAATAATAATAAAAGATTTTCTAAGACGGATGACAGAGCATTGCCAATTTTTGATGAAGGTGGAGAAAGAAGATTATATACGCAAGATGAAGGCCTTTCGTGGTTGTGCTTGGACAGTAGTCTCTACGTCCTTTCGTACGGCGGGGATCTCGCTTACTCGGACGGTGATGGTCGGGTAGTTCTGATTCGCGGCTAAGCCGCGAGCGCGGATTTTTTAAGGCAACTGTGAGAAAAAGCAAATAGCGAACTTTTAGAGAGAATGGAAAAAATAAGTTAGACAATTTAATACCTGAATAATCTAAAGTAATATTTGAGAAATCTGTTTTCTCTGATAACCCCACTAGTGATTGTGATTGCGCCTCCGGTGCCTGTAACAGAGCCTGATGATTCTGAACTTGTGCTAGTTTCAGCTGAGCTTTCTTCTGTTCTTTGAGTTTCTGTTGTAGTTGTTGATTCTGTGGTTTCACTAGGAGAAGGGTTTTCAGTTGGTTGAGTTGGTTCATTGAATTCCTCTCTTTGCTGCTGGCCTTCTTCCATTACTTTCCTGCAAGATTCTTCGGTGAATGCGTTAGCTCTTTGGCATTGTTCAGGCCAGTTGCCAGAAGGGCCCTCTCTGTCAAAATTTTCGTCTCTTCTTTCAAAATCACTTTCTCTTATTTCCCTCATGACTCTTTCGCATTCTTCAGGAGTTGCTGCTCCTTTTTCTTCGCATTCAGGAGGAAATCCATGTCCAAAAGGCAATGACCCTGTTCCTTCTAAGGCAGAATCATAACACTTTAATCTTTCTTCAGGGTCTTCAATACTTTTACATCTTATTCCTAATGCCGGTGGTCCGCGACCTGCAGGACCGCCTTTTTCTCTCATAATAGTTTCGCATTTTCTATGATCGCTTTGGTGCTCGCCTGTTAGGCCTGCTTCAATACATTCTTCCGGCGCATTTAATTTAAACATGTATACTCCACATTCTTTTGGGTTTTTTATTCCGGCTTCAATACATTCTTCAGGAGCATTTTCCTTAAACATTATTTCTTCGCATGCCATGCGAGCTTCTCTTTCATTAGTAAAATCAATTTCTCCGCTTTCCAGAGCTTCAATACATTCTTCAGGAGCATGTGCTCTAAACATTACTAACATGCATTCTTTTGCTGTTTTTGCATTTTCTCTCCTGCACTCTGGCGGGACGTGGTTGTCAAACTGTGCTTCTGAAAATCTTTCTTCAATTTCTTCGAGAACTCTTTGCAAATGAGGAGCATCTTCCAACAAGTTTTCTATATCTTCTGTTTGCTCTTCCATTTGCGCGCATGCAGTTTCTTCTCCTTCTTCGCATGCTGCAGTAAGCGGGGCAACCACAGAGCATTCGTTTGAAAATGCCTTGTGTGGAATTTCTTCACATCTGCATTCTTTTCCCCCCGTTTCAAAACATTGCATCATTATCTCAAAAAATAATCTGGCTTCTTTTTCTTGTTCTTCTGTCAAGTCATTGAATAAATCTTTGTGCCATCTTGGGGAATTGTCTTCACTTTTGCAGACCCTGTAAAACTCCGTGGGATCTAATTTTGATAATGTTTGACACAATTCTTTTATTTTATTTGCAATTTCTGCAGCGGTAAGAATTGCGTTTTCCTTTTTTCGAATATCATCTATAAATTCTTCTCTTTCATCTTCCGGGATTTCAGATTCGATTTCCTTTAATGCCCTGTGGATTGCGGCAGCGCTTTTTCTGGCTTCTTTTCTTTCTTCTGGCGAAACTTCTTTTTCAAGCTTATCAGCATATTTTTTGTATCCTTCTAAAGCCTCCCTGGCTTCCTCAATTTTACCACTTTGTATCATTGCCTTAGTTTCTGCAATTTTTTCCTCTCTGTTTCCAATAGAACTCCCGAACCTGTTGAAGAATTCATCTATAAAATAAAAACTACTGTCTGGACTTATCCCAGGACTTATTTCAAGCTCTTCATCAGAGAATTCTTTTTCTAGTTCTTCGAGAGAGGTTTCTTCGTTATTCTCTGCAGAATCATCTTCTATTATCTCTGGTTCTTCGGAGCCATCATTTAGGCTATTTGAATTATCTTCTTCCTGAGCATAAACTACAAAACTAGAAAGCAAAATAATTATTACTATAAAAAATGACAATCCTCTTTTTTGCATTATATTTTTAATCTTATTAACTTTATAAAATTAACTAAAATGAGGAAAATTGCTTTTGTTATAATGATAGTTGGAATGTTTTTGATGTTTGTATTGCTAAATAGCTCTTACGAGGAAATTATTGATATAAGAGATTTAGATAATTTAATAACTAATAAAAGAGTTGAGATTAGTGGAAAAGTTGTAGAAGAAAAGAATAGTTATGGGGAAAATTTTATTTTGGTTTTGGACAACGGTTTTGAGTTGATTTGCGAATGCTCTAGGATCTATAGAGGAAAAGAGATAAGAGTTTTAGGAAAGGTAGAGAGTTATAAAGACAAGAAGAGAATTAGAGTTTTGAAGATTTTTTTGGATGAATTATAGAAAGTTATAGATATCTAAAGTCCTACTGGTCAAAAATTAACGACTTTAGATATATCATATGATACAAAAAGAATTGTTTTAGCAAGGTTTATAATTTAATTCTTTCTTAAAAGAGAATGAAAACAAAAGAGGTTCTGCGCCTATTGGCTATTCCGCTTGTTATAGCGGCAGTTTATTTTTTGGTACTTTTTTTATGGGGCTCGTTTGATTTGCCGAATGCGGAAGAAACCATACAATGGATTAGTTTTTATTTTGACAGACACGGTTTGATGGTTGTTTTTATTACCGCTTTGATTGAGGGATTTTTGGTTATCGGGCAGTATTTTCCAGGAGGTTTTATTATTTTTTTGGGAATAATTGCTGCGGGAAAAAATGTTATTAGAGTTATTGAAATTACTTTGATAATTTCAGTTGCATTTTTTATAGCTTATTATGGAAATTATATTGTTGGGAAGCACGGCTGGCATAGGATTTTGACAAAACTTGGATTTAAGAGGTCATTAGACAGGGCAAAGATAAGAGTGAGAAAACATGAGCTTAAGGCAATCATGTTTAGTTATTGGGATCCCAATTTATCTTCAATAATTGCAACCGCAGCAGGAATTTTACATGTTGCAACAAAAAAGTTTCTTTTATATTCTGCAATCGGGATAGTTGTTTGGAATACTTTTTGGAGTGTTTTGATTTATAATTTAGGACAGGCGGCTTTGGAATTAGCAGGAGCAAAATATGTAATATTCATGCTCTCGGCTTGGATAATTATTATTTTGGTGACTAGTTATTTAAAGAGTAAGAAGGAAAAAGAAAGGTGGGAGAAGAAGAAAGAAATTGGGAAATTGATAAGGAAGATTAAGGGGAGTTAAGCTATCAGCAACTATTCCGCTACTTCTGATTTCTTGGGTTGATATAGGAGTCAAAATACAATCAAAATGCTATAGAGAGTTTTGAAAGTTTTTAGGGTTTTTCAAAACTCTCTAAGAAGGACTCAAAAAACAAGTTCTTTGATACATTCAACTTGGAAGTTGAAGTCTTTGAAAGAAAGCAAAAAATAGGGGTTATTCAAAGTCCTCTATAGAATTAAAAGAGAAAGTTCCTTTTAAGATGGATTTGAGATATTTAAGAAAGTTAGTAGGTTTCATTAGTTCCAGACAGTCCCTGTAAAAAGATATGTACTACCACTGGCTTAATTATCATAATCAGGGATTGAAGAATGAAAATAAACAAAGAATGGCACGAAAAAAACAAGATGCCAAAAAACGCATCTTTTGAAGAAAAGATTATCCCGGCCCATTCTTTGAAGATTTTATTATCTTATCATAATATTTAGAATACTCTGTTTTTATTCTGTTTAGTTTCATTTTGAGATATTCGTTCTTGCATTTATCTGAACAAAATAACAGAACCTTTTCATCTCTAAATTGCGAGGCTATCCAAATTCCTGAATCAAACTTCTTTTTGCAGGTTTTACAAATTTCACTCATCTTCGTCATCTCCCCCAGTTTCATCCAGTTCTTCTTCCATCTCCTCTTCTCGTTCTTCTTTTTCCTTCATCTTCTCATGAAAATCCTTAATCTCCTTTACTCCTTTTTATCCTTTTCCTTAGCTATCTCAAAGCTCCTTTCAAAAACCAAGGTTTTTGACATATTATTCATTCTTCAATAAACTATTTATCAGCTCTTTTGTTGTCCGAGCATCTTTCTCACTATAGGAAAAGGGCCCAAATATTCCTTTGAAACTATCATCAAACTGTGGCTTATTCAAGAAAGACGATTGTTTTCTCATTGATTGTTTGAGTTTCTTAATATCTCCATTTAGTAAATGCCGTTTGAGTTTTTCTTTGTCACAAGGCATTAATGCAACAATGTCTCTAATATCTGATAATCTTCCGCTATGAAATTTCATAGCAATAAGCAGCTCTTTCTCCGGAGTTAAAAATTCAGAATTGTTTAATTTTCTTTTCACAGAATTCCTTTTAATATAATCTAATCCCCAAGTTGCATCTGTTGTCCTTGAAACCAGACCATTAATTAATAGGTCTATATCGACCGGCAAGTTTTTCATTTTCTTCATAAATCTCTTGAAGTTTTCCCTATACATCAAAGCGATCTCTTTTTCATAATGTAAAGCATAGCCCTCTTTTTCCAATATTTTCTCAAATTTTTCAAGATCTTCTGCTTTAACTACAACATCCAAATCTATTGAGAATCTTTTCTTATAAGTTGAAATTGCATAACCTCCAACAACAATAAAATCAATTTCTTTGTCCAGGAATAAATTAAGTATTTTCATAACTTCCTGTTCTCTTTCAAGCAAGCCAACTCTTGAATCCATCTTAGATATTTGTTGAAACCTCAGAGTATTTTGCATTTAATTTTAAATTGTATAATCTATCCAATTGTTCTAAAATATTCTCCAAATGTAATTCTTTTCCCCATTCTACTAATTCTCTTAAGGGCATAATTGGCAAGCCATCCTTTTTATCTACATCAAATCCTTCTTTTTGAATGATCCAAACTAAAGGCCTTTGGTTATTAACTTCACCCTCAGTAAATGCAATCCCTTCTTCTTTTAAGGCATCTTTCAAAGTATTTGCGTCTTTCTTATCAACTTCCAAAAAGTAAATCCTATCATAGAAATCTCCAGTTATGAAACTCCCTTTAGTCCAGATTGTCGCAGCTGTTCCTTTTACAAATCTTATTCTTAATTTTAAAGTTTTAACCAACTCCCAGAAATTACCGTCCTTTTCAATAACAGAAACAGCATCATCCAACTCTTTAAATTTCTTATAAATTAAATTCTTATTAATCTTAATAACATTCCTATTTCCCTTTCTGATTAAACTAATTACCCCATATCTTTCTAATTCAAATATCCATCTATAAACTGCAGAATAAGCAAACTCCATTTTAGAAGCCAAGCTATGAATACTTTCTCCATCTTCAGCATTCTTTACTATATTCATAGTTATTTCATTCACTATTACCATTATCTTTATAAAGATAATGGATTTAAATACCTTTCTACTCCTGTCCAGATTAGTTTACACGTGTCTATTATTCACCATTCCTGGAAGATTTTCCCAACTAGTTCTTTAGACAAACTTAATGATATCGTTGTCTTTGTCATGACTAATAAAATTATTTGCTTTTAAAAAGCAAGATTATTCCAAAAGTAGCAGACAGATGACTCTTTCTCTTGATTAATTGCGTTCCACAACTCAAGAAGTTCCTGATATTTCTCAAGTTCTTTGTAATAATTGGACTTGTTTTCGCATCTGGAAGGATAAAAAAAGATATCTACCGCGCTTGGTTCTTTAGGGGCTTGCGGCTCTTCTTTTAAATCCGTAATTTTAGTAAGTAAATCTTGCTTAGTTTGATAACTTATAATAAAATAAGCAGAAGTTTGCTCGGATTTCCTTAGAGCACTCTTCGTTTTCTGTTGTCGCTTGCATTTTAGGGAAGCCTGCTTTTGAAAATCTCTCCGGCACGAACGACAGCGCTTAGCAAGAGCTCTTAGATTATGAATGGGTTTATCACAATCAGAACATCTCTTAACATATCCCATAAAACATATTGGAAATATTGCGTTTATTAGCTTTGTTACAGTTTTATGTCAAGATTCGTCAAGAATCTTGAACACAAGAGAATTAAGGTAAATTATAATTCTCTGTGCAGAGAAATCCATAAGATTTCTCATGCATCCAAAATCCTCACACAGACACTCAGGGTTTTTTAAGAAAGAATTTTATAGCTACAAAACAGACTTACTTCATGAATGAAATATTGTTCTTTATATTTGCCTTTCTAGCAGAAGTTATAGGAACAATGGCCGGATTTGGCTCTTCTACTATTTTCCTGCCAATAGCCCTCTTCTTCGTCGACTTCAAAATAGCCCTAGTTCTTGTTGCCCTTCTGCATATTTTTGGCAATATGGGAAGAATAACTTTTTTCAGGCATGGACTGAATTGGAGGTTAATCTTGCTTTTTGGAATACCAAGTGTTATTCTAGCAGTTATAGGCGCGCTTCTTGTTAACTATACTTCTAATGCAATACTGAAGCTAGCTTTGGGAGTATTCTTACTAAGTTATTCTATTGTATTTTTGCTAAAGCCTGACTTAAAGTTTAAACCAAAAACACAAAATGCAATTATTGGTGGATCTCTATCTGGGTTCCTTGCAGGACTTATTGGTACGGGCGGAGCATTGCGCGGAGCATTTCTTACTGCTTTTAACTTAAAGAAAGAGGTTTACATTGCAACAGCAGCAGTAATTGCTTTAGCTGTTGACGTGACAAGAATACCAATTTACTTTGGAAGCGGTTTCCTCTCAAACGAGTATTACTATTACCTTCCCTTATTATTCATAGTTGCCATCTTAGGTTCGTACGCAGGTAAAAAGATTGTTAACAAAATTCAGCAAAAGAGTTTTAGAAAATTAGTTCTAGTCCTGATTGGCTTGGTAAGTCTGAAATTTATTTACGATAGCCTCTTTTTCCTATTTTAATTAATTATGAAGCTACTCTCTCAATGATCTGTCTGTTAAAGGATTACCACAATCTTAATAATCGTAACAGCCTTAATAGGATAAACGAGCAGTACATGAGTTAAAATGCATAAGAAAAGCTACCAAAAACGTCCCATATACCCAAAACCCATTCAAAATGATAAGAAAAAAGTTCAGGGAGGCACATCAAAAAAGGTTTTATCGACTATAAAATAATCTTAAACGGCTTAAAAGTAAAGAGGGCTATTAAACCATGAACTTTTTTATCAAAAAGTCCGGGGCGACAACATTTATAAAAGCTTGATGGTTATACAAATCATAAAGAAAAGGCTATTTTACCGTCGGTAAAATTGATGCGGAGCAAAATGATTATCGAGATTATTCTCGCTTTATTGCTCGGATGTACAATAGGTACGTTTACAGGCTTGTCTCCCGGGATTCACATCAATTTAGTTTCGGCAGGGCTTTTGGCATCTCTGGGATATTTTTCTGGAGTTAATGAAATTACTCTGGTTGTTTTTATTGTTGCAATGGCTATAACGCACACTTTCATTGACTTTATACCAAGTATTTTTTTGGGCGCGCCGGAAGAAGATTCATTTTTGGCTGTTTTGCCAGGACACCAATTGCTGTTGGAAGGCAGAGGACAAGAAGCAGTTTTGCTGACACTTTTTGGTTCTTTGAGTGCCTTGCCCATAATTTTAATTTTCAGTTTTATTTTTATTTATTTTTTACCTTTTGTTTTTAGTTTTGTTAAGGGGTTTATAGCATATATTTTGATTTTTGTTTCTTTGTATCTTATTTTTAGAGAAGAGAAATTTATTGTTTCATTAGTTATTTTTGTTTTGGCTGGTTTTCTTGGTTTGCTGACTTTTAATCTACCCGTTGAAGAACCGTTACTGCCCTTGCTTTCTGGATTATTTGGGGTTTCTGGATTGATAGTTAGTATAAAAGCGAAGATAAAATTACCCAGGCAGAAATTAATTTCATTAAGAGATGTTGGCTTGAGTAAAATTGGATTTTTTAGGTCTAGTTTTGCTGCAGTCATTTCTGCTCCACTTTGCTCATTTCTTCCAGGAATCGGCTCCGGGCAGGCAGCTGTTATAGGGAGTGAGATAATGGGCGAGGAAAGCAGGAACAACAGAAGTTTTTTAGTTTTAATCGGAGCGATAAATACAATTGTGATGGCATTGAGTTTTGTTACAGCATATGCGATTGGGAAGGCAAGAACAGGAGCTGCGGCCGCCATTAAGGATATTCTAGAAGAAATTTCTTTGAGCAATTTGGTTGTTATTATTTTAACTGTTTTTTTTGCAGGAATTTTTGCTTTTTTTGTGGGAGTTTATTTATCCAAGATATTTGCTGTAAATATAGACAAGATTGATTACGGGAAATTGTCATTTATTATTCTGTTAATTTTATTTTTTGTTAATTTATTATTGTCAAATTTGTATGGACTTTTGGTTTTGATAACTGGAAGTGCTTTGGGAGTTTTTGCGATTTTATCTGGTTCAAGGAGAATAAATTTAATGGGCTGTTTGCTAATACCGACAATTGTTTATTATTTGTTTCTGCAATGAAAAAAAAGATAGAATATAACGAGAGACCAAAATATTTCCTCATTGCTTTTTGTTCTCTCGAATATAGCAACTGACGATCTGAGGAATTATTTAAGTCAGTTGCTATACTTTAATACTCCATTTCTATTCTAAGCTCTATCAATGATAACAGATATTTGCTTATCTGCATAAGATGTCTTGTTATACTTTTATTTTCTCCTTTTATTTTTTTATTTAACCTAAGATGCTCATCTAAAATAGAAAGAGAATTTTTTCCGAATTGCATTGCTAAGTCTCCTTCAAATTTGAAAAAAGTTTTTTCATAAAAATTAAAGTGTTCTCTTACTTTTTCTGCAAGAGGAAACAAAATTTTTACTTTCTTATGCGTAATGGCTAAATGGTCTGCAATATCTTTAAATTCATCAGATAATAACTCAAGAATAAATAGAGTAGAAAATATCGCTGGTTTTTTCGATTGAGGAGCAGAATTGTTTACTTTATTAAGCATTCTGCAGCAATAATCAATAAACCTATCAATATTTGTATCGAGTGCATGAATTTCTTCACATATCTCTGTATCCCCTATCTCGTCCTTCTCTATTGCACTAAGTGTTCTTTCAAACATTCCAGAAATAAGCATAAATATTCTTCTGAATGCGTTGTTGTATTCTTTTGTAGTCGGCTCAGTCATATCTTTCACTATGCAATAATTCTTTCCTGTTTCAATTATCTCCATTCCGATAAATCTATTAACCAAATCTTGAATTGTTTCAATAGCAGGCTTTGAAGGATGCTTTTTCCCAAAAACTTTATCGCCTAACAAAGGAGAAAAGTATTGATAAATATTAGGATATGTTTTTTTACTTGGTTCGAAGATTATTTTTACTTCATTATAACCTTTTCTATATATAGATTGAAAAAATTTCCACAGCATCGGTACTATGAAATTGGAGATGTCTAGTGTGGCACTCTTTTCTTCATTTTTTTGTTTTCCGCTTATTATTAATGAATCTCCTTCATCTATAACGTCAACTTCTTCCCTCTTCTTAAGATTTAACTTCTTAATCCATTCTATTGGCAAAGTTATAGTCATTGTGTTATACCCTTGTTTGATCAGCTTTCTTTTCATCTCTTTCTTAATATTTTAGAATATATAAACTTTACTTAATATATTAAAATATTTTAGAATATATAAACTTTACTTAATATATTAAAATATTTTAGAATATATTTTATATTGGGAAGATATAAATATTGTCTTAACCTTAGAAAAGATATGAAAAGAATAAACAAAATAAAAAAACTAGGACTTGTTGCTCTTTTAGCAGAAGCAAGTATTTTTTCTTCTAAAGCATTTGCTCAAGATCCTTATATTCCGCCAAAAAAACTTGATCAAGAGATAAATATTCCATATTTACAGCCAATAACCTATACGCCAAAATTTGAGGATAGAAATGAAAATAGAAATTTTGTTATTGTTCATGGTTTAAATCAAACTAGTGCTGCTTGGGCAAATTCAAATCAGACAATGCAAAATAAAGGATTTCAAACACAAATTATAGATTTACCAAATAGAGGTCATAACGGATCGGAGCAAAATAAAATTGCGATAAATAATACGGTGGGCAATATCCAAGGAAAAAACAATGTATTCGGTGGTTATAGTACCGGTGGAGTATCTATGTTAAGATACATGCAAGAAAATCCAAAATTTATAGAAAATAATAAAGGGAGCACAATTATTCTTTTAGATCCCGCGATAAAACTAAATGCCCCTTTGGAAGTTCTTGCTTCTGCGCCTATGCGGCCTATTGTTGCTCCCATTACAGGAAAATTAAATCTGAGTCAAACTGAGAAAGAGCTTACTAGACAAGATACTAATAAATTTATTGATACAACTTTAGCTGGGATGCCCAAATTAGCTGAAAATTTAGCGAAAAATAATTGGAATGTGCATGTAATAGTTTTAAATGGAGAAGTTGTTAATGGGGGTTCTGTTAAGTCTATGGCTGAAACATTTAAGGCACATAATGTTAATGTTTATCAGCACACTCCTGCAGATATCATGAATAATTATACTTCTCCAACAATTGGTAATAAAGGAAACTTTTTGGGTGGAGATATGACTGCTTTAAAAGTTCCAACACCAGAATTTAAAAGAGACAGTTCTTCACATTTTATATGGAGCAATACATATAAATTAGGCATAGACAAATTTGTAACAGATATAGCATCTACACCAATGCAAAGCGCAAAACTTAGTGATATTCTTTCATCTTCTGGAGTTTTACAAAATTATCCTGTTTTAAAGGACACGCAGCTGCAGATTACAGGAAGTTTGTCTGAACAGCTTCGGACAGCAACGATAAGTCCAGAGTTAGTTAAAATGGCAATTCCTGCAGTAGATATAAAAGGAGATATAAATTATGTGCCTAGGGATATAGGCAAGACAATTGAACTTAATCCTAATATCGCGGATTATGGAAGTATTCTAAAAGACCACGGCAAATTAAATGTTGTTGGTGGAGGGGTTTATGGAGGATTAAATAATGGCTTATATAATAATCCAAATATTAACAACGGGGGATTACAGATTAGAGGAAACAATAATTATTCCCCGAGGAGATAAGAAAATGAGATTATATGAAATAATTAACAAAGACAAAGTAAAGAGTTTATTTATTAAATCAATGGTAGTAGCGTCTTCTTTTTTAGTGGGATGTGAATCTATACCTAAGCACTATACAGGTTCATCGAATACTATTCATAATAACTTTTCTTTACGGGATTGTCTTCCTGATTGTCTTCCTCAACATAAGAAAGGTAAAGAGCCTTTTTATTTGAAGTCTTTTTTTGAAGAATTAGAGTTAACAACAAAAAATTATGATAGGTATACTCCAACACCAAATTATAATCTGAAATGGTGATAAGCAAGTAAGTAACGGGTTAGACAAAATGAAAAGAAAAAATATTGCTTCGGGCTTGGCAGCACTGCTTTCTTATAGCATAGCAAATGGTTTGCCCCCTTCTAGCTCAAGAGGTGGTTGTTTTGGCCCAAATATCCCTAGTATGCCTGGCTCAATGGGAAATTACGGCCCCATCGGCAATTTCGGTAGTGTTATATACGACGGTTCTTCTCTAACTATACAACCTCTAACTATGCCACATCCACCAGGCACTTGTCCTTCGTGGGATCCTAGATGTAAATGGAATAAACCATTTCCTTCTATAGAAGAAATGGCTAGGATTTTTGGTAAGGAGCAATCAAGAGTTTATGTTGGTACGGAAGATACTTCAATAACAAATCCAGTTGAATATGTCTCCTCTCTTTATGGAGAAGCAATACGCCTCTGGCTTCATAATAGAGATAAGGAATTTGTTGTACTCAGAGAAAAAGATAATAAATTTGAGTATGTTGGTGGAACATTAATGCCAATTAGTGGTAGTGAAGAATTAGGGGGAAATTATGTTCAATTTGTTGATGATAACTTTAGCATAGAAAAATTTATATTGAGCGATAATGGGAAGTTTACATCGAATGCTCGAATAGTAAAGGTTTCAAGAGAAAAACAAGATTCTCGTTTAAGAAGATTAAATTATGCTGGTACAAATTTCTTTATAGAGGAAATTATTAAAGATGAATCAACCTATACACCAACTAATAATTTCTTACACATAGATTATGACAATGGAAACATTACCGCAAGATATGCAAAAAATACTATAGAAGATAAGCCACCCATGACCAATGAGCAAAGCATACTAGGCAGTGGGCGAAATGAAAAATAAAATAATTAAAATGGGCTTGGCGGCGCTGGTTTCGTTTTCGTCAGCTTGCACGGTTCCTTATGATTATCATAAACCCATTCAAATTTTAGAGAATAAAAAACAAAATCAAGATTGTACATACAAGTTTTCTGCATGTAATGACTATGGTGATTTAAATGGCGATGGAAATATTAAGATCCCTAATGAGCTAATAGGAATAAAAAATAATTTTTTTACAAATGAACACATTAGATTTGCATCAAACATTGATAATTGTATTGGAAATGGTTTGGCTTTTAGGTTGTATGATGATAAGGGAATTCTTATCGAACAAGGAAAGAGACATCGAGTAATTGATGATAATTATTATTTATTTAGTTATTATGCTCCTGGGTGGCTTGCTTCAGGCGAATATACAGGAAAATGGTTTCTTAATGAGAGACATATTGGAGAAATAAAAATCAATGTTTTTAACAAAGAAGAACAAAAAAAGGAATCTATAGTTTATTCTACTCGACGAAATGATCGCGACCAAAACGAATTTTTTGCGGCAAATTACTGGAGTGATTTAAATGGCAACAAAAGGGTTGATTATCCAGGTGAGATAACAGGTCAAAAAACAACATTCTCTAAAAACGAAAACATTATGTTAATGTGTAGAATTTTTAATCAAACAGGAAATCCATTAGAACTTAGGCTATATGAGTTTAGACCGTATGAAAAAACTCAAAATAATAAAAGAAAAATCGAAGAAATCGAAGAATTGAACTATGGAAAAATTCAATCTAATGATTGGTTTGCATGGCATCAGTATGCACCGGGAAGACTTAATCCTGGTCACTATGGAGCAGCATGGTCTATCAATTGGAAAGTAATTGGAACTACACGTATTAGTGTTATTGATAATATTCCTTAATCCCAAAATGCTCAGAAAAATTGTTAAATCAGGCCTAACAGCATTGCTTTCCTTATCATCTGGCTGTCTAGTTGAAACAGGATATTATGCTCCCTCTCAACATAATAATGCTCAAAACGAATTTTTTGCGGCAAATTACTGGAGTGATTTAAATAAAGATGGATTAGTTGACTTTCCTAATGAGATAATTGGTAAAAAAAATAATTTTTCTACAGGAGAATATGTTACTTTAATGAGCAGAATTGTTAATCAAATTGGAAGTGAACTATATTTAAGGTTATATGATGGTAAAGAAAGATTTGATGGTAAAGAAAGATTAATCAGAATAGAAAACCATGGCACAATTCCAAACAATGATTGGTTTACTTGGCTTACTTACTACCCTGGACGGTTAACTCCTGGGAAATATACAGGAAAATGGTTTCTTAATGACTTTGAAATTGGAAATACCACAATTAACGTTACTGATAAAAATAAACAATTACAAAAACCTCCAAAAACAATACAAGAGAATTATATTATTGGTTCTCCAATAATTCTTGCATATTCAAATGAAGAGTTAGGTAAATATCTTAGAGACTCTCTTAATAAAACTGGACAAGAAATAGCCTTTAGCGCATATAAAAAAGAAAAAGAAAAAATAGAATTTATTGCTGGCACAGTAATACCCATCGGAGAAGGAAAATATGTTAAATTTGTCGATGATAATAATAAAATAAAATTTATTTGGTGTGAAAATAATGTGCTTTCAGAAATAGGAGAAATTGTTAGTGTTCATCCTCCTATAGAACCGAGATTTATTAATTTAGACTTTGGAAGCATTAATCTTTTTGCAGAAGAGATTCCTAATTTTACTTCAACTAATGATTTTGTTTATGTTAATTATGAAAATGGAAATATAACTACAAAACTTGCAAAGAAAATTGTGGAAGACGAGTATTTGGTAGAGACAATACAATTACCAACTGACGCCATAGTTAAAAAATATTTGCCTAGAGGCATTTATGAGTTTGACGAAAGTGGGGATATTGTAGATAAAAATAAGAAATTTTCTAAATCATTAGACTTGGTAGTTAAATATTCTAATCCAAAAATAAGCTTGCCTTATAAAGAAGGTACTTATTATGTAATTCCAAAAAATGCCGACTGGAGCAAAATAGATTATTTTGCAAAATTATCTTTGGATGGGAAAATAGAATATATAAGAAAAGAGATGGATGAAACAAACCCGAAGGATTTGGAGCTCATCTTTCCATTACCAAAAAATAGTTATGTTGTTGATGGGACAGATTTGGAGAATATTATCAACAAAGCAACAAAGGCAGAGCAACAAGGCAATTTTAAAGAAGCCCTGCAAATCTATGACGATGAAATAAAATATCATAAAGATTCTCCAATTCTTTTTCATAATATTGGTGTTTTATATTTTAAGCTGGGCGATTTAGATAGAGCCATAGCATATTTAGAAGATTCTTTACGTCAAGAACCCGATTATAGTCTTGCTGTTCAAGCAAACTTAAATCTTGGAAATGTTTTTCTAAAGAAAGGTGGCGTATGGACAGATTATGCAGAAAAACAATTTAAAAAAATCTTGGAGATGAATCCTAATCAGGTAGATGCTTTGTATAGTTTGGGAGCTTTAGAATATAACGAAAGAAAAAATCAAGAAAGAGCCTTTCAGTATTGGAGCAGGATTAGAGAAATTGAAAATATAAATCAAAACGGGCAACAAGCTACAAGTGGAAAAGCAGAAAGAATAAATCCGGAAAAAGAAACTAAACCCAAGGATTTTGACAAACTATATAATGAAGCAGTGTCTGAATATGAAAAAAAGAATTACGATAGCGCAATAAAAAACCTAGAATCAATTATTGAATCTGCTCCGCAGAATTATAGGAATTTCACAAACTCTCATTTATACTTAGGAAATTGTTTTTATTTAAAAGAAGAATATGGAAAAGCAATCTCACACTTAGAAAAAGTTGCTTTGAATAATGAAAGGAGAGCAGACATTCATTGCCAATTGGGATATTGTTATCTTATAATAAATAATCATTCTAAATCTATAGAAGAATATAGAAAAGCCGTTTCCATAAATCCTCTGGAAAAAACATATCATTACTGTCTTGGAAATGAGCTTTTAGGAATAAGAAACTATGATGAAGCAATAAGGGAGTTTAGAGAAGCTATTAGAATCGATTCAGGATATTGTGATGCTTACAATAATCTTGGCGTTGCTTTTGAAAAACAAGGATTGATACAAGATGCGAAAAAAACTTATGAAAGAGCATTGCAAATAGATTCGACTCATCAAAATGCAAGAGATAATCTAAATAGGTTAAATAAATAAACACTAAAACAACCATAATATCTCACATTACTATGAAAAATAATTATATAACAAGAAGAGAAGCTATTGTGGGTGGTCTTTCTAGCTTGATTTCTTTAAATTTTTTAGGATGTAATTGTCAGAATGGTTTGTTTGACGCTCTATCTAGAACATTAGGCATTCCTGAAGATTTTACGAAGAATATGCCTTCTATGAATAATTTAATTAATATAGTTAGAGATATGGGCTTTACTTTAAATTTTCCTGAAGGCCCAAATCACCCACGTATTTCTGGAGAATATAGGATCAGTGGAAAACTAATTTATCCTTATGAAGACAATTTAGCTTCCGGAACTTTTTCATTGCTGGAGTGGACGAATCGGAATTTAAGACCATTTAGAATGATAGACTTAGGCTATAGACAAATAACTGGCCAAATAGGAAGTTCGTTACAGCTAACTAGTGATCTAAGAACATCAACCAATGCTATTATAGAAGGATATAATGACATATTCACTATTAGCTCACTTTTAAAAATAAAAGAAGATTTTTGTCTAGAGGAGTTTATTGGTATCTTCGATGGAATGCAGGATGAGTTTGGCAATGTGTCAGCTATTTACTTGATGATGCCTAGGAGAAATGAATCTTGTTGTTTTGTAGAAAGTGCAGGAATACTAGACTTAGAATTGATAGGAGATGCGGAAATAAAATATGAAGATAATATTCAAGGCACATCTTTATTAGCCAGGGCATAAAATCTAACAAATAAAATATTCAATTATGAAAATACAAAAAGATATTTTTATAGACGCTTCAAACTTAATATTGCCAGATAAAGTTTTGAAATTATTTTTGATACTTTACAAAAAATATCCAAATATTAGAATAAATAATCCTTTATTGTATAATGCTTTGAGAAAAAACATTATAGTAAAATGGCCTGAATTGTTTAAGTTTACAAAAGAGGTTCGAAGAAAATTAGAAACAAACAATCGTTTTGTTGTTATTAGAAGATTTCCATTTCTACAATATTCTTCTTATATTCGAGATTTTTTAGCTCTTTCATTTGCACTATGTATTGGCAGACCAACACCAACAGACGTACACGACGAGAAAATTATTTGGAATATTACTCCAAGAAAGGTTGAATATGCTCCAACTATTTCTGAAAATTCTGCACTGGCTGGCTTACACACAGATTCACAATACAGAAAAAATCCTGAAAAATATGTAATGTTGTTTGCCGTTAGACGGGCAAGAAAGGGAGGTTTAACTACAATTTTAGATGGGAAAAGAGCTATTTATACTTTAAGAAAAAAAAGTGAAGGCAGAAAATGTGTTAAGATTCTTAGTTCTAATTTATTTCCATTTCGTGTTCCAACAGCATACACAAAACAGAGAAGCGAAAATGTCCCCGAAGTAATATTTGCTCCGATTATAGCAAAAAAACCTCTTGTTCGTTTTCGTTTTGATACATTATCAAACGGATTTGAATGTTGTCCAAAAATGAGAAAACCAGAGATTATATGGGCAATTAATTATTTCAATAGATATGTGGAAAAACATCCTGAAAAATTAATTTTCGGCTTAAACAAAGGAGAAATTCTTATAACAAATAATCATGAGATTTTACATGGAAGAACAGCATTTAATGATAAAAAACGTCTTCTATTAAGAATTCGGATCGCCAGCTAAAAAATCAAGAAGATTTTTATAGCTTGATAGATTGCCTTAAAAATTAGGCCTTATAGTCTAGTGGTAGAACACGTCCTTGACGTGGATGGAGCGGCAGTTCGATTCTGCCTGAGGCCATTTCTTTTCAATAAATAATACTGTCATCTTAGCGAATGATGTTTATTATTTGACAAATATCTAATTAATTCAAAGAGTTTGTTTCTCCCTAAATCAAGTTTTATCTCTGCTTTTTCTGCTGGTGTTTTTCCTTTAAGTTCTTGATGTGGATTAACAAAGTTATGAATAACTCTCCTTAGATTCATAAATGAATTTGCATATGCAAAACTTTCGAATTGGCTTCTCATTCCGTTCAGCCCATCTTTTATTTTACCGTTATTTAAACTTTATCTGTTAATTTTACTTACTAAGTAAGTAAATAAGTTAGTTAATAAGCAAAGTTTATATATCATAAATAGTTATAAATCGGGTAAAAAGAGGAAGAATGAAGAAATATCTGCTTTTGATAGAAGATGAGAAAATGTGGGAGAAGTTTAAAGAGAGCATTAAGAAAGATATTAATAGTGAAATTATCGAGCTAATAAGGAAAAAAGTCGGCGAGAGAGGAAAAGAAAAAGGAGGGAAAAATGCTTGAAGAAAAAAAGTTTGATAAAAAAGGACAAGTTACTATCTTTGTTATAATTGCGGTCATTATAGTTGGTGGAATTATTGCTTATTTTGTTGTGCGCGGGCAAGTTCTTGGAGCAGGAGGGATACCGCAGGAGTTGGTTAAGGTTTTTGAGTATTATCAGGGTTGCATAGAAGAAGAGACAAGAGGAGCGATACAACTGGCTGAAACACAGGGAGGATATGTTGATGTTCCTGCTTATGTGCCAGGGAGCGACTATGCTCCATTTTCCTCGCATTTGAACTTTTTAGGGTTTCCTGTTCCTTATTGGTATTATGCTGCAGGAAATAGTTTGATTAAAGAGCAAGTTCCAAACAAAGAGGAGATTGAAAAAGAGATTGAGGATTATGTTGAGGAAGGCCTTGTTGTTTGTGATTTTGAAAATTTTTATGCTCAAGGGTTTGAAATTAGTTTGAGCGAGCCAAGGGCAAGAGTTGATATTGAAAACAATAGAGTTAATGTTGAAGTAAATAGCGAGATGTCAGTTAGGAAAGCGGGGAAGAGCGGAAGAAAAGTTGCTCATAACGTTGCGGTTGATAGCAAGCTGGGAAAGTTTTATTCTATTGCTTTAGAAATTTATGAAAAGGAAAAGAAAGAGGCATTTTTGGAGCAGTATGCTACCGATGTTTTGTATTTGTATGCGCCGGTCGATGGTGTTGAGATACAGTGCGGGCCGAAGATTTGGGCAACACAAGAGGTAATCAGCGGCTTGAGAGAAGGATTGGAAGAAAATATTTTGGCTATAAAATTAGGAGGAGATTATTATAGGGCGAGAGGAAACAACAGCAATTATTTTATTTTAGATAAATCAACAGATGAGGCAGTGAATTTTATGTATTTAAAAAATTGGCCTGCTAAGATTGAGATAGAAGGAGAGGGTGTTGACGACGAAATAATGATTTCAGAGCCTATAGGAAATCAGCAGGGAGCAGGAGTAATGGGATTCTGCTATATTCCTTATCATTTTGTTTATGATGTCAGTTTTCCAGTTTTAATACAGATTTATGACAATGAAGAAATTTTCCAGTTTCCGATTGTTGTTGTGATAGATAATAATGTGCCGAGAGAAAGCATTGCAAACAGAGTAATATCAGAAGAAATTGCGCAAGAAGAATTTGATTTATGCGAGTTTAAGACACAGGAAATAGAGGTTAATCTTTATGATGTTAATTTGAATGAAGTTGATGCGAACATTAGTTATGAGTGTTTTGATCAGAGATGCAGGCTTGGAGAGAGTGTAGACGGAAGATTTCTTGGAGTTGCGCCGGCCTGTGTTAATGGTTATTTGCATGCAAGAGCAGAAGGGTACGCAGAAAAGAGAGAGTTGTTCTCGAGCAATTCAGAGAGGTTTAAAGAGATTATAATGGAAAGAGAAAGAGAAGTGGATGTTGAATTAAAGGTTGGCGGGCAGCGATTGAAAGGAACAGCCATTGCGACTTTTGTGCGGGATGATGGCAAGACAAACGCAATAGCACTGCCGGAGCAAGATAAAATAAAATTGAGCGAGGGAAGTTATGAGGTTAAGGTTTATGTTTACGGTAATTCAAGTGTTGTGATTCCTGCAAGCACAAAGACAGAGTGTGTTGATGTTCCAAAATCCGGATTGTTAGGGTTGTTTGGAGGAACTAAAGAAAAGTGCTTTGATATTAATGTGCCAGAGACAAAGATAGACGGGGAGCTAATTGGCGGAGGACAATTACAGAGCTATATTTTGGACAATCAGCTGGAGAAAGGAAAGATGATAATTGAAGTTGGGGCTTTGCCTGCGCCGAGGTCAATTGAGGAATTGCAGAGGAATTTTGAGCTGTTTGAAGAGAGCAAAGTAAATTTGGAGTTTTCGGAGGGAACATGATATTTGAGAAAAAAATAGTTTCTTTTTTTGTTTTAGCAGTTCTTGCTGGAACAATATTTGAGGCTGGTTTTGCGAATGCTGCTGTTTACAGAAGTTTTAGTGGAAGCTCTCAAGGAGGTTTTTCTGCAACATACCAAAACAGACCTAGTTTTGAGACTTATTATAGCGGCGGGGATATTAAAAATTATTGGCCCATTTTAGGAGACAGAGAAACATGCGAAGCAAGACAGGATTTGCTGTTGAGCATTGCTCCTGCAGGTTGCCAGCCGGTGATTGTTAGAAGTGATTTGTTAGCAGAGCAAAATGTTCCGGTGTTTTGCCAGATCGATGCTTACAAGATAAATCCATTAGTTGATATAAAGAGCATAAGAAATATGAGATTCATTGGAGAAAAACCAGAGGGAATTGTTGACTATGGCTTTCATCCTGCGAAAGCAGCCTTGAGGACACATGACAAACTTTTAGGAAGCCCGCTTGTTAATAATATTGGTTATGTTGTTTTGATTTTGAAAAGACAGCCAGATGAAAGCAAGCTGCCTGAAAATATAAATGTGACTCTGAGCGCGCAGATAGAGTATAATGCAGGAAATTCTCTGGGGGTTGGCAGGGCAGAGTTTATTTTAACGCCGATGACAGAAGAGGAATGGCAGAGAGAAAAAGTAAAAAATAGTTTTTGGAGGGGAAGATATTTTGTTAGATTAGAAGAGGCGGACAGCAACATAGCATTTGTGTCTGTTTATTATGGCGATAAAAAGGTTAGCACGGTTAGAGTTGATCGCGGACAAACATCAAGGAAGATAATATTGCCTGGAATGTATTGCAGAGCGAGTTTGGAAATAGCTTATGACGGATTTATTTCTGCTGAAAAAAAGGCAAAGATAGAAGTTTCAAGCGACGATGGAACAGATATTTTTGATGTTTATCAGGGCGCTAGGTTTATGGATGATAGATGCACAATAAGAAGCATTAATATTGAAGACGATGGGCAGAGCGGGGAAGTCATTGGAAGCTGTCAAGGAAAAGAATTTGTTTTAGGATTGAATAGAAAAGGGGGAAAGTTTGGAATATTTTATGCTGAAGGTGTTTTAAAAGAGCCAACAAAAGAAAGCAATGGAGATTATAGAATTGATTTAAGCGAGTTGAAAGACTCGGGTAAAAGAGGAACTTATGTTTTGAATACAAATGGGCAATTATTGAAAGAAGGGAAGATAATTGTTTCGAGTGATGGAGATGTTGATCAATCTGTCGTTGGCAAAGACAGTGAAGAAAATAAAAAATGGTTTGTTTTGTTGTGGAGCTCTTTGAAAGAATATGGGGAAAATAAGAAAAACTATCCTGATTTTAGAATAAGCAGTTTTGCCGCAAAGAATGTTTCTGCTAAGACAAGAGAATATTACAGAAAAGCGATTGAGAGTTATGAGCAAGTTGCTGATGATTACCCTGATACAAAAGAAGGCGGTTTGGGAGAAGGCAGATATTATGGGGAGATTGCTTTGGAGAAAGCCAAGGAATTAGCGAGAGAGTTTGGAATGGAGAATGAGCAAGCGAGATTGATTAACAAATTGACAGAGAAATATCCAGAGGGAAATACAAACGGTTATTTAGATGAGTTGAATGCTTTGTCTGAGATTGATTCGAGTTTTGCCGGAACAGTTGTTGAGTTTGATGACAGGACAAGGGCGATAAGGCTTGTTAGTTTGAGTAAGCCTTTGAAAGAGCAGAGCGCTGAGATATTTATTGAAGATAGGGTCGAGAAAATCAAATTAGGAGAGAGGAATGCGACTGAAGTTATAAGGGGAGGGACAAGGGCAAAGTTTGAGTTGGGTGATTTAGATGTGGAAAGAGCAAGATTGGGATATTATTGCGCAAATGAGACTGGAGGTTTTACGATGAGAAAATCAAGCGTTGAGTTGCGAATAGACGAGCAGGCAAAAGAGATTTGCGGCTTGACAGTTAAATTGCATAAGACAAATGTTGAGAAGTTTGCGAAGATAAGATTGATTCCTGGAGCAGAGGGGACGCAGACAGTTACTAATTTGACTGTCGGAGTTGGAATTGAGAAAAGGAGAATTAAATTAACTCCGGACAAGGCGTTGGAGAAAATAGAAAAGTTGAATGGTACGATAAAGGATTGGGAGAAAATTTCTAAGAATTTGGGAGAAACAGTAACGCATTTGAAAGAGGCGTGTTTTGGGACAGCGGCCGCTTTGACATTTAAGAGCTTTCTTTCTGGTTTGAGTGGCAAGTCAATAGCAAGGCAGGAAGTTATGAATGGAAAGAGCGGATGGAAAAATATTTGCGCCGACATGGTTGCGAAAGGAGATTATGTTAATTTGAATGCTTGCTATTTGGACAAAGCGAGCGAGATTGAATCTGATGTTTCAAAAACAGAGACAGCGATAAACAAAATTAATGAGAAGATAAAGCCAATTCAGGAAAAACACACCATAAGCAATGGAATTTTTGGGAAGAGCATTAATACTGATGCTGCTGAAATTGAGCTGGCTGCAGAGGCGAGAAGGCAGTATGGAGATTGTGTTATAAATGAAAAGAAAGCCAGTGAATTGTTATCTGAAGACAATGTTAATAGTGGAGCAGCGAGCATGAATTCTATCAGGACAACTATGTTATATTGTGAATTACAGAAATCCGGATTGAGTTCAGAGCAAGGGAAAAATCTTAATGATAAGTCAACTGACTTGGTTAAGAAAATCGATGAAAATGTTGCATTAAATAAACTTATTGCGCAAGAACAGGAAGCGACAAAACAAGGATTGCCGTCGCCGATTTTTGCAAGCATAAATGCGCAGAGCACAAGGGTTGCGCAGGTTGTCAGATCTGGAAATTTGAAATCACAAGCTAATTTTGGCACTGGAGTTACACACGTTTCAAGTGTGATAGTGCCAGCAAGCAGTTCTGATACAGGGAGTAAATTTGAAAGCGCTGCTTATTTGTTGGGTTTGGAAGAGGTTGATTCAAGAACAGGAATTTATAATGTCAAGGAGGTTTGGAAGAAGGAAGCTGATGGAAGATACACCAAGTTAGATAATACTCCTGAGTTTGCGAGCAGATATGGGATTGGGAATATAAAATCAACTGACAGAGTGAGTTATCATAATGAAATTTCTTCGCAAGACAGAGAAGTTAGATATTATGAGACCGAGCCTTACAAAGGCATGCCTGCTGTTGTGCCTTTTGATGTCAGGAATGGATGGTATGCAGCGACGACACAAACACTGCCTGCTTTTGGGGGCATTGGAGCGTTTGATGCAAGCGGAAGGGTTGTCAGTTTTAGATTGTGCAATGTTGGAGAGAATAAGAGAATTGAATTTCAGTCTGGATACGGAGACGATTTGTGCCAGATAATTAATTTGAATACAGGACAGCCACTAGAATTTTTCCCCGGATTAAGCGAGAGCGAGGCGAGGAGTTTAGTTAGCAGAGCAGTTAATGCAGTTGAAGAGGCGGCGAGACAATATTCACGAGGACAGAATTATGTGATGATTGGCGGAGAGAGATTTAAGATTGGAAAACCTGCTGCGGGTATTCCGGAAACACAATGTCAGGATTTCATGTCACCAAGAGATTGCTATGTATTGTTTAATGTTTGCGATCCTGTTATATGCCCGTCGTCGCGCTGCGATTTTGGCGGAAAGTTTCCAGTTGCAAATGTTCAACAGTCGGGAATTGTCGGAAGCACATTGTTATGTTTGCCAAATGTAAGAGAAGGTATTGCTGTGCCGGTCTGCTTGAGCGGCGTTCAAGCTGGAATTGATGGATGGGCATCTATATTGAGGAATTATAGAGATTGCTTGCAGGAGAATGTAAATACAGGAAGAATGGTTGGGATTTGCGATCAGATTTATTCTGTTTATACATGTGAGTTTTTCTGGAGCCAAGTTGCTCCTTTTGTAAATGTTTTGATTCCAAAATTAGTCGAGATTGCTTACGGGCAGGGAACAAGAGGAGGAGGGGAATATCTAACAGTGAATTCGGCATGGCAGAATGCGCAGAACTCAATGAATTATTTTACGCAGAGCTATGCTGTTAATTCTTTGAAGGCATTTCAAGTTAGGACTGAAGGAAGATACGGCGCAAATCCGTTGAGCGTTAGCTCTGCAGTTGAGGAGGTTTCTGGAGAACTTTGCAAGACATTTATTTCTGCGAAAGCGCCTAGCAAGTTTAAAGCACTAGTAGAACCAGATTCGCCGCCGCAATTTCATGCATGGTTTGATTCGAAGACATACAGCACTGCAACTGTTCCGGCGACAGCGCAATACAAATTATTTTATCATATTTTTTCAGGCAAAGATTCTGGAGTTCACTTTAGCGTTTATTTGAGAAATCCTCCGGAGAGCTCATATTATTCAATTGCGCAGAGAGTTCAGGTTGCTTCGGGATTTATACCCTTGGGGCAATATGCTTCTGAAACAAAAGATTTCACAGCGCCTGAAGGATATAAGGAACTTTGTGTGAGGATTAATGAGGAGGAAGAGTGCGGGTTTAAACAAGTTTCAACGAGTTTTGCGATTGATCAATTGAGGGATATTTATGTCAAGGAGCAAATCGATAAGAGACAGATAACTTCTGAAAGCGAGTGCATCGGAGGAACATCGAGTGCTGGAGCATTGTTGAATCCTAATTTGCAAAGCAGTGCTGAAGAACTTATATCTCCTGAAATTTATAATCGTGGAGTTGTTAGAATCTGCGCAAGCCAGAATCCAGGGAGTGCGACAGATCCTGCGAGATTTGTTAAAGTTGGTTATTGCGGCAATGAAAAAATAAGCTGTTGGCTCGATGAGAAAAGCGTGAGTAATGCTATAACATCAAATAATGTTGGAGCGATTAATGAAACTATTGAAAATTTAGAAAAGACAAGATTGGCGAATTTGGAAAAAGAAGGAGGAGTTTTACTTGGGAGCAATGCAGATGCCGAATTAAAGAGTTTGGAAGATGCTTTAGCAAGTTTGAGCAGAAAGCAAGATGTTGAAACAGAGGGAAAGAAAATTTTGGAGAGGATTGAATTTATTTCTGAAAAATTTGTTTTTGGGGAGCATAGGGCGAGATTGTTATTGATTAAAGGACAGGTTAATGAAAAGATTGCTTTGCGATTTTTCAAGAGCGATGCGGAGAGGGAGAATGCCGAGAAAGTTAAAAGTACAACAACTTCATTTGTTTTGAGGGAAAGTTATGATGCAAGCAAGAGAATTAATCTTATTCTTAGACTGGGAGGAACAACTAGAGCAACCGAATATTATGTTCGAGGTGAAACAGTTTTTTATAATAACGGCGGAAATTATGTTGAAATTGGAAAGGTTATTACAAGCGATGGTCTGATTGAAATTAATTCTGAAGGAAGAAGACTTTTAGGAATAAGGGTTAGTGAGATTGATGGAGCAAGGATTGAGGGATGGCAGAGCAGTGTAGGAGTTAGAGAAGAAAAATGTGTTTTGTCAGAGCCGAAGTGGGTTAATAGTAATATTGAAAAAATCAATTCTGTTTCAGAGGGAATAGTTTATTTGAGTGTTAAAGGAAACAATGCTTGCATAGGAGAAGAAGTTGTATTTGAAATATATGAGATGGATTTTATTAGTAGTGATGATTTAGAGAAAAATATCAGTTCTTTGATTGGAATAGATAAAATAGCAATGGTTCAGTGGGATTCAATTTATGTTAGAGACGGGCTGTTTGGAACTGGGAGAGATCCTGAATTTTATTTTGTTGTAAGAACAAAAGACGACCCCCTTATTTCGAGCAATTCAGAACAACTTAGAGTCTATAGGCAATTAGAAAAGCCAGTTATTGAAGAAAAACCAAGAGAATACTTTTTAGATATAGACAAGGATCCAGTTAATGAAGGAAAATATGTTTATTGGATTGTTGACGAGAGTAGAAGAAAGACAGATATTTTTATAGGATCAATTGCCACTAGACATTATATTTATGTTGTTTCAGGGGAAGATATTACTTCTATAGGTCAATTTTTGGTTACTTCACAAGGCTCTTGTTTTACATTAGCTAAAGAAGCAGAAGCGAAGATAAATGCTTTAGAAAATTCAGACAAAATTAAAGAGGTCTTGAATTATTTTGAGAAAAATGATATTAGATTGTATCCTGAATTGGACGCAAATAGTGCTAGTGTCAGCGGAATTTTAATTAAAGAGGGGGATAGCTTAGATAATTGTAATGCTGACAATTAATATCTATAGTGAAAGACGCAAGTTTTTTACCAAATTTGCACGTCTTTCCCTTGATGTCAAGAACATAGTTCTTGAACACATTCAAGATTTAAAAACTAAATAAATCTTGATGTAGTCAATGACAAAATGGAAAATTATCATTGTCCTCGACTATATCAAAGATTATTTTCCTCTTTGGGTTCTTTCCCCAATTTATCTTTGTCTTCAATTTGTTTTTTTAATTTCCTAAGTTTCTCTTCTGTTTGCTTTCTTATTTGTTCCTCTGTGTCTGTATACTCAGGAATTTTTATCTCTTCTTTATTTTCTCCAGTTACAGGATTTGTTAAAATAAGTTCACCGGTGACAATTGTTTCTTTTGCTAGCGAATCTCCCATTGATTGAACCTTTCCTAATATTTCGTTATAAACTCTTCCATTTATTGTGATTTGATTTTTATAAAGCCGGAATCTATCAGCATTTGGAATTAGTGCTAATTTCTTTTGGCCGTTATCCACAATTGTAGAATAAAATAGGTTTGTTGGAACTCCATTTATGTTTACTCTATAAGAAGGCAACCAAAAATCAGGATGTCCTTTAACAAATACCCTTTTATCTTGAGGTATTGATTGTTCAACATAGGATTTGTTTGTCAATATTCCTTTAACTCCTTCTTGTTCTACATAAATTCTGACTGCACTATCTGGTGTTCTTAATTCTAAGTTTCTTTCTGTTCTATTAATGTCGTAGCCGTATTCCCCTTCTATCAATGTCCAGAGACCCAAAACTCGATTATTATCTAAAACATTACCTTCAATATCTGTTACAACATCTGCTGGGTTGATTTTTCCGACAATTCTTCTTTCGCTTCTTCCAAAATCAAATGTTGGTATTCCAGATCTAAAATCTTTGCTTCTAAAGCTTGTTGCTTCTCCATATTGGGCGTTTGTACTATATATTGGAGCAAGATAACGGTCTCTTATTTTTTGAACAGTTGAGCAACCAGAGAGTGTTAAAGTACCAGAGGCTATTAGACTAATAAGGTTATGTTTTTGCATTAAACTTTTTACTTTTTCTGGTTTATAAACTTTTTTGCTAATTTTCATTGAAAAAAGTAGTGAAATTTTTGATTAATTAAATTTACGCTATGGAAGACTTTGGGTAACCTATATTTTTAATAAATTTATCTGCTTATAACAAGATGCCTATTTTATTATCTTATTTATTTTTGATAAATTATCAACGATATTATCGATTATCTCATTCTACTACCATCCTTTGTTTTTTTATTAATAAAAAGGAAAATTATATTTTGGGGTTTTTCAAAACTCTCTATGATATATTTAACTTAAATTCGTTTGAGATGGAGATTATTTCACGATTGTTTATTATCAATTAATAAATATTTGTCATATTTAGCAATAAAAATGCGGGGACTAGGATTCGAACCTAGGTAAGCACTAAGCTACGACGGCCTAAACGTCGCCCATTTGACCGCTCTGGCATCCCCGCTTATATGGGAACCAAGGTTCCCCTGATAAGTCACCCCTCCTCTAGAAGAGGAAACCAAGTTTTCCCCTATAACCCCATCCTTCAAGAGGAAACCAAGTTTTCCCCTATAACTCCCCCTTTAAGTTAGGAGTTTTAGTGACTATATCCAAAATAGGACTTATTTAAGGGAATTGTCTATAATTTGGCTTGTTATTAGAAAATAGAAAGTGTTAAAAAGGTTTGTTTTATTGAAATTAATCATCTTTCTTTTTGAGTTTCAGCTTTAATTTTTCTTTCTGCTTTTCAATCGCAATTACTTTTGAGCTTAGTTTTTCTTCTAGGCCAAGACGTTCGCTTAGCTCTTTGTATCTATTACGGATTGTTACTTCTGTAATTCCTGCAACATCCGCCACTTCTCTCTGTGTTTTTTTCTCGTCGTTGAGCAAAGCAGCGACATACAAAGCAGCTGCGGCAATTCCCGCAGGACCGCGGCCAGATGTTAATTCAGAAATGTCTGCTTTTTTTAAAATCTTGAATGCTTCGTTTTGCGTTTTAGGAGAGAGATGCAGGATAGAAGCAAATCTTAATATGTAATCTTTTGGGGAGCTCGGGGTTACTCTGATTTTTAGCTTTCTTACTATGAATCTATAAGTTCTTCCTATTTCTTTTCTTTCAACGTCAGAGGCATCTGCAATTTCATCCAATGTGCGAGGGATGTTATATGAGCGGCAGGCTGCATAAATGCAAGCAGCGATTACTGATTCCATTGATCTTCCACGCACCAAACCGCGCTGTAGGACATAATTGTAAACTCTTGAGGCTTCATCTCTTATTACAGAAGGCAGGCTAAGGAAGGAGGATACTCTTCGGAGTTCAGCCATTGCTAATCTTAAATTTCTTTCGATAGATGTTGAAACGCGCTCCTGCCATTTTTTCAACCGCAAGAATTTTCTTGTTTGGCCCGCTTCTAATTTATAAATATCAGAAATTTCTCCGACGTTTGTTGTCAAACCCTTGTCATATTTTTGCATCGAGATCGGAGCTCCGCCGCGGCCTTTTTTTTCCCCCTTGTCGAATTGTCCGCCAACTTCCTGACCGGTATCTACTATTTTTTCTTCTATGATAAGTCCACATTCATTACAAACAATTTCGCCTTTTTGGCTGTCATAAGTAAGATCAATGCTTCCACATTCAGGGCAACGTTTTACATAAGTCATTTTGGCTTGTAGAGGGGTTTAATTTTTGGAATTGGTTGGGGAAAGGTTTAAAAAAGTTTCTGTTGACGAGAGTATTTAAAGCTTTCTGTATTTTTGAGGAAACTTGATAGTAATAAAAGGAAAGGTTTAAATAATTTAGTTTTTCTCTTGGCATTGACAAAATGGCTTTGGAAAAGAAAGTTAAGATCGAGAAAGTTAATGAAGCTTTAGATTATTTTTTTAGTTTGGAAGTGCCTATAGACGACGTAATAGAAGAAATCAGGACTTTGATGGAAGAAAGATTTATGGGAGCAGAAGCAAGCAGTGCAGATTTAGTGAAGGAGATGGTACAACACCTTGTTCTGGGAGTTTATAGTTCTATGAAGTCTATGAATAGGAACCTTGATTCAAGAGAGCAGGAAAACCTGGCAAACCACCTTGCCATGTTATGTGGCTCTTTAGACCTTTATTTAACATCTGTTTGCTACAAAGGAAAACCTTATCGGAATTTTTATGAATTTTTGGATGAGTTTAAGAAAAGGATGAGTTAGAGATTTACAGAGAATTGCATAGGATATGTCTGATATTTTTTGCAATTCTCTGTCTGTACAATTGCAAATGAATGTCACATAAGTAATGTGATTGTCCATATTTTTATTCCTCTAACAAAACAGCATTGACCTGGCCTTCTTGGCTCGGGCGGTTTGTAATGCGGGCTTTTCCTAAAGAGGTTTCAATTATTGCACCTTTGAATAGAATATTTTGTCTTGCAAGAAAAACATTTTGTGGGGTTTGAAGAACGTTTTTTATTTTTGCATTTTGGACTTTTCCTTTTATTGAGAGGTTTACGTTATTAGTGCTAAGAAGAATTGTTTTCATATAGCCAGATCTTGTTCTAATTTGTTTTCTTTTTGTTTCGTCTTTTAAGAAAGCTATTCTCGGTTGGCCTTTTCTGTCTATGAATTTTTTCTTTCTGTTTCTATGATATTTTCCGCCGGTTATTTTTCTTCCTGTTTTCATAGACTAATTGAAAAAATATGGTTTAAATACCTTTTTGTTTTTCTGGCTATGTGTAAAATTAATTATTTGCGACGGGAAAAATGGAAAAAAGAAAGATTTAAATAGAGCAGGAATTGAAAGCAATCATGGTTAACGGTATTGAGAGGCCACTTGACCTTCTTAATCAAGCGAAGGGCAAAGAGGTTTTGATACAATTAAAAGGCGAGAAACAATTTGTTGGGATATTGCTGGCATTTGATATGCATATTAACATAGCATTGGACAATGCAAAAGAAATTCAGGAAGGAGAAGTTAAGAAAAATATTGGGCTGACATTCTTGAGAGGAGATACGATAATTTATATTTCTCCTTCTTTGACTCATCATAAGTGAATAAATCAACTTTTCAAGAATTTAATTGTCAGAATTCTTGGTGTCCAAAAGTCCAAACACACAAGGACTTTTTGATATTAGAAGTAAGATAATTAGAAATGTTAAATCAGAATTATTAATCAGGATTTCTAAAGGTTATGAAAATATTGATATTGATAGAGTTGAAGAGAAAGTTGAACGGGTATTGAGAGAAATGAATGCCGCTTAATTAAATTTCAACAACATCAAAATCGTTTGCTAATTTTGTGTTTTTAAAAATTTTTTTGGCTTCGTTTTCGATTATTTTTGGCTTGTGTTCATAGCGTTGGGAGAGATGAGTGAGGATTAATTTTTTTACATTTGCTTTTTTTGCAATTAGTGCGGATTCTATCGCAGTCATATGATTGTATTCATGTGCTTGTTTTTCTTCCTGCTTTGAGAACGAAGATTCGCAGATTAGCAAATCAGAATTTTGCGCAAGTTTAATTGCGTTGCTGTTGAATTTTGTGTCTAGAATTATCGTTACTTTTTTTCCTTTTTCAATGTAAGTTAAATTTTTTGCTTTTATTTTTTTTCCCTTGAAAATTATGTCTTTGCCTTTTTGCAATTCCCCGAGCATAGGAGAGTTCGGAATTTTTAATTTTTTTAATTTATTTTTATCAAGGTGTATTTTATCTTTTGTTGCGAATGAGTATGCAAGACAGGGGGTATCATGAGACATTTGCTTTGAATCTATTATGAAATCTTTTTCTTCAAGGATTTTGCCTTCGTTGTGTTCATGAACTTTTATTTTGATTTTAAAATTAAATAAATTGTTAAATAGAGAGAAATTCTGAAGTGTTTTTTTTGGGCCGTGTAACTCGAGAGTTTTTTGATAATTTGACATTGCAAGAGTTTGGAAGATTCCAGGGAGGCCGAGGATATGGTCTCCATGCCAATGAGTTAATAAAATTCTTGTGAGCTTCGTTGCGGAAATATCTGCAATTTTAAACTGCCTTTGAGTTCCTTCGCCGCAATCGATTAAAATTTTTTCATTTTTATGACTAAGCAAAATTGCGGTGTGATTGCGTTTTTTTGTCGGAATTGCATTGCTTGTTCCCAAAAAAATAATTTTTATTTTTTCCATTTTTTATTTAAAGAAAAGAGATTTAAATAGGTTGGTGTTTCTATTTATGAACGATTGTTGAATCAGGCATTATATTCGCAATTTTTGCCATGCTTTTTTTTGGAGTGATTGTTTTGGCTTTGATTGGAAATTATTTTACTGAACAAGGGATTTTTGATTTTTTTGTGGAATAGAGATGTATGCTAAATTTTAATAAGATTTAAATAGTACAAAAATATACTAAAATTGTACCATGGACAAGATAATAAAAACAATATTGGCGGAATGGAAAGGGAAGAACATTCCTGCAGCTATACCACGAGAAACTAACCTGAGAGATTACCTTAATATGAAAATTAACAAAATAATCGTGTTGAATGGTTTTAGAAGAGTCGGAAAAACTTATGTTTTATATGATATCATAAGTGAAATTCTTAAAACCTCTTTTCGCGAAGAAGTCATTTATATTAATTTTGAAGATGAGAGAATCCCCCTTAAAACAGAATTTTTAAGCAATTTGCTTCCCACAATAAATGAAATTTTTGATAAGAAAGTAAAGTATTTATTTTTAGACGAATTGCATAATATTCCTAATTGGAGCAAATGGCTGAGAAGACTGCACGACAATGAAGACATAAGGATTTTTGTTTCCGGCTCTTCTTCGAGGATGTCAGAGGAAGAAATACCCACGGAATTGAGGGGGAGATTTTTGGAAGTTAAAATATTCCCTCTATCTTTCAAAGAATTTTTGAGATTTAAGAGACTGAATTTTGATTTTAAGATTTTAGATTATTCAGAAAAGGAAAAACCTCTTATGCTTAGAGCATTAAGGGAATTTATTGTTTATGGTGGCATGCCTGAAATAGTTCTCATAGAGGAAAATAAAAAATTTGAATTAGCCCAGTCTTATTATTCCACAGTTATAAAACGGGACGTGGCTGAGAGATACAAAGTAAAAAATGAAGAAGTCTTGAAAACGTTGTTAAAATTGCTTCTTGACTCAACAGAATATTCTATAAGCAAGAGTTATAACAATCTTAAGAGTATTGGTTATGGCGTAAGCAAGTCAACTCTGCAGAAGTATATTTCTTATATTGAAAATTCATACTTTGTATTCAGCCTGCCTATTTTTTCTTATAAGATAAAAGACAGAATGCAGTACCATAAAAAAATATACTTTATAGACAATGTCTTTATCAACTCAATATCTACAAAATTTTCAGATAACTTTGGAAGACTCTATGAAAATTTAGTTGCTGTTGAATTGAAAAGAAGGAAGAAGGAATGCTATTATTGGAGAAATACGGAGAAAGAAGAAATTGATTTTGTTATTAAAAATGAAAGAAAGATAGAACAGCTAATTCAAGTTTGTTACGACCTTTCTGATCTAGACGCAAAGAAAAGAGAAATTAGAGCATTGTTAAAAGCAAGCAAAGAATTGAAATGCAAAAATCTCTTGGTGATAAATCAAAATTATTCTGGAGAAGAAAATCTGGAGTGGTTTGGAATAAGAAGAAGAGTTAAATTTATCCCTTTATGGAAATGGCTTTTGCGAGTTTAAATTCGCCTCCCCCGAAATAACAAGAAAGACAGATATTTATAAAAGTCAAGGAAACGATAGTAAAATAGCAAAGCAAGAGCAAAATGAGAAAAAGAGGCCTTTCAGGAATTTATCTTATTCTAATAGTATTTGGAATTGCGTTGCTTTTAGCTTTAGGCTTGGAAAGTTTAGCAAATAGGGAAGGTAGAGAAGCAAGTCCTTCGTCGAATGTAATGGTTTTAGGTAAAAGTGATGGCTCTTTGTAGATAACAGGAGCGAAAAGAATTATTTTAGTAGAAGTCTTATCATTATAAATACTTTATTATATATAAAATATATTAAGTTTTAACTGAGTTATTACTTAAATAATAGAAAGATTTATAAAGTTATCTTGCACTATTTAGGTTATGAAATATATAAAGAGAGATATAGAAAGTGACATCTTTAAATGGATAAATGAGAGGGAGATTATAGCGATAAGAGGGCCAAGACAATGCGGTAAAACGACGCTTATTAATAAAATAAGAACAACGCTTATCGAAAAAGGAGTTAAAAATGAGAGCATTCATTATTTTGATTTTGAGGATAATTTGTTAAGAATAAAATTTGAAGAAAATTGGAGAGAGTTTATTAAGTCTTATTTGACTCAAGGAAAAAACTATTTTTTAATAGATGAAATACAAAATGTAAAAGAAATAGGGAAGAAATTAAAGTTAGTATTTGATTCTTTTAATGATATAAAATTGATTATAACTGGGTCCTCCTCCTTTGATTTAACTAACTTAGGAAAATATCTGGTTGGAAGAGTGCTTTTTTTTGATTTATTGCCATTTAACTTTCACGAGTTCCTAAGATCAAAAGGGGAAAGATATGAAAGATTACATGAAGAAATTAGAGTTGATATGAAAGACATAAAAATTAAAAAAACAATCTTTTTAGATGAATTAAACTCATTATTGTATGAATATCTAACTTTTGGAGCTTATCCTAGGGTAATCTTGGAAGAAGATAAAGAGAAGAAAAAAGTTTTGCTTAAGAATATATTCAATACCTATATAGAAAAAGATGTTTCTTCTGTTCACAAAGGCAAATACAAAGAAGGCATTATAAAATTATTAAAGACCCTCTCTTCGACTA
Organism: Candidatus Pacearchaeota archaeon; assembly: GCA_016188825.1. Classification (GTDB taxonomy): domain Archaea; phylum Nanobdellota; class Nanobdellia; order Pacearchaeales; family GW2011-AR1; genus UBA73. The sequence goes on along the minus strand of JACPHA010000006.1, from coordinate 3,003 downwards.
TTGGAGGGATAATAAAATACGAGACGCTTATAGAAACTTCTGGATTAAATTACAAAGAAATAAAAGAAATCATACAAATACTGCAAGATTCTTATGTTATTTCTGTTGTTAACCCATTTCATCGGAATCTTGTAACAGAATTAAGAAAGAATCCAAAGATTTATTTTGTAGATTTTGGTTTTAGGAATTATTTAATGCAAAATTTTGACAATTTAGACTTCCAATTCCTATATGAAAATTTTATATATAATGAATTAAAACCCATGCATATTGTAAAATATTGGAGAACTACAACAAAAACAGAAGTGGATTTTGTTGTAGAGAATTTAAACATAATACCTATAGAAGTTAAAACAACAGCTAAAATAACAAGAGCCACGAGGAGCTTTATGAAAACCTATAATTCGAAATTTGGCATTATAGCTAATTTAAAAGCAGCAGACAACCCTGAAAAGTTGATTTATTTAATTCCTTTTGTGTATTTCTAGGATTTCCCTCTTTTCACCCCCCATAACAATTCCGAGGAGAGAAAAGAATAAAAGCAAGTTTTTTATAGGAGTATTGACTTGTAAAGAAATGAAAGAAGAGATTAATAATTGGTGGAAACAGGCACTGCACGACTTAGAAGCGGCGGAATACAATTTTGAGGGAGATTTATTAGATTCTGCTGCGTTTCTTAGCCAGCAATCTGTTGAAAAAGCTCTTAAGGCATTGTATATACAAGAGAAGAATCAGTTAAAGAAGACGCCTAGTATTTCTGGTCTTGCGAAAGATTTAGGTTTGCCAAGTTCACCCACTATAAAAATTTCTGAACTTGAGCCAGCATACCAAAAAACTCGTTATCCTGATATAGCCAAGAAAATCCCGGCTGAAGATTTTGAGAAAGCCGATGTTGAGGAATTCATTAATACTGCCCAGGAGGTAATTGCATGGATAGAAGAAAAACTGAAGTTATAGAAATGCTTAAAAAGTTTCTTGTTCGTGCTAGAAAAATAGCGAAGGTTGAGAAAGCTATTCTTTTCGGCTCACAAGCAACAAGAAGAGACACCGAAGACAGTGATATAGACGTAATGATAGTCTCGAAAGATTTTGAAAATAAAAAATCCTACAAGCGTTCACCACAATTTTATGTTCTTTGGGACCTGCCCTATGATCCAGATATTATTTGCTTGACTCCGGAAGAATTTGAGAAAAAAAAGAAACAAATTGGAGTTGTTAAAACAGCTGTTGAAGAAGGTATTGAGATTTTGTAATCTATTTTCTACATTCGCCCCCCAGATAACAACAACAGGCATGGAAAATAATAAAAACCGAAAAGACGATGATTAGACAAGAGCAACATGAAAAAAAGAGGCCTTTCAGCAGTATATCTTTTCCTAATTATATTTGCGGTTGGTTTGCTTTTAGCTTTAGGTTTGGAGAGCCTGAATAAAACCAGAAGAGAAAGCGGATTATATTTTTCTCCTGTTGTGAGAGTTGGTGAGAGAGTTGTGGTAGGATAATTTTTCCAGAAATTTTAAATTTTAGATTATTGTCAAAAGTGTTCATTAGCAAAAGACAGAAGTTTTCATTATTAATGAAAAGATTTAAAAAGTAGAGAAATTTAATTTTTGTATGATACTTAAAGAGACATTAAGGAAAATTGTTAGGTCTCAGAAGGAGGAATTAGTTTTATTTGAAGAAGGAATTGAAAGAGAGAGGTTAAGAGAGATAGATTTGAACATTCCTTTCGCAATTGTCCTTTCTGGTATAAGAAGAAGCGGCAAAAGCACATTATTGAAACAACTGATGAAAAAAATAAAGAATTTTTATTATTTCAATTTTGAAGATCCTAGAGCAAGTAATTTTGAGCTGGATGATTTTCAAAAACTCAACGAAATCTTTGTTGAGGAATATGGAGAACACAAACATTATTTTTTTGATGAAATACAAAATGTAAATAAGTGGGAATTGTTTATTAGGGCTTTGCTGGACAAGAGAAAGAATGTTGTTATTACAGGATCAAACGCATCATTATTGAGCAAGGAGCTAGGAACAAGACTGACAGGGAGACATCTAAGATATGAGCTATTTCCTTTTTCATTCAAGGAGTATTTAAAATTGACAGGCAAAAAAATAGGTATGATCTCTTTTGAAGAATATTTAACAAGAGGAGGGTTTCCGGAGTATCTTAAATTAGGCAGAGCGAATATATTGCAAGAGCTGTTGAGCGATATAATTAATAGAGATATAGCAATTAGGCACAAAATAAGGAACGTAAGAACATTAAGAGATCTGTCGGTATATCTTCTGACGAACATATCCAAGGAATTTTCTTATAACAAATTGAAAAAAATTTTTAATTTGGGATCTGTTAACAGCATTATTTCATTTATTTCTTATTTTGAAGATAGTTATTTGTTATTTGCTATTCCAAAATTTGATTATTCCTTTAAAAAACAAATAGTTAATCCAAAAAAAATTTATAGTATTGATAACGGCTTATCTATTGTAAATTCTGCTTCATTTTCCGAGGACAAAGGAAGGCTTTTAGAAAATTTGGTATTTATAAAATTAAGGCAAAATTATAAAGAGATATTTTATTTTCAGGAAAATTGGGAATGTGATTTTGTCATAAAGGAGGGTGTAAAAATTACAAGAACTATTCAGGTCTGCACCGATTTAAATGAAGACAATAAAGCTAGAGAAATAAATGGTCTGACAGGAGCCATAAAAAAATTTAACTTGAATGAAGGACTTATTTTAACTTACAATCAAGAAGAAAAGTTTAAGGTTTCTGGTAAGACTATAAGAGTTCTGCCAGTTTGGAAATGGCTTTTGGAGTGATATTCGCCCCCCCCATAATGACAAGAAGAAGAGAAGTGTCTTATCCCGAATTAATATTCATTCGACAAATAAGATAAACTCTGCTGTAAAGCAGAGTCTTATGAGGAAACTAAATAAGAAGAAAATAAAATGGATTGTGAAAGAAATTGAAAGGAGGGAGAATGGGCTTTACACGAT